>NZ_JBIWAP010000010.1:0-187317 GCF_044760075.1 Kitasatospora sp. NPDC098663 | reverse complement strand
TCGACAGCCCTGTCAACGTGCTCAAGGACAACAACGTCACCATCGCCGACGACCTCACCGTGGGAGGCGAGATCTTCGGCGAGACGACGCCACCGTCCTGATCCGCAACACGGGATATCCGAGCAGCCACCTGAACAGCACCGGATCCTTCACGAACGCTGCCCAGGAGCGCACCCCGGAACTGGCGCCGCACCGCGCTACTGACCTCGGTGGTGCGGCGCCTGGAGGCCGCCGCGATCGACGACGCGCTGGACGTGTTCGCGCTGCTGACGCAGGTGAAGCTGCTGAACGTTAGCGAAGCGGGCCACGGACAGGACTGGCTGGCGCCCCGGCCCCGGCCGGCGAAGGCGTCGCGCACGGTGCAGGCGGTGTACCGGCAGACGCGCCGGGCGCTGGCCGGCCGGTGCAGCACGGTGCGGCCGTTCCTCTCGCTGCTGGGCGAGTCGAACGCGCTGGGGGCGGCGGGTGCTGAAGGCGGTCAAGCGGTTGCCCGAGCTCGCGCGGCGCAAGGTGAGGGCTA
This sequence comes from Kitasatospora sp. NPDC098663, assembly GCF_044760075.1. NCBI lineage: Bacteria > Bacillati > Actinomycetota > Actinomycetes > Kitasatosporales > Streptomycetaceae > Kitasatospora > Kitasatospora sp. NPDC098663. The sequence continues at coordinate 186,797 of NZ_JBIWAP010000010.1, read as the reverse complement.
CGCCGCTGGTGCCCCGCGAGGTGGACCAGAAGCTGGTGCCGCCGGCGTGGAAGAAGGCGATCTCTCCAACCCCGACCCGCCGCCGGGCGCCGTGGAGCGGCCGGTGATGGTGGCGACCGACAACGCCTCGTATGACGACATGGTCTTCGGGATCTTCAAGATGCTGGGCTTCCGCTTCGCGCCGCGCTTCCGCGACCTGGCCGACCAGCGGTTCTGGCGTGCCGACATCCCCGGCGAGCAACCGGCCGGCGGCTACGGGCCGCTGGAGGCGATCGCCCACAACAAGGTCAACCTCAAGAAGATCCGCGAGTAGTGGCCCGACATGCTGCGGGTGGCGGGGTCGCTGATCACTAACCAGGTCCGCGCCTACGACCTGCTGCGGATGTTCGGCCGCGAGGGCCACCCCACCCCGTTGGGGCAGGCGTTCGCCGAGTACGGCCGGATCGAGAAGACCTTCCACCTCTTCGACCTGGTGGACGACACCTACCGGCGCCGGATGAACTGCCAGCTCACCGTGCAGGAGTCCCGACACACCCTGGCGAGGGCGATCTGCCACGGCAGGCGCGGGCACATCCAGCAGGTGTACCGGGACGGCCAGGAGGACGAGTTGGCCAGCCTCGGACTGGTCCTCAACGCCGTGGTGCCGTGGAACACCCGCTACCTGGATGCCGCGGTCGAGCAGCTGCGGGCGCTGCCCGCCGAAGCGCGCGAGCACGATGTTCTGGACGAGGACGTCGCCCGCCTGTCCCCGCTCAAGGCGGTCACCTGAACGTGCTCGGCCGGTACGCTTCACCCCCTCCCAGCCCGAGGGCGCCCTGCGTCCGCTGCGCGACCCGGACGCGGCGGACGACCACGACCAGGACAACGAGTAGCCCCGGCGGCCCAACCGCGAGGAACGGGCGGGCCGGGGCGTCGTTGAGCCGGTACGCGGGCCCGAGTACAGAAAGCTACGTCGGGTTGCTGGAAGGCAGCGCCCGCACCCTCGGAGGAATGTTGAGCATCTCAGCCGCACTCAATACGGGGTGCCGGTAAGAACCGTGTCACCGGCCGCAAACGGCGGTGACGCAGAGCTGGGCCTGGCGGCGCTGCTCGGCCAGAAGCCGGGCGCGTAGATCGTCAGCGGTCGATGCTGGCCCGTACGGTGCGTACGAGATCGGCGTCGTCGCGCATGACCTTGGGGACCGCGGCATCCGCGCGGGTCTGGCCGTGGTCTTCGCCGCACGGGCAGACGCTCCACCCGTCCTTCTCGATCTTGTTCGCGACGCGTTCCAGGATCTGCACGGTCTCGTCCAGGACTGCGGCCGGGACGGGCGCGAGGTCGCGGTCCAGCTCGGCGATGGCGGAGCCAAGCTCGCAGATCAGGTCGATGGCGTGCTGTGCGGTGCGCGAGTCGCCGTTGCTGGTGGCGTACTTGGCGGCCTGGGCCAGGGCCATCAGGGGGCGTCCAGTGACGGTCCGGTCGGTGGTGCGGTTGTCCAGCCGGAAGGGCCGGATGCCGTGGGCCTCTTCGGAGCCGTCGGTGGACTCGGCGCCGGCCTTGGCGATCTGGTCGGCGATGACCGAGGGGTCGATGTAGCGCAGGGCAGAGCGGGGCTGGATATCCATGCGCTCGGCGTCGGTGTTGACCGCGTGGGCGAGCACGTTGCGCACTCCGACGGGCACGACGTCCAGGCCGCGGGTGAGCAACTCGGCCTCGGTCTGCGCAAAGAGGGTTTTGAAGCCCTGGGTGTTCTGGATGTCTGCCACGGCGTCGAGCCTACGGCCCAGGAGCTGATCGGGCGTGGCCCGACGCCGGGACGTTCCGGGATGACGGGGGTGCCGGTCACGCGGTGAACGCGGTCTGTCCCGTGGCCGGTTGGATCGTGGCGGCGGACGCCGGGCGGGGCCGGGGGATGTCGTCGCTGCTCTGGAGAGTCGCGAAGTCGGCGTGGGCAGCCTCGACGGCCTCGGGGTACACCTCCCGCTTCTCGTGCTCGGCGAGCGCCCGGTAGATGCTCGCCAGGCTCGGGTTCTGGCCCTTGCGCTTGCCGGTGGCGATCCACAGGTCGGGGCGGATCTGCTCGACCGACTCCCCGTGCGCCTTCCGGCGGAGCACGGTGTGCAGCATGTCGTCGGTGATGACCTGGGGCCGGCCGCCGTGCTTGCCCTTGCGGGCCGCGGCGTCGAGCCCTTCCAGCGTGGACTCGCGGATGTTCTCCCGCTCGGTCTCGGCCATCGCGGCGAAGAACGCGAACAGCAGTCTGCCGTGCCCGCTCGGGTCGTACGTTCCTGCCAGGGGTCCGGCGAGCATCTCCAGGACCAGGCCGTGGGCAGTCAGGTGGTCAGCGAGCGCGGTGAGTTCGGCAGCGTCGCGCCCGAGGCGCTTCATCTCGTACACGGTGAAGATGACCCGGCAGTGCGGGGCGTGGGCCTTGATTTCGCGGGCGGCGGCGAGAGCGGCCTCGAACTGCGGGCGCACCCGCACCCGGGTGCTGATCTTCTCGCTGAAGATTTTGTCCCTTGGGATGCCGCGCCCGGCGAGCGCGTCGAGCTGCGACTGGAGTTCCTGGGTGAGCGTCGAGCAACGGGCGTAGCCGATGCGGATGTCCGCGCTCGGGGTGTCGTCGGCGATGGGCGCCGGCGGTGGGGTGCCGGGGCGCCACGGCTGTCCCGGTCCCCGGTCGGCCGGGGTCGGCACCCTGAGCCGCTTGGCGAGCCGGGGCACCTTCTTGAACCGGCCGGTGTGGTAGATCCCGGCGACCGCGCCGCCGCGCGAGCGGCATGGCGAGCCGGGCTCGGCCGCGCAGCGGGGGCAGGGGTGGCGCTCGACATCGTCCGCGTCGGCCGGGGAAGGTTCTTGAGGGTCCGTCATGACCCAGGATCTTGTCACAAACAATTCTCAGAAGGGGGTGGACCACCAGTTTGCGTGAGAACTTGTTCTGAGAACCGATCCGAGATCAATGGCGCTTCGGCGGCTCGTTTCCGGTCTTGCTCCGGGAAAGGAACGTTTCTGACAGTACAGCGACGCGTGGCCGTGGGCCGCAGATCATGGCCGCCGCCAACGAAAAGCCAGAACGGTGGCTGGGCCGCGGAGTACGTTCGGACGTACGGGGTGCGGCCCTGGCCATCGGGGCCGCGACGGGGGTCGCACCCCGACAGGGCTTGCCGATCGGTAAGGGAGCTGCCCGCGGCTTGAGCCTGGCTCCCTCCTGTGGGTGGACCCGGGGCCGGCGAACCAGTCCGGTTCACCGCCGACGTCGCGCGGTTCTGCTCCCGACGGAGGGCCGGAGCCGTGCGGCTGGGCTTCAGCTCAGGAGCGCAGGCCGTCCTTCCAGAAGGAGAACACAGGGTCGGGGGCGTCGCCGTGGTACCGGCTGGTCACGACCATGGCCTTGCCAGCCTCGTATTCCTGCTTGCCCTTGCCCGTGACGTAGAACTGCAGGTCATCGAAGTAGGACAGCAGCTCCTTGACGCATCCCTCGGCTCGCAGCCGGAAGGCGTTCCCATCCTTGCCCTCCTCCCTCAGGCTGTCGCGGACGTTCTTCTCGTACGCGCGGAAATACGCCTGGAAGTCTTTCTTGTCCATGTGGATCTCCTCGAGCCCGATGCGACGCACCAGATCGAATTCGTCCGACTGTTCCAGCCGCACCGCCTGCACTTCGAAGACCGCCTCGCCATGACGCCCCCCTTCCAGGAGGGTGTCGGCATCGGTGAGCAGCTCGTCGCCGGTGAACCTGTCGCTGTAAACGGTCATTGCTGTACGTCCTTCCAGACACGACAACTCTCCCTCCATCATCGACCGGGACGGCAGCCATGCCCGGGAAGACCACCCCCCGAAACAAGCCACATCGCGGAGCCCGGGCCTGGTGGTGTTGGACATCACCGTCCGGGCCGTCATGGCCGCACTTGAGGACCGGTGGGCTACCTCAGGCGTCGGCCCGGTGCGCCGAAATCCCGGCGAGCCGCGCGTCCGGGCCCGGATCTACGCCGACGTCCTGCGCCGGACGGGACGGCCCGTGCGAGGAGCGTGGGCAAGCCTGCGCGAGGGGTTTGCCCAGGGTCGCCAGTGGGCCTCGCGGTGCGTGGCCACGATGACTGGTGGTGTGGCTGGACGCGCGGGCCTGGACGACCGGGGAGGGGCCGAAGGTGCTGTTCGTCGCGGCGGTGGGGTGGCTGCGCGAGCGGCGGGTGCTGCTGCCGGGGGTGAGCTGCTTCGCCCGGCTGGTGGCGTCGGTGCGGGAGGCGGCGAACCAGCGGCGCATCGACCGCACCGCCGACTACGGGGCGTTCAACGAGGCAGCCCGCGGCCGGATCGACCTGGAGCGCATCGAGCGGAACTGGGAGGATGTGCTGCGGATCATCGGCTCCATCCACACCGGCGCGGTGCGGGCCTACGACGTGATCCGCATGCTCTCGCGCGACGGCCGGCCGACGGTGCTGGGCGACGCGATCGCGCACTACGGCCGGATCGCCACGACCCTGCACATCCTGCGCCTGGCCGACGAACCGTCCTACCCGCCAGATCAAGGCCCAGGCCAACCTCCAGGAGAGCCGCCACGCCCTCGCTCGGAAGATCTTCCACGGCCGCGCCGGGCAGCTCTACCAGCACTACCAGGAGGGCATGGAGGACCAGATCGGCGCGCTCGGCCTGGTTCTCAACGCTTTGGTGCTGTTCACCACCCCTACATGGACGCCGCCGTGGTCCGGCTCCGGGCCCAGGGTTTCGACGTGCGCGATCAGGACGTCGCCCGCCACTCCCCGTTCGTGCGGCACCACGTGAACATGCTCGGCCGGTACAGCTTTCTGCTGCCGGAGATGCCCGGCGGGCTGCGGCCGCTGCGCGACCCGGACCGGGCCGAACAGGGGTGAGTGCCTGTTCCTCCCCCGGTACGCCGGGCGCGCAGCAGGCAGCCGAGTCACCGTGCGGCACGCTCCGTATGTGAACAAGTGCTTAGAGTAGTCTCTGGAGAGGTGCACCTCACTCCCCTCAGCCGAACGGAAATCCCTGTGACCGCAACCAAGCCCACAGTCCTCTGGTTCCAGACCAGTTCCACCATCAGCGCCACGGATGCCGTGACGCTGAACGTCGAGATCGCGGACGTGGATGCAGTATCGGTCCAGTGCGATGCCACCTCCACGTCCTTGACGTTCAAGGCCCGCGACGCCAACGGTCACGAGTACGCCTTCGAACTGGAGTTCTTCGCCGAGATCGAATCTGAGTGGGTCGAGAACAAGGCCAGCAGGCACGGCCTGTCGGTGACGCTCCCCAAGCATGCAAAGGGGCAGAAGTACTGGCCCCGACTGACGAAGAGCACAGAGCGGCCCTCCTTCCTCAAGGTTGATGCGGCCCGCTGGATCGACGAGGACGGCGAGGGGGCCAACGAATTGGCGAACGACGACGGCTTCTTGGACACCCTGCGGTAGGCGGCGACGCCGGTAGGCAAGGGCGGTCCACACACCGGAGAACGCCCGGGCCTGAGACAGGAGGCAGGGGCCCGCTCCTGTTCCTCGTTGTCCGTCGGCCTCGCACCATCGGCGATCGGACCGGGCGGGCGCGCACGGCGCCCGCCCGGTCCGATCGCCGTGCGCGGTGTCGTTCCACTCCTCGAACGTCGACCTCTCGACTTCGACGTTGCGGAAGGTGGCGAGGCGTTGGCGAGCGAGTGCGGCCATTTCCACTCCCGGCTCGATCGCGGTCACTGAACATCCGAGCGCCGCCAGCGAGCGCGTCGCCTGCCCGGTGCCGCAGCCCACTTCAAGGACCGACGACCTGTCGTCCATGCCGGTGATGTCGACAAAGGTCCGCGAACAGCTTGTCGGGGTATCCCGGCCGAACCCGGTCGTAGAGCTCCGGAACGTCGTTGAACACGCGACCGAGGTCACGTTGGCTCGGGCCTGTTATCGCACCCTCTCGCTGAGGCTTTCGCCGGCGTGCCGATCCGGCCTCGGGGAACATCGGTACAGCCGTTAACGCTAAGCCGGTGATCATGGCCTCTACCACGGGCGGCAGGCCCGGCGGCGAGGTTCGGCGGAAGATCCCTGAGCGCCGGCGGGCACCGATAGCTTCGCGTCCATGCCAGTGGAGTTCCTGACCGATGAGCAGGCGGTTATCTCTATCTGTCACTGCTGGCGGTCGGCTTCACCTGCGGCTTCATGTGGCTGACAGTGTCAGCCACATGTCGCTCGACGGGTCGACGAGCAGTTAGCCTCAGCTGGCTGGGCCGAGGGCTCGCACGTGTCGCGGGCGCGATGTGCCTGGATTATTGAGATTGAGAACCTGTGCGAGAACCTCCGGTCGCGGGCGGAAGGGACGCCACGGCCTGGGAAGGCCAGGGGGTGCCACCTCGCGGTGCGAGTCTGGCCGGGCTACGGGGGCAGCGGCCGACGGTGCGCCGGCCGCTGGAACAGTCAGTTGAGGGCGTCCTTCAGCCTCTTGCCCGTCGCGAATTGAGCGAACTTGACACCCGAGATCGTGATTGCTTTACCCGTCGCGGGGTTCGTCGTGTCCACCGGTCGGCGCTCCCTGACACGGAAGGTGCCGAAGCCACCCAGCTCCACGTCGTCACCCGTCTTCAGTGCGCGCGTGATCGAGTCGGTGAGGGCTGCGAGGGCCGCGGCGGCTGTGTCCCTCTCGATTTCTGCGGTTTCGGCAATCGCGTCGATGAGCTGACTCTTGTTCATGTCCTCTTCCTCACTAGATGCTCATGACCACCGTTGGTGACGGTGGGTATGTAAATGATCGCAGAAAGAGCTGAGAGGGTGGCTTAGCCTGGTTAACTCACTCGCCGGTGTCTTCTTTGTCGGTGGCCTCCGCTGAGTCGCGCAGGGGCCCGCAGGTCGAGCACGGCAGTGCCAACCTGCACGGTGCCAATAAGTCCCCATGGCCTACCCTCCGCCGCAAGTCAGAAATGGGACGCCTGGATCCTTTCGCTGCGCCTCCTGCGGGAACGAGATCGACAGCGATCCGTGGCCAAAGCCGCATCACCTTGGATTCACAGGTTCTCGCACAGGCACTGACTGGTCACGGTGGATGACATGGGCCAGACTCCGTGGCCACAGCGGAGCTGGTCGAGGAGCAGGAGGCGGACCTGGACGTGGCCGCGCTGTGGGCGGCGCTGGAGGAAGTCGCCCCGCATGCCGCCGTGATGGGTGCGGCGGCCACTGCGGTGACCCGTACCGCTTGGCCACGAAGCCGGGTGCTACTTCACTTCGACGTGACCACCCGCAGCCTCCAGCACCTCCTTGGCCCTGAGGGCCGCTTCCCGGCTCACTCCTTCCAGCACCACCACAGTGCCGACCTGCACCATCTCCCTGGACTCCTTCAGGCTGAGGCCAGTCAACGAACGTACTGCTTTGGTGAGGTCGATCGTATTGCCTCCTCCCTTCAGAGTGACCGTGAAGTCGGCCTGCCCCCCGCTGACGGGGAGTGACTGGTCCGTCTCTTCGCTCATAGCGTTCATTCGCCCATCCGGTCTTGTCAACAAGAACCACCCAATGTTTACCTAGAGGTCATAATCGCATACTCTAGGTAACCGAAGGGGCTGAGTGAGGGGCGCCGCTCGGCCGGTTCAGCCCGCCAGCGCAGCGGCTGCCGCGCACATAAGGAGAGATGCGATTGCCCCCCAGCGGGAAGGCGGCTCGACCGTCGTGTACAACATGCGCCATTTTATTTCACACGATGAAGCGATCTTTGCGGATGAATGTTGTTTAAGGCGTGAGTGGGCGCTTCGCTGGTCTGCGGTACGGGCCGACGCCAACGCGACGGTCCGCGTCGCCACGTTCGCACGACAACTCTGAGGAGATCCATGCGCACCAAGCTTGCCCTTTCCACTGTTGTGGCCGCCGCGGCCCTGGCTGTTGCCGGAACGGCAGCAGCGGCACCCCACGCCCCAGCAGCGGCGAGCATGGCCGCGTGGTCAGGAGCCACCCTCACCTACGGCACCAGCATCACCCTGATGAACGAGTTGGGCGGGCAGGGCGGCTACCTCGACGTCAACGGCAGCGCGGGCCGTGCGGACGGGAAGTTCAACGTGTCCACCAACCCGTCATCCGATCGCACCAACGGTCGGCAGAGCAGTGTCTGGAAGGTCATTTCGGCCTCTGGCAAGAGCGACGGCGCGGCCGTGATGAGCGGCGACAAGGTCTGGCTCGTCAACCAGCTCGCCGGCGGCCAGGGAGGCTACCTGGACGTCAACGGCGGCGAGGCCAGGGACGGCGCCAAGTTCGATGTCTCGACCACCGAATCCCAGACCCGGATCGACAACAGTGCCAAGTGGAGGCTGCTGGCCAAGTCGTCCACCCCCAGCGACGGCAAGGTGCGCATCGATGACACGCTCCACCTCCTGAACGACCTGGCCGACGGCCAGGGCGGCTTCCTGGATGTCAACGGAACATCGCCGAAGGACGGCGCCAAGTGGGACGTCTCCACGACCTACTACACGGACCGCGGTGCCGGAAGCGGCTCCTGGAAGATCGGGACCGCCCCCTGATCGACTCCCGCTTCACAGAAGCCTGAACCGTGCCCGGGTCCGCGACCGCAGCGGCAGGGCACTGCGGGGCATCGGGCCGCAGGTTCCAGCCGTTCCGCGCAGCCGAGGAGATGGACCAGCGGGAGTACTCAGGCAGCGCACTCATCACGATGCACGGTCCCAGGATCGAGGAACCGTGGGGTGCCGAAACTGATCTCGGGGCGTGGTCCCGAGGCCGGCCAGGATGCGCTCCTCAACCCACACTGCGGGCGTGGCCCGGATGCTGTCGGCGGCGACGGCGGGCCGACCGCCGCCGACAGCCAACGCAGGCCAGATCCGCACGCCGGTGCGTCAGGCCGACCCTGGCTTCACACTCGGTTCACGAGCCAGCCGAAGACCAATGCCTCGTTCTGCTCCCGGTGCTCAGCCAGGAGGTCGTAGACAAGGTGCTCCGGGGGACAGGCAGCGACGCCACTGGTGGAGCCGAAGGCTGCCACTCGATCTGGAGTGGCCGCAACGAGGGCGACCGGCGGCTACGTGATCGCGCCCGCGAAGGTCGCGGCAGCTGCGATCACGAGGCGGCGATGCCTGGCTATTCAGACAAGACCCCCGTTGCCTGACTACCCTTCTGGCCCACCTCAACTTCGAAGGTCACGCGTTGCCCCTCGAAGAGTCTCGCTCTGCCACTGCCAACGATGGCGTCGAAGGAGACGAACAACTCATCACCCCCCGCATCAGGAGTGATGAGGCCATAGCCCTTCTTGTCGTTGAACGACTTCACCGTGCCAGCCTGTCGAGTGCTCAAAGTTCTCCTCCATCTTCGCAAGAGTGATGATCAGAGCCAATAACATCACCCCTGGCCTCACGGACGTGTGTGCAACGACCAACCAATCCAAGGTGTCGTTGGACAGTCTGTCTGCTCTCCCCTCATCAGCGCTTCAAGATCATCCCGTTGCCCATTGACCCGTATCTCGGTCACACCCCAACTCCAACGCGACCTCCAGCGTGAGCTGACCTACGACGGACTGCGCGCCGCCGAGGCCAAGGGCAACAAGGGAGGACGCCGCCCCGCGGTGACGGCCGCGAAGACCGACGACGTACGCATCGCGTACGTGGAGGGCCGCTCGATCGCCGCACTCGCCCGCGACCACAACGTGAGCCGTGGGGCGATCCGCACGGCCGTTGCCGACCTCCTGCCGGATCATGTCACCGCGGACGAAGAGGGTCCGGCGCCGGAGCTGCTGGTCACCGTCGACATGCCGGGCAAGGTCGCCGACTTCCTCCGCACCGCCGAACTGGACCCCGTCGAGCGGGCCGCGCTCGACCAAGGGGCGACCATACGGCGCGGCCAGGGCTACACCCTGCGCGTCACCGCCGTGCCCTCCGTGCACCGCCAGTTCCTCGCCCGCTGCCAGCCGCTCGACGGCGGCCACGACCTCCCCACGATCCCCGCCCAGCGCAAGGCCCGCCGCGAGTACGAGAACCGCGTCAACACGCTCACACCCGAGCCGTGATCGTTCTCAGCGCCAACCGCTGTACCGATACTCCCGAGGCCGGGGCCATGATCACCGGCTTAGCGTTAACCGCTGTACCGATGTTCCCCGAGGCCGCGATCCTGGAAAGGCTAGTCGTTTGGCGTGGGCTTGCCGGTGCCAAGGCCCGTTCACGCATCTGCGCGTTGCTCTGCCGTCGGCTCATCAACCGACTTGCGGGGGCCGGGCACCGTGACCGAGGTGAGGTCGAGGCGGGCTTCCATATCGAGGTTGACCTCGCCGTAGGGGCGTACGTGGGTCCAGAACAGCGGGGTCAGGCCGCGCCGGTCGGCGGGGGTGAGCAGGTCGGCCCACTCCGGCTCGTCCAGGATGTCCTGGAGCATGAGGGTGTTCACGTAGACCGGGGCGGATTGCAGGATGCGCAGGCACAGGACGAACATCTCCTGCTCGTCGCGCCGGTTTGAGGCGATCTCCCCGCCCTTGCCGTAGGCGATCACGGAGTTGGCTCCGTTGGAGGACTCCATGACGTTCAGGCCCTCCTCGATCTCCCGCTGGAGGTCCCGCAGCCGCAGGTAGCGGGCCACGAAGATGGTCTTCTGGGCTCGGCCGACCTCCAGCATCGCCGCGTAGGTGGGATGGGAGGCGTTGCGGGTGAAACGGCGCAGGATCGCCTCGGTGGACGCGGTACGGGTACGGATCGCAGTCGCGTACTTGATCATCTGGTCGTACTGCTGGGTGATGAGTTCCCAGCGGATAGGGCGGGTCAGCGCCGGAGTCAGCCGCGGGTAGGCGTCCGGCTCGCCGGCCACCGGCCGGTACAGCTTGACCTTGTTGATCCGCTTGATCCTGGGCAGCAGGTCGAAGTTGAGCAGCCGCGTGATGCCGAACCCGATTTCCGACTGGCCGTGCGAATCCGTGTAGTTGGCCTCGACGTCCATGGTGGTGCCGTGCCGCATGGCGCCTTCGATCATCGCGGCGACCTCGGACGCGGTGCAGTTGATCAGCTGGGAATGGATGGCCAGGGACTTCTTCTCCACGTGCCAGTAGATGAGCACCCCGCGGCCGCCGTAGCGCGAGTGCCACTCGGTGAACAGATTCTGGTCGTAGGCACGGACATGGGTGGAGTCGGAGGCGACCGCGGTCGAGCCCTGGCCCCACAGCTCGGTGCTGCGGGCGGCGAAGGTGGCGTTCGCGATCTGGACGGCGATCGCGCGGGCGGCCTCCGCAGACAGGTACCGGCGCCGGACGTACCGCAGCTCGTCCTCGGTATGACCGTGGCCACCGGACGCCACGGCCTTGATCCCGGTGTTCGTGCCGTACGCGTAGATGACCAGCAGCAGACGCTCGGCCAGGACATCCGGCGAGAGGCTGCCCCCGCCGGAGACGGAGGTGACCGCGTCCAGACAGCCGGTCCGCAGCACCGCTTCCTTCAGCATGTCGACGAGCGGCACGATGCCCCACCGCCGCTGTACCTCTCCCTTGATCCTGCGCAGATTCCGCGGTTCCGGCTGAGCTTCGGCCGGGGTCAGCCGGATCGCCCCGGACTTCCGCTCGGCGATGTCCAGCCAGGACAGCTTGGGCATCCCATCGTTCAGCAGGGTCAGCTCGGACGCCATCTGCTCACGCAGCTCGTCGACGAACACCGCGGCATCCAGCGGCTTGCGCAGCTCGCGGTAGTTCTCCTCCCGCCGGCTCTCGAAGTCCTGCGGCAGGCCCTCATCCGGGTTGCGCCACTTGTCGGCGTTCACCACCCAGATCTCCTTGCACTTGAGCTGATCACGCAGAGCCTGGAAGGCGACGACCTCGTAGACCATGCGCACCACCCGGCGCCTGCCCCGCTTGTCGGTGCGATGCACCACCTCCGCCCAGTCCCCACCCATCGACTTGTGGACCGGAACCGTCTCACCCAGCGGGTAGTACGTCGTGTTCCCGGCGTTCGCGTACCGGGCAACCAACGCCAGGGCCTCGATCACCGGCCGGTGGGCGTGATTGCTGGAACGGAACTCCAGCACGTCCAACAGCCTGATCAACCCGCGCCGGTAGTGATTGGTGTAGGACGCCTTCAGCGTCATCTGCACCGTACGCCGGTAGACCGGCCCACGGGTCTTGAACTCGTGCACCAGCTCCCGCAGCGTCGCCTCACCCCCAGACACCGCCGGGAACACGACCTGCCGCACCGTCCCCTCCGGAGTACCGAGCGACGCCTCGGCGAGCTTGAACAGAATGTTCTCCTTGCCCGACACCTTCTTGAACGCGTTGACGAGCTGCTCGGTGACCTTCTTCTCCGCCCGTGCCCCGATCCGGTGCACGGTGGAGCTCAGCAGCTCCACCAGCGTGTCGGTGATCTCCCGCTCCCGTTCGTGCAGGAGCGCGGCCAGCAGGGTCACCCGCAGCGAGACCGGGTGCGTCCGCAAGTGGGAAGGGGATTCCACCGCGGCCCGTGCCCGCCAGCCGGCCAGGACCTTCGGCGCGACATCGATGAACAGATCCGGCGGCAGACCGATCGCCCGCACAGCCAAGAGCTTGTCGATCTCGGTAAGCATCGTCTCCAGGCTCACGTTGCCCGGCGCTTCCTTAATCCTGGCCAGCACGGGCGGCGCATCCTCGCCCTCGTCCTTTCCGCCGCCTGCGGATCCTTCATCGTCCTGGTCAGTCCCGCCGGCCACCAGAGCCACAATCCGCTCGACGCTCTCCGCGGCCAGCCGCGAGGAGACCAGGGTGGTCAGCGCTTCCTCGGCTGCGCGCAGAGCAGCTGCCACGATCCGGTCGCAGCGGCCGGACGTCGGCGGCTCGATGCTCTCTGCGCGGCAGCGCGCCAGGAGCTCCACCCGGACATGCTCTGGCCTGCGTTCCTTGTGCGCGACGGTCTCAGCCAGATATGCAGTCAGCTTTTCTGCATCCGCAACGGTGCACTCGCGGAAGCCGAGGTGCTCCCGGATCTGAGCCCGGTGGTACTCGACCGTGCGGCCCGTCCACTCGTAGAGACCTAGCTCCGAGGCAGGAACCTGCACCTGCCGGGCGACGAACTCCACCGCCTCCCCCGACAGCTCTGCCCGGTTCCGGGGAAACCGGCCGTACTGCGTGTAGAACTTCAGCAGCACGGCGAAGCCCAACCGCGTCGCACCACGTTTGCCGGATACGAGTGCCTGCTCGTCCTTCAGCAGCGTCCAGTGCTCGACGAGCTCGTCCAGGTCCAACGGGGTACGGGCCACAGTCGTCGATCGTCCTCCCAGGGCTCCACACACCGCAGCCGTACGGTCTCCGACTCACCCACGCGGGTGACGCCCGCGCAAGATCACAGTCGTTTGCGGCTGGTGACACGGTTCTTACCGGCACCCCAATACCCGCACGGTCCTGGCCGCCGCCTGCGTGGCCATGCTCGCGGGCACTGTCAGTACGCCTCTGTTCGACGTAGGCGCGGTAGCGGGCCATGGTGGTGGGCTTGAGGCGCAGCTCCTCCTCGTCCAGCCAGTCCCGCAGGTACTCGGTGGTGCGCTGCCTCGGGTCGGTGATGACGCACAGGGCCAAGCCCTCGTTGAAGCGCCGCAGCGCGGTGCGGGCGTCGATCTCGTCGGGGAAGCCGGCTCGGCGGACGGTGCGGCGGTGGCCGTCGACGGGCGGGGTGTCGACGGCGAAGGCCCAGGTGCCGTGGCGAGGGTCGGTGGCGAGGTGCGGGCAGCGGGTGCCGAGCTGCCGGTGGTGGTCGTCGCGGCAGCCGCAGCGCCGGTAGATGCGGCCCCGGTCCTGGCCGCCGGAGGGGGTTGGTGAGCAGCGCATGGTGATCGCCTCGAAGGATCGTGCGCGAGTCGTCCTTCTCCCAGTCTGCCTCCGCGGGGCGATCAACTGTGCGACCACGAGCTCATGAAAAGTGGCTGTGACCTGCGGATCTCCCTTGGCTTGTGGCAAGGGAGATCCAGCTATCGATGAGCGTCAGTGGCGACCCGCTGGTGAGGGCAGGCGGTCAGGTAAGCCGGTCGCGGTTGGCGGCGGCGGTTTCGCGGACGAGTTGGGCGAAGCGTTCACGGCCGCGCTGCTGGTGCTGCTCGGCCTGCTCGTCGTCCCAGTCCTCGGCATCACCGTCGAGGTTGTCGTCCGTGTCGAGGTCGTCGTACTCGGTGTAGAGGAGCCAGCAGCCGTGGATGCCGGCCAGGAGGTCTTCGAGGAGGTCGCGGCCGGGGCGCCGGGGGTCGAGCGGGGTCAGGCGCAGCTCGATGTCGGCGAGGTCGGGTGCGTCGTCGCCGAGCTCGGCGAGGGTCTCCTGAGTGTCGTCGATCTGGTCGCGTAGGGCGGCGGGGTCGGGCAGGAGGCCGTCGGTGATGTGCAGGGCGTGGCGCACGAGGCCGGTGACGGCCTCGCGCGGGGTGGCGCCGTCGTCGATGGGGGCCAGGATCAGGGTGGGGGTCTCGTGGGGGAGGGCTTCGATGTTGTCGGCTTCCTGGACGACGTGGACGGGGTCGTGGCCGGAGGCGTCGGCGGTGACCTCGGCTGCGGCGGCCAGCCAGTGTGCCGCGGCGACGGCTGCGGCGGTGGGGTCGATCGCGCGGAAGAGTTCGGCGGGTCCGAAGGGGTCCTGTTCCAGGAGGTGGTCGGCGGCGGCGACCTGGACGGGGGAGGCGTCCTCGCGGCTGAGGAGGACGGCCTGTTGGGCGCGGCCGATGCGGTTCGCGGATTCGATCAGGGGGCTGTAGGAGACGGTCATAGACCCGCCGCTGGGCAGGTGCGGCTTGGCGATCGCGTCCGCGACCTCGCCGAAGGCCTTGCGCTCCTCCTCACGCCGCCAGCCCTCGCTGTTGGGTTCCAAGGAGCCGACGGCGCTGGCGGGATGGGTACAGGTGCGCCAAGCAGCCTCCGACAGCTGGGCGAGTGAACGGGCCAGTCCCAGGAGCACGGAGAGGGCTGCGTCGGCGGGCAGGGCAGCGAGGCCGGTGGCGAGATCGCCTTCGCCCGTTCCCCACGCGGCGATCAGCTCATGCCGGTCGGGGTCGACGCTGTAACGGGTCATCGGGCTGTACCTCCAGGGTTGTCTCTGTACAGGCCTTCGTGTCTGCCCATGCGTCAGTCCATTGTGGCGGCACGCCAGATGTGTTGTGCACGGCTGGCCGTGGTGCCGTGGGGCGTTGAGCTGCTTCCTCGGACGCGTCGGCGCAGCGAGCGGTGCGGAGGTGCTGCCCATCTCCGGTGGATTCTCCCCGCATGTGCGGTGCGCAGTCAGCGTGGCCTCGGTTGTGTAGGCGGAAGCCAGTAGGGCGAGAGCAGGCCGTGCGTTTGACCAACAGACAGTCGGCCGCACTGTGAGGCTCGAGTGCGTGCTCGGGCCGTCTTCATGGGGGTGCGGTTCACCGCCAGGGGTGGTGCCTGATGTCGATGACGTGCATGCCGGCGGCGGTGGCGGCGGTGATGCCTTCGTCGGTGTCCTCGTGGGCCAGGCACCGGCGGGGATCGACGCCGAGCAGGTGGGCGGCGTGCAGGTAGGGGTCGGGGGCGGGCTTGGTGTGCGGGACGTCGTCGCGGCCGACGACGGTCCAGGGCAGGTCGTCGAGTCCGACGACGGTGAGGCCGTGGCGGACGATGTCGCTGTAGTTGGCGGAGACGACGGTGATGGCGGCGTGTTCGGCGGCATGGCGTGCGGTGGCGGTGGCTGCGGGGATGGGCCGGATGCGGTCGGTGTGGGCGAACCAGTGGGCGAGGGCGGCTTCGGCGAAGGTGGCTTCGGGCAGGGCCGCCGTGGGGATGGCGAGGCGTCGGCGCAGCTGCTTCGCGGTGAAGACGGGTTCGGCGGCCACCCAGTCGAGGGTGATGGTGATGCCGTGGGCGGCAAGTGCGGCTTGCACGCAGGCGTGGTTGAGGTCGGTGGTGTCGGCGAGGGTGCCGTCGAAGTCGAAGGCGTAGGCGGCGTACCCGCCGTCCTGGTGATTCCGCGCTTGTGCCGCGGTCGGCCGGGTCACGGGGTGAAGTCCACGGGCAGGTGGGCCGGGCCGTGGACGACCCGGTGCCGGTGGGTGGGGATCCGGTCGGGGTCGCAGGCCAGGCGCAGGTCGGGGAAGCGGTCCAGCATCGTGGCCAGGAGGGTGCGCAGTTCGAGGCGGGCGAGCTGGTCGCCGAGGCAGTGGTGGGGGCCGTGGCCGAAGCCGAGGTGCTTGGTGGCGTCGGGGCGGTGGGGATCGAAGCGGTCGGGGTCGGGGAACCGGTCGGGGTCGCGGTTGGCGGCGGGCAGGTGCAGGACGATGCGGTCGCCGGCCCGGACGTCCTGTCCGGCGAGGGTGAGGGGTTCGCGGGCTACGCGCAGCAGGCCGAACTGGAGGACGGTGGCGTAGCGCAGGGTCTCCTCGATGACCGCGTCGACGAGCTGCGGTTGGTCGCGGACCGTGTCCCACAGGCGGGGCGGGCGCAGCAGGAGGAGGACGGCGAGGCCGGTGACGTTGGCGGTGGTCTCGTGGCCGGCGATGAGGATGAGCTGGGCGAGGGCGGCGATCTCGTCGTCGGTCAGCGTGGGGTCGTCGGCCTGGGTGTGGACGAGGCCGGAGAGCAGGTCGTCGCCGGGCTCTGTCCGTTTGGCCTGGATGAGGCCGAGCAGGTAGGTCTTCATCTCGGCTTTGCTGGCCAGGAGTTGGTCGCGGGTGCGGTCCAGGGAGAGCAGTTCGGCGGTCAGGCGCTGGTACTGGTCGCGGTCGGTGAAGGGGACGCCGAGGAGTTCGCTGATCGCCAGGGATGGCACCGGCAGGGCGACGGTGGCCATCAGGTCGGCCGGGCGGGGGCCGGTGGCGAGGGCGTCGAGGTGCTGGTCGACGATGTCCTGGATGCGCGGAGCGAGTTGGTTGATGCGGCGGGCGGTGAACTGGCCGGTCACCAGGCGGCGCAGGCGGGTGTGTTCGGGCGGGTCGCTGGTGAGCAGGTCCGAGGGGCGCAGCCGGGCCATCTCCTCGGTGGTGATGAGGCTGGGGCGCACGTGGGAGTTGAGGTGGGGGCGGCGGGAGCTGAGGCGGGGGTCGGCCAGGGCGGCGCGGACGTCGTCGTAGCGGGTGACCAGCCAGCCGGGCGGGCCGTCGGGGAAGGCCAGTGGCGCCACTGGGAGTTCGGTGCGCAGTAGGCGGAAGTCGGAGGGCGGTTCGAGCGGGGTGGGCCGGTCGACCGGTAGCGGCCTGGGCGAGGGGGCGGTGTCCGGGTCCGCGCTGGGCGTGCTCACCGGGCTTCGCCGCCGGAGCAGGCGGTCAGGGCCAGCAGGACCCAGGTGTCGGTGAAGACCGGGGCGTCGAAGAGCAGGGGGCGCGGGGCGACCTGGTCGGGCCGTGCGGTGAACGACCCGTCGGGGTGTCGGCAGGAGAGCAGGTGGGCCGCGCCCGCGCGTACGACCGGGTCCAGCTCGGGGCGCACGAGCATCGCCGTCAGGGCGAGCAGCGAGTAGCAGGTGCTGGCGACGTCGCTGGGATCACCGGGCCGGTAGCCCCAGCCGCCGTCCGGGTTCTGCGCCCCGGCGAGGAAGCGGCGGGAGGCCTCGCTCGCATCGGCGATGCGGTCCTTGAGGGCGGTGCGGGTCGCTTCGGGCATCGAGTGCAGGGCCCACATCGCCCGCCAGACGGTGTTGGCCTCGCTCAGGCTCCAACTGCGCTCGAACGTGCCGTCGGCGCGCTGCGCGTCGAGCAGCCAGCGGGCCGCACCGTCCAGCAGGTCGGCGTGATCGCTTCCGTTCCAGGCCAGCGCGCTGACCGCGCCGGCGGTCATGCCGGCCTCCGAGGGGTCGCCCGCCATGTAGGTGGGGAACCCGCCGTCCTCGCCGGCGATGCCCCGGAAGTAGCTGCCGGCGCGCAGCAGTGCCTGGCGGTGGCGGACCGGGTCGACGGCGGCCAGGCAGGCTGCGGCGTAGGAGCTGGCGTCCACGTCGCTGTGGCGCATGTTCTCGCCGAACGACCAGCCGCCGTCGGGCATCTGCCGTGCGATCAGGTAGTCGCACATGCGGTGCAGCAGGGCCGGGTCCGCGCCCGCGCGGGCCAGCGCCAGGCCGGCGGGGCCGGTGCTGAACACGTCCAGGTTCGACATGGGTGGCACGCCGCCGTCCCGGTTGCGGCACGCCAGCACCGCCGCGACGCCGGTCTCGACCAGTTGGTGGCCGGGCGCGTACTCCTGGACGGCCAGTAGCGCCAGCAGGTGCGCGGCCGTGTAGTTCTCCCACACCGGCGCGCCGCTGGAAGGCAGCAGCTCCAGCAGCCGCTCCCGCTGCGCGTCGGTGATCCGCTCGCCCCGGCCGAGACCGTGAGCGACCACGATCCGCACGCTCAGCATGATCATCTCGATCCAGGTGACCGAGTTGTCCCCGCCCCGGCGGCCCGGGTCGGCGGGGCGCAGCATCGTTTCCGCGAACGGGACCGCGCCCACCACGGCCAGGTACACGTCGAACAGCAGCCGCTTGCGTGACAGCGAGAAGTGGTCGAACCCGGCCAGCAGCTCCTCGCCCACCACATCGGCCTCGACGGTGCGGCCGTGCAGGACTGCCTGCGCCAACGCCGCATCGAACCCACTGCCCTGCGACCCCGGTGCGGCCAGGTACTGCCCGAGCTCCCGCTCCGGCCCGGGTGGCCGCCGCGCCGGCGCAGCAGCACCAGCAGCAGCGCCGACTCCAGGGTGCGACTCGCACACGGCCTGCGCACCGAGCCGTCGGCTCCCACCGCCTCGCCCAGGCGCACTGCGGTCCGCTCCCGTGCAGCCGCTGACGAGGCCTCGGAGCCCGCTGCCGCGGTTGTGCCCGAACCGGTGTTCTCGACCTTGTCCGTCGTCATCTCACCTCTCCTCTCCTTCGGTTCGCATCATCGGCGACACGGCACCGGAACCTGCGGGGCGATGTTCGATCGCCACTCGAACGAGTGGTTCCGCTTGAAATCGGAACCCGTTCGTGCCTTGGCCGCCAAGGCCGGTCCGGCGACGGCGCGGACCACCGGACGCTCGACGGTCCCGTCTCTGCCGAGGACTCGGCGACTGCTCATCGTGACGGTGTCCGGGGAGGTCGTCCGGTCGTTGGACGGGGCACGAGTCCCCGGTGCCCCGTGGGGACGCTCCGGCTGCACCCTGTGTGAAGCCCGGCCCGGGTGTGAGGTGTGTATGGGTTGGATGGGCGCGACTGCGGGACGCCGCCTTGTCCCGCCGACCGACGCCGCCCCGGCGGCGCAGCCGGGCACCGAAGGGCCGCAAACCGCACCCGTGCGCCGGCGCCTCACCGCGTTGGACGCCTTCCGCAGGTGCCTCGTCGCACTGCGCATCTGCGTCGGCAGCCAGGTGGAGGAGATCGCGGCTGCTGTCCTGCGGCACCCGGACGGCTTCGGGCTGACGGTGGCCGACCTGGTCTTCCCCGGGTTCCTCTTCATCATGGGGATGGCGGCGCCGGTGTCCATGTCAGCCTTCCTGCGGCCGGCGGCCGAAGGCTGCTCGGCGACCCCGGACCGGCGCCCCCACCTGCTGCGCGTCGCGCGCCGGGCCGTCCTGTTGTACGCGATCGGCCTGTTCCTCAACGCCTACCCGTTCCTGCCCGAGGTCCTGGCGGGGGTGCGGTTCGTCGGTGTGCTGCAGCGGCTGGGCGTCGTGTACCTGGTGGTGTCGCTGCTGTACCTCACGTGTGCCTGGTCGGTGCGGCCAGGTGGCGGCACGCGCTCCCGGGGAGTCCGGTTCCTGGCCCGGGCGTTGCTGCTGGGCGCCCTCCCGCTCGGGTGCCTCGTCCTGTGGACCGTGGCGACGTACGCCTTCCACAACCCGTGGCCCGAGTGCGTCGGCGTGCACGGCCTGGTGCGGGACTGCTCGCTCGAGGCGTACGTCGACACCGGCATGTGGGGTGTCCGGCACAATCTCGACGGCGCCAGGTTCGACCCGGAGGGCCTACCCTCGACGTTGGTCGCCGTGGTCAACTGCTGGGCCGGGCTCGTCGTCGGCATGGACCTGGTCCGCAACAAGCGGCTGTACCGGACGGTCGGCGGTGTGCGCAGGCGCGCGTTGCTGCTGATCGCCGTCGGTGCGGGTGTGCGTCGGGGTGGGCCTGGCGCTGGGTCTGGTCATCCCGATCGGCAAGCAGCTGTGGACTCCGTCCTACGCGCTGGTGACCATCGGGATCATGGCCGTCGGCTTCGGCGTTGTGCTGCTGCTGTTCGACGGCGGGCTGTGGGCCGGTCGGGGCCCGGGTGCCGCCGTCCGGCGCGGGAGCGGGCCGGTGGGCGGGACGTTGGTGGCTCTAGGGCGCAATCCGCTGTTCTTCTACGTGCTGTCCGAGTTGGTCATCGACACGCTGGACTACCTTCCGGTCCGCTACCACGGTAGGCACGGGTCGGTGCGGAGCGTGGGCGCCGAGGTGGGCCTCGCCTCGTGGCTGCCGGCGCCGGTGGCGAGTCTGGTGTGGGCGTTGCTGTGGCTGTTGCTGTTCTACGTGCCGATTGCGCGGCTGCTCACGTCGCGTGGGTGGTACATCCGGGTGTGAGAGGAGTGCTCCGCGGACCGGCCGTTCACACCGCTGCCGGGACGACTCGCGCTTCCGGCCGGGGCGCCGTGTGGTTGCGCCAGTGGGGGCCGGCCCCCAGGGCCGCGCTGACCAGGGCGTGGATGGTGACCAGGCACAGGGCGGTGCGGTAGAGGGTCTGCTGGAGCGGCACCAGCCACAGGTGGCGCAGGCTCTGCCGGTCCTGGCGAAGGGCGTGGGCGGCGAGGGCGAGTTGGGCGAGGCTGAACGCGGCCCAGGTGTAGGCGGGGGCGGGGCTGACGCCGAAGGCGAGCCCGTAGAGGGCGGCGGCGTCCAGCGCGGGGGCGGTGAGCGGGAGGGCGAGTTGGAAGAGCAGCAGGTAGGGGAGGGTGCGCCGGCCCAGGCGGCCGGCGGTGCCGCGCTCGGTGACGGAGCGGCGGTGCTTCCAGATCGACTGCAGGGTGCCGTAGGCCCAGCGGTAGCGTTGGTGCCACAACTCCCGCACCGTCGTGGGGACGTGGGTTGAGGCGTGGGCGTCGCTGCGGTAGACGACGCGCCAGCCCGCCCGGCACAGGGCCATGGCGATGTCGGTGTCCTCGGCGATGGTGTCGGCGCTGATCCCGCCGCAGGAGGCGAGGGCCGGCCGGCGGAAGGCGCCGATCGCGCCGGGGACGGTGGGGCTGGCGCCGAACAGGTCGAACAGGCGGCGCTCCAGGCCGAAGCTCATCACGTACTCGAGGTGCTGCCACAGCGGTAGCAGGCCGGCGCGGTTGGCGACCTTGGTGTTGCCCGCCACCGCGCCGATGCCCGGGTCCGTGAAGGCGGCGGCCAGGCGCGCGACCGCGCCGTGGGCGAGCACGGTGTCGGCGTCGACCATGAGGATCACGTCGTGTGCGGCGAGGGCGACGCCGGCGTTCAGGGCTGCGGGCTTGCCCCGGTTGGGCTGCGTCACGACGCGGACCCTGGGGTCCGCCACGGCCGCGGCGGCTGCCGCGGTGCCGTCGACCGAGCCGTCGTCGACGACGACCACGTCGACGCCGGGGCAGCCGCCGTCCAGCAGGGCGCGCACGCAGGCGGCGATGGTCGCCTCCTCGTTGTGCGCGGGTACGACGACGGAGACGGGCAGCCCCGGATCGGGCAGGGCCTGCCTGTCGGTGCGCCTGCGGTGTGCGGTCGCGGCGACGGCGAGCAGGAGCAGGCGGACGGCCGTGAGCACCGCGACGGTGGCCAGTAGCCAGGCCGCCGTGGTGGGCACGGGGAAGGCGGCCCGCAGCAGTTCGATCAGCGCGGCGCCGTACCAGCGCTCCAGCCGGGGCACCGGCGCTGATTGGGGCGGCAGGCCGACCGCCTGGGTGAGGGTGGTGAAGCGGTAGCCGCGCGCCTTGAGGGTGTCGATGAACCGCCCCAGGGCCGCGACGGTGTGCGAGCGGTCGCCACCGCCGTCGTGCATCAGCACGATGGCGCCCTGGCCCGCGGGCGGGACGGCCTGGCGCACGATGTCGTCGACCTGGCCGCCCTCCCAGTCGAGGCTGTCCTGCGTGGACAGGACATTGAGGTAGCCGAGGGCTCCGGTGCGCTGGATCGCCTGCCAGTCCCGGTTGCCGACGGCGTCGGGTGTGGAGGAGTAGGGCGGGCGCAGCAGCGCGGTGCTGCGGCCGGTGGCCCCGGCCAGGACTGCGCGGCTGGCGGCGAGTTCCAGCTGCACCCGCCAGACGGGTGCGGTGGCGAGGTCGACGTGGGTGAAGGTGTGCAGCCCCACCTGGTGCCCGGCTGCGGTCTCGGCGCGGACGAGCTCGGGGTGTTCGGCCACGTGCTCGCCGATCACGAAGAACGTACCCGGGACCTGCTTGGCGGCCAGCAGGCGCAGGATCTGCGGGGTCCAGGCGGGGTCCGGGCCGTCGTCGAAGGTCAGCGCGACCGTCCCCGGGCGGACGGCTGAGCTGATCGGTGCGGCCCCCCGGGCATCGACCACGGGGCCGCCGCCGGAGACCGACCCCGGCACCAGGTCGTCCGGCCCCTGGCTCTGACTGGTGCCGGCCGCGCCGACGCCCCGGATGACCGAGGTCGCCAGGAACAGGGCGAGCAGGAACACCGTCAGCAGGCTTCCCAGGAGCCACCAGTGCCCGCGCGGCGTCGTGCCCCTCACCGCGGTGCGCTCGTGCTGCCAGCCTCGGCCGCCGGTGCGTGCGGATCGGCGTACAGGACACCACCGACCAACACCAGGACGCCCAGGCAGCCCAGGAACACCAGCACGCCGCCGGCGGTCACGGCCGCGCGGCGAAGACCGCGGGGGTCCTCGAACACGGCCGACGCCGTAGCGGCGGCGGATGAGGGACTCGCAAGCGTGTCGGTCGTGCCAGCGGATGCTGGGAAGGTCACGGACGGCTCCTGCCGGGCGCGCGGGCGTTCCCCCGGAGGAACGAGCGGCCTGCCGCAGGGCCACGGGGGCTACGGCGAACGGGGCAACCCGACGGCGAAGCGGTCACCCATTCGGGAGACCAGTGTCGACTTCCGTGCCCTGCAGGCCGTTAGCATCGCTGCGCTCCGCCCTACCGGCCGAGCTCCGGGCGACTCAGCCGGCCACCACCCCGACACCGGACGAACTGGACCCCAACCGATGGCCGCGCCTCAGGACACCACCCCGCCAGGACCACGCCGCCCCCGCTCCGGTCGCACCCGAACAGCACTGCGCCTGGCCTGCGGTCTGCTGGCGGCCGTCGCCCTCCTCGGTGCGGGTCTGCAACTGCACCACCGGCTCACCACCATCGACCTGCCGCGGGTCGACCAGCCGACCCAGGACGGCTACACCCTCACGGTGTACTACACGCCCAGCGAGGCGTTCTTCCACGGCCCCGCGCGCAGCATCCGCGACCAGGCCTGCGCCGGGCAGGACCTGCCGGACGACCATCCCGGTGACTACCTCGACCGAGTCGCCCTCGAGGGCTTCGGCAAGACCGTCCACGGGGACTACCTCGGCTGGGACTTCACCCGGCACTGCTACTTCACGACCGGTCAACCACCCGTCGGCTCCCACGAGAACCCACTCGTCCCCTGGCACTCCGTCGCCGCCAACCAACTGCCACCGGGCACCCGGATCCGGGTCCTCGACTGCGGCCAAGGACTCTCCACCGACATCTGCGCACGGGTGAAGAGCGCGGACTGGCACGTCGACGACCTCTGCAGCATCGGCTGCGACGACGCCAAACACCTCGACCTGTACATCGGCGAGCAGACCCACGCCAACCTCGAGGACCAGGACTCCTACTTCGTCACCACCAGCGCGAGGGTCCAGGCCGAGGCCCCCGCAGCGGCGAACTGAAGTGCGGTCGAACGCCGCGCGACCGGCCGGCTCGCCGATCTCCCAGTAGCCCAGACGGGTCTGGGCGATCGCGTCGGCCGACTCCGGCACGGCGTCCACCCGGAACCCGTCGATCGCGGGCAGGTGTTCGGCCAGATGCATGAAGGTACGGACGAGGTTCTCCCGATCGGAAGTGTCCAACCCGAACTCGATGTCCGTTGGACTCATCTCTTCCAGCAAGCGCCAGACGGACTCGAGCTTCTCCAGGTTGGCAGCCACCCGGTCGAACTGGTCGATCGCCGCCGCCAAGTCGGCATCCTGAGGCCCGAAACGCATTGAGGCTCCCCGCCTCGTCCGGCTTCCTCACGCAGCCCGGACGCCAACCGACCACATCCGCGCCCGTCTCGGCAGCGACTGAGTACCGAGCCCGAGCGTCGCAGGCATCCGTGTCCTATCTGGGCGCTCGGAAGGAGCCTCCGAAGCCGCCCGCAAATCGCCCCCAGCGAGCTGCTGCAACGATGTTGCTAGGTGCGACGCTTGGGGGGAACCGGGCCGGGGATGACGTCGAGGTTCAGGTGCTCCTTGAAGAGGTGGACCAGGTTGGCGCCGTCGAGGAGCTCAAGTCGGCCGTGGTCATTGGCGAACGCCTGGCTGGCCCTGCCGAACCAGGAAGTGGTGACCAGGATGCCCTTCGCCGCCCGCTTGTGCTCGACGACGCCGGCCAGGGCCGAGACGGTCTCGAAGGGCACGACGTTGCGGCTCCGCTTGGCCTGGATGACACACAGGCCCTTCATCACCGGGTCGGTGTTCATCACGATGGCGTCCACCCCCTCGTCCTTGGACGGCTGCGTGTTCCACCCCTCCATGCCGATGGCCTCGAAGAGCTGGCGGACCAGGTGCTCGAACTCGAGCGGGGAAAGGTCGATCAGCACCGGGCGACTGTCGAGGCCGGCGACCACGTCCATGCTGTCCATCAGCTTGAACTTCGACAGGTCGAACGTCACCAGCGGACGCACCGGTTCCAGCTCGTAGGGGTTGGGGGAGACGAGAGCCCGAAGCCGCTGAAGACACAGGCGCGGTTCCACCTGGGTCAGGACCAGGGCCTCGAACTCCTCCCGGCTCGCCTGCAAGGTGATCAGGCACGGATGGACACTGCGGCCCGTGGCACGGTCGATGGTGTCGACGTGGCAGTTGAGGGCGACGGACCGGATGACCCGGTCCGGGTCGGCAGCGAACACCTCGTGCAGAGTGCGAAGCGCGCTCTGAGCGAGCACCGACGCGTACAGCTCCTTCCGCTCCTTCTCGGGCCGCGGCACCGGGACGATCTCGTCCCGCGTCTTCACGTACTTGAACGACCGGGCCGCCGGCACCACGTCCTCCAGCGGCAGGTCCAACTGCACCAGGAGATCACCGGTGTCGGCCTGGTAGGACACCTGGTGCCGCTTCGGGAAGCCAAGGGGATAGACGGACGCAGCCAGCACCTGGTCGACGAACCACTCCACAGCCTCGACGTCCCCGGCCCGGTACGCCGATTCCCGCTCTGCCAGCGCGGCGTTGAACTCGCGGACCCGCTCGCCGACTTCCCGGACCTTCGAGTCGTGTGCGGCCCGGCGCTCCGCGAGCTTGGCCACCCGCTTCTTGTCCGCCCGGGCGTGCTCGCCCAGCGCCCTGTCGAAACGCTGCCGGGCCTCTTCGACCTCGGCCTCGTAGCGTCGGCTCGCGAATCCGAGCGACGCGAGCAGGCCGCCTCGGGCGGGCGGTTCGAAGTCCTCCCACCGTGGTGCGGCCACCGCACGGTCCAACTTGCCGGCCACGAACACAGCAGGCGTGAACTGCTGGCGGAGCGCGCCGAACGACAGCGGTGCCGTGTGCCGGACCGACCGGATCAGGAGGGTCCGCAACTTCTCGGCATCGTCTTCCGCCACGCTCGTGAGGTCCACTGCCTCCTGGGCCCGCGCCACTGCGTAGGCAGCACGCTGCTCCCGTTCAGCCTGCTTGGCACGGGCCTCCGCGGCCTTGCGCTCACGCTCCGCCTGCTGCTGGAGCCGACGTTGCTCGGTCTCGGCCCGCCGTGCCTGCGCCGCGTAATCCGGCTGCCGCTTCGGACGCGCCGAACCTCCCGCCACTGGCCCTCCCCAGACTCATGCGTTTCGTGCCGCTACCACTTTGCCCTAACCGACCCGGTGCCATGCAGCAAAGTCGACTAAACAGTCTCCCAGGGTCGGCCGTTCGGACACCAGGGGATCCGCTGGTGTCCGAACGGCCGACGGACCCCGTGCGAGTTGGGCGAACGGTTCACCGGATGAGGAACTCGCAGTCCACGAGCAACATCTTGACGAGGC
Source organism: Kitasatospora sp. NPDC098663 (assembly GCF_044760075.1). Lineage (NCBI taxonomy): Bacteria > Bacillati > Actinomycetota > Actinomycetes > Kitasatosporales > Streptomycetaceae > Kitasatospora > Kitasatospora sp. NPDC098663. The sequence goes on along the minus strand of NZ_JBIWAP010000010.1, from coordinate 160,788 downwards.
CGGTGGACCGGTGTGGTGCGGCAGCCGGCACTGTGGGTCAAGAACACGGAGAGTTCCTCGATGGTGCAGCGATTGCGCCCGCCAGTGAGACTGGGAGCTGCTGTGGCTTCGCACTCGGTACCCGTGATCGAGGCTGAGCCTGGGTGGGTCGGCGGACCGGCCCCGCTGTCGACGCTGCGCTCGGGCCTGCGATCCTTGGCCGCGTGACGACAGTCGACTCGTACCAGGTGAGACTCCTCCTGGCGGCGAACTGCGGCCCCTGCGGTTTGCCTCGGGCGGTGACGCGAACCGGCCAGTGCCCCGAGTGCGGGCATCTTCTGCCGGATGACGAGGTGCGTGAGGTCAGGGCTGCGGTCGGCGCCCGGCGCAGGGCGTTCAAGGTAGCTCTCCAACGCCTTGGCCAGCGTGTCACCGTGACGGCCGACAGCATGTCCGCCTTCGCGACGCGTGGCGTTCCCCTCGGCGACCACGAGCACCTGGACAAGCTGATCCTGCCGGCGCTGGCAAAGCTGAGCGACCCGCTCCCCAAAGTGAAGCAGCTGCTTGAGAGTTGCACCTGGGACCCGCGAGAGGCTGGTACGGTCGCCGCTTTCAGCGAGCTGGTAGCGGCGTTCGATGCCGGTCTGGCATGGGTCGAGTCGTTGAGGGACATCATGCCGCCGATGGCCTGGCGGGCAGTGCACCGCGAACTGGCCCGGGCCGGCATGGCCCTGCTCCGCGGCCAGGTGGCCATGGCCAGCACGATCGTCGCGGTCGACCTGGACGCGGCACGAAAGCTGCAGGGGGAAGGCGAGAACTGGTTCGGCGCCGCAGCAGAGTACGGCCGGCGGGTCGCCAAGCAGATCGAGATCATCAGGAACTCGCCCGCCGACGGCCCGATCCAGGCGGACGGATCGATCGACGTCGCGGCCGTAGCCTGGGCGGGCGTGGGAGGCCGCGTCACGCTGATCGCGGCGGCAGCGGACACGTTGCGCACGGCCTTTGTCGACATCACCGGGGTGAGCGAGGCAGCTGACGAGCACATCCTCGGTCTGCTGCCGGTCCTGGCCACGAGCTCGGGAGCCGTCGACCATGAACTCCTCGTGGCACGGGCCCTCCAGCTCAGGGCCGTCCTCGACCAGGCCGACACCGTTGGCCCGTGGGTCGTCGATCACGTCCTCCTCGTGGCCCGCGTGAATTCCGCTCTGGAGCGGATCACGGACGAAGCCGAGCGGCTGGGGCGCGAATGGCGCTACCGCCTGCCCCGGCGCCACCTGATGCGGACGCTGACCGAGGTCTACCGGGAACTCGTCGAAGGCGCGCTGTGCGATCTCGGGGCCGTGATCCTCGTAGCCTCCCGAGCCAGCCGCCAGGACCGCGACGGCGTCTACGAGGAAGCCGTGGTGGAGGGCATCAAATCCGGCGACATCGTGAGCGAGCTCGCCCGCCTCGGACCACCGTGCGGCAACACCGTCGACATGCTCTACCGCAACGCCAGCGCCCACGCCTCCATAACCGTCAACGACCACGGCATCACCGCGACCCGGCGAGAGATCCGCGACGGCCGCCTCGTGTCGAGCAAGACCGCAACCCTCTCGGACGAGGAGTTCAGCGAGGAACTCCTCGCCCTGCACGAGCTGCTCCTGGCGCTCCAACTCGCCCTCCTGCCGTGGATGACCGGGCACAGCGATCCCGGCATGGCCACCGCGGTCGCCACGGCCACCGCCTCGGCGCGCCAACGCGACCAGATCCTCGCCCTGATCGCCGGCCTGGCCGGGATGAGCAACGTCGCCGTGACCACAACCGAAGGCCACCTGACGATCACGGCAGCCCCGCCCGCCCCAGGGGCCGACGACCGGCCAGAGACCAAGGTGCTCAGCGTGGTCCCCGCCGCCTTCGGCACCACTCCGACTCCGGCCACGGTCACACTGGATGTGACCGGCCTGCGCCCGGTGACCTTCACACCCGAGGAGTTCGCGGTCCTCCGCGATCCGGACGAAGCACCGGACACCGAAACGGCCCTTGGAGTCGTCACGGCACGCTGGCTCCTGGAGAGCTCCGAAACGCTCAGCCCGCGCGACGAAGCGACCTACATCACCGTGCCGCTCGCCGACCTGTACATGCGGTGCGCCAAGCTCGCCCCCGCCGACCAGGAGCTCGCGCTTCGCACGCTTCGAACGGCCCGGGCCCGCGTGGTCGAGGTGATCGCCGAAGGCCGGCGGTCACCTCTGACGCGCTCCGTCATCAGTCAGGTCGACATCATGATCGACTTCCTGGGAGGGCTTGCGCCTGGAGGCGATGCACCGAAGAACTCGGAGGAGGCCCACCGGCGAGCACGACGTGCCGTCGCTGCCATCGAAGAGGCCCACCGGATTGGCGAACAGGCCCGAGCCGTTCGCGACGCCGAGCGATGAACGCGCGGGGCCCTGCGTGAAGCCGCGGGCCGGTGCCCTATGCGACCTGTAGGACGACTTTGTCGAGCACCGTGGCGGCATGCTCGGCCCACTGGGCGTCAGCCTGGTTGAGGGCGGCGGCGAGCGCCTCGACGGCCTGATCGGCGGAGTCCTTGAGGAGGTGCCCGTAGAGGTCGGTAGTGATGGCGAGGTTGGCGTGGCGCAGGGTCTTGGAGGCGACGGCCAGCGGGATGCCGGCGGCGATCATGATGCTGGCCGCGGTGTGGCGCAGGTCGTGAAGGCCGATCTTTGGCAGGTCGAGCTCGGCGGTGCGCTTTCGGAGCTGGTCGAGGACCCACTGCGGGCGCAGGGGCTTGCCGTCCGGACGGGCGAAGACCAGGCCTTCGAGCCGGCCGTCGGGGTGGGCCGTCATCTGCAGGTTTGCCTGGCGATGGAGGGCGGCCATGACTCTGGGGGAGAGGCTGATCCAGGCGCGGCTTGACTCGGTCTTGGGCTCGCCGAGGTGGATCGTGCCGTTGTTGACGGCGGTCAGGGTCCAGCGGACGTAGAGCTGATGGTCCATGAGGTGCACGTCGGACCAGTGCAGGGCGAGGATCTCACCGCGGCGCATGCCGGTGCCGAGCATGACCTCGAACAGGTCGGTGAGCCGGTCCGCGTAGTGCTCCGCGTTGTGCCGCAGGAACGCCGCGGCCTCGTCGGGGGTCCAGCAGACGCGTACGGCGGCGCGGGGCTTGGCGGGCACGGAGTGCTTGGCCGGGTTGTAGCGCAGCCGCCACGTCCGCACCGCGTGGTTCAGGGCGTTGCGCAGCATGGCCACCGCGTGGTGAACGGTGGTGCGCCCGCGGCCGGCGGCAAGCTGCCTGCTTACCCAGGCGTCGATGTGCTTGGGCCGCAGATCGAGGAGCAGCATGCCGCCGAACGCGGGGACCAGGTCGCGCTCGATGCACGCCCGGTAGCCCGTCCAGGTGTTCGGGGCCAGCGCTGGCCGCTTCGACTCCAGCCACTCGTACAGGAACAACCCGACCCGCAGCGTCCGGTCCTCGTACACGCCCCGGTACTCGGCATTCAGCACCCGCGCCATCTCCCGGGCCGCCTCCGCCCGCGTAGCGAACCCGCCCCGCCGCCGAGTACGGCGCCTTCCGTCCTCCGGGGCGAGGTCCACCGCGTACGTCCACCGGCCATGCGTGGCGTCGGCGGCCAGCCGCGGACACCACGAACCCAACTGCTTCCCGCTGCTCCCGTCCGTGCACCCGCACCTGCGGTACACCCTGCCCCGCTTGGGACGCTGCGCCATGGGGTTCCTCCTCGAATCCAGTGGTGATGGCGTGTCCAGAGTTGCGGGTGTGGTGGGTGTGGCGGCAGAGCGTGCGGGGCGGGGCGTGGAGCACTGGCAAGATCGACTGGCCGGGACGCGCGCTGGCGACACGCCGCGAGGGTGATCACGTGGCACGTTCGGTGGGTAGGGCAGCTTGATCGCGCAGCATCCGCTCGCCCGTGGCCGCTGCTCGGAAGAGTGGCCGCGGACCAGGAGAAGGCGTCTGCCGGCCGGTCGTGGGTTGTTGGGCTCGTACAACCTGACGCACGTGCGGTGCGGTGGCGCCGAGCCTCGGAGCGGTCTTTGGAACACGCTATGGCGAGCGCCGGAAATTCTGCGAGCCCGCGTTGAATTTACGGTGCCGGGATTTGCTGGGGCTATTTCCTGGTTGGCTCCCGCCAGGGCCGGATTGATTTCTCTCGGCGGCGATGGAATCCCTTTCCGGGGCGACCTGAGGGAAACGCTGGAACCTGGGCCGGAGTCGCGCTACCCTGGAGGCATGAACGGCATCCGGACCCTCCGTCAAGCCCCTGACCTGGGGACCAGCTGGGGACCACACGTCATGCGCGCTGCCGCACGAGGTGCGCGAAACGTGCTCATCTGCACACGCACGACGTGTGTGCGAGCGCATTTCAGGCAGGAAAAGGGAAACCTCGCCTGACTGGGGGTCAAGGGGTCGCAGGTTCAAATCCTGTCGTCCCGACTGGAGTTCGCTCCATTGTCGCAGGTCAGGGCCTTGTTTCACGAGAGTGGAGCGAGGCCCTTGATCGTTTTCAGGGCCTGCCTCTCACAACTTCTCACATCGGTGATGATCATGGTCAGCCGAGTAGCTCGCCGAGCTTCTCCGAGCCTGCCTTGAGGCTCTGCGGGTCGGGGTGCACGTAGACCCGCTTCGTGAAGCTGAGGTCCGAGTGACCGGCCCAGGCGGAGACCACGGTGTCCGGGACGCCATTGTTGGCCATCCAGGAGAGTGTGGCGTGCCGGGCGTCGTAGAGGCGGACCTTTCGAACGCCGGCGGTCTCCATGAGTTTGTACGCCTCGCGCCGGAGCTTGTCCGTCTTGAGCGGGTTTCCCAGCTCGTCTACGAGAACATATCCGGTGTCGTTGTAGGCGGTTCCGGCCGCGAGTTTCTCCGCCGCCTGGATCGCCTTGAAATTCTTCAGGGCCTTGAGGGCGGGTGCCGGTAGGGGAAGAGTGCGCTTTCCGGCTTCGGTTTTGGTGTCCTTCTCGACGACCTTGTTGCGCGATCCCTTCTCCAGTGTGCGGTCGTAGACGATGGTGCGGGTGTTCTGGACGGCGATCGTGCCGCTTGCGTTGAGGTCGACGTCCTCGTCCCAGCGCGCGCCGCAGACTTCGGCGGGGCGTTCGGCGATGAGCGCCAGCATCATTGCGGCGTGGAGGCGGTGACCCTTGATGGCACCGAGGAACACCTTGACCTCGGCCTCGTGCCACGGGATGTTGTTGGGCTTGTTCGCCTCCGCCTTCTTCTTGGCTTCGCGTGAGATCGTGACGTGCTGGGCGACGTTGCGAACCACCAGGCCGCGGCGTACAGCGAGGTTCAGCGCGGCGCGCAGGCGGCCCAGGGCCAGTCGCACGCTCCTGACCCCGAGTCCGGTGCCGGGCCGCCCGCCGCGACGCCGACCGCTCGTCAGCATCCAGTCCACGAGGGCCTCGATGTCGTCCTCGGTGAGGCTCTGGAGTTCCCTGTGGCCGCTGTGGGCGCGTACCGGCACCATCGCGCTCTCGTAGTTGGACGCGGTCCCTTCCTCGACGTCGCGCGTCGCGCTCTTGAGCCAGATGTCCAGCAGGTCGTTCAGCGTCATCTTGCTCGGGGCCACGAACGCGCCGGTGCCGAGCTCGTGACGTATGCGGGAGAGCTCGGCCAGCGCCTCCTTCTTGGTCTTGAAGGTCCGAGTGAGCTGCTTGCGCTTGCCCTCGGCGGTGACGCCGATGTCCACGACGAGGCGGTAGCGGACGCTGCCGTCCTTGTGGACGATCTTGCGTATGGGTTCCTTCACGTAGCTTCCTTCATTCTCTGTCTTCTGTGCGTACTGCATCCTCGGCCTGATCGACGGCCGAGAGATCGTCGGGGAGCACGGGCGGGACGAGACCCCGCTCACGCATCCGCTTCCGGAAGGAAGCCAGCTCCTTGCGGTCGGCGTCCGCGTACTCCTCATAACCGGCGGCCAGCTCCAGAAGAGCGGCTTTGCGATCCGGAGCCGGTGTGGTGCTCGCGGCCCGGCGCCGCTCCGTTGCCAGTGCTGCGGATGCTCTGGTTGCGGCGGCGAGGTCGGCGTGCGCCCGGAAGGTGTCCAGCACGTCGCGAGCGCTCCCCGGCGGTGCCGGATCTGCGGCCGGCGTCTCCCCGGTGAACCAGGCAAGCGCATCCCAGGTGGAGACCTCCTGGCCAGGCAGAACCTCGACGGTCTCGGCGGCGCCGAGAGGGAACAGCAGGGTGATCGGTGGCACCCTGAGTACGTCTGCGAGGACAGCGAAGTCGGTGAGCGTGATGGTGCTTCGGCGCCCTGATTCCAGGTTCTTGATCGTCTGATCGGTGATCTCCGGCAGGCCGCGAGCGGCGCAGCCGTCCGCGACCGCCGACATCGTGAGGCCGACCGCCTTCCGGGCCTCGCGCATGGACTGTGCTACCCGGGTGGTGAAGGTCGTCGACCAATGCTCTGGGGTCATGGGTGCACTTTACGATCAGAAAAAGTGCTGCCGCAACTCCGTGATACAAACAAACTGCATCACGGCGGCACAACTATCGACATGGAGAGCATCATGGCGGCACCTTCGTGTGCTGGTGGCATGAGCGTGGCTGATCTGCTCGCCCTTCCGGTGGCCATCGACCTCGACACGGCCAATCGAGCCTTGGGGATTGGCCGCTCCACTGGCTACGCGCTCGCTAAGGCTGGCGAGTATCCCGTCAAGGTTCTGCGGCTGGGCAACGCCTACAGGGTGGTCACGGCGGAGCTGCTGTCGCTGCTTGGACTCGGGCGCGCCAGTGGGGCTTTCGCGAGCAGCGGAGAGCCCGTGGGAGGGTGCGCGCACGAGCTGTGCGCATAGTGCGGCTGAGGTCTGCCTGACACGTGACCACCGGACAGGTTGGGGTGGCCGCGCCATGGGCCGCTAGCCAACTCGCCGCTGCCAGCCGCGAGATCGCCTCTCAGGCTAGTCTCAATGCCGTGTAGATAGGGCCTCGGGCGGGTGAGTCAAGTCGCCTGAAATGGGGCGGAGCTCCTGCTAGAACTGTGTCGACCAAGATCACTGTCCGGTAGGAGCTCCGTGGATGCTCAGTCGGTCATCTCTCGTGAGGTTGTGGTTGCCGCTGGGGCGTTCGCGCCCGGCCATCTCGGGGAGTTGACCCGGGTTGTCCCGTTCGAGATGGTCGACGAAGCGTTGACGCAGACCGGCAGGATGCAGGCCCGGGTGAGGGACCTGCCGTCGCGGGTGGTGGTGTATCTGCTGCTGGCCGGGTGCCTGTTCCCGGGGCTGGGCTGGCGGCAGGTATGGCAGCGGCTGACCGCCGGCCTGGACGGCCTGCCGGTCGCCTCTCCGACCGGTGGCGCCATGGCGCAGGCCCGCACACGGTTGGGGGCCGAGCCCCTGCGCTGGCTGTTCGACCTGCTGCGCGGCCCGGCCGCGGGAATCCGCACCCCCGGCGCGTGGTGGCGAGGGTTACTGGTGTGCGCGATCGACGGCACGACGATGGCTGTGCCCGACAGCCCGGCGAACCTGACCGAATACACCAAACACGGCTGCAACAACGGCGGTTCGGGGTATCCGGCACTGCGGTTGCTGGTCCTGGTGTCCTGCGGCACCCGCACGGTCCTGGACGCGGTGTTCGGGCCGACCACCGACGGCGAGACCACCTACGCGCCACGCCTGCTCCGCAGCCTGCGCGAGGGCATGATCGTGCTGCTGGACCGCAACTTCGCCGTGCAGAGCCTGGTGGCCGCTATCGCGACCACCGGCGCGCAGGCGCTGGTCCGGGTGAAGAACGGCCGCCACCTGCCCGTCCTTCACCGCAACCGTGACGGCTCCTACCTGTCCAGACTCGGCACCGTCGCGGTCCGGGTCATCGACTGCGAGATCAGCGTCGCCACGGTCACCGGTCGCCACACCGGCCGCTACCGGCTGGTGACCACCCTGACCGACGACCGGACCCATCCCGCCGCCGAACTGATCACGCTGTATCACCAGCGATGGGAGATCGAGACCGCCTACCTGGAGATCAAGTCCACCGTTCTGGGCGGCCGTGTCCTGCGCGCCCGCACCCCCGCCGGCCTCGACCAGGAGATCTACGCGCTGCTGGTCACCTACCATGTCCTGCGCCTGGCCATGGCCGATGCCACCGAAACGCGCCCCCATGTCGATCCCGACCGGGCCAGCTTCACCATCGCCCTGAACACCGCCCGCGACCTGGTCATCCAGGCCGCGGGCGTCATCGCGGACACCGTCATCGACCTCGTCGGCACCATCGGCCGCCGCATCCTGGCCGACCTCATGCCCGACCGGCGCATCCGCACCCGACCCCGCATCGTCAAACGCGCGATCTCCAAGTACAACGCCAAAGGCACCGTCGACCGGACCAGCTACAAGGCCACCATCAGCATCAACATCCTGACCACACCAGACCCGTGACAGCCGGAGTAGGTCGAGGGAGAGCCTGGAGAGGCTGCACGGGCTGACCTCGTCCTCGTCAGGAGCCGAGAGGGCGCTCACCTCTGCGGCGGGGCTCGGCTGCGCGCTACTCAGGAAGGAGTTCCATGGATCCACGGAGTCGGGCTGGGACCATTGCGTACTCCATCGGCGGCAGCGACGGCACCCGCCTGCATTGTGCCGCTCGCGGCCCGAGAGGGAGTGGGAGCACCGCCGTACCCCGGACGGTCGTCGGCCGGGGCACGGGCGGAAGGGAGTCAGGAGAAGTGCGCCTTGAGCGTCTGCTCCAGCGTGTCGGACGAGCCGCCGGGGAAGTTCACCACCAGACTCCGGTTCAGGTAGAAGGAGAAGGCGGGGGCGCTGCGGACCTTCTTGACCAGCGGGTGGGTGTCGAGCTTGTCGATGTCCACCTTGCAGAACGTCGCGTCAGGGTAGTTGTCGGCCTGCTGCTTGAAGATGGGGGCAATCTGCAGGCTCGGTCCAGCCCACTCGGCGTGGAACATCACTGCGACCTGCGGGTTCGCCAGCAGTTTGTCGAACTCCTCAGCGGTCTGCGGTTCGTTGTAACTCATGGGCCCTCCCGGCGGTTGGCAGTGAACAGTTCGATGGGCCGTCGGCTGACACCTGACGGCCCGTCGGCAAAAGGCTTACCACCCGCCCCGGAGAAGTGGCGTCAACCGCCTCTGTATTCACTTGAATGGGTGACGGCGGTTCCTCCGGCCCTCTCGGTGAGCTGTTTGGAGCACGTGGTGCACCAGGGCGGCGGCCTCCTGGTCCTCGTACGTGCCGTACAGGCCACCAGCACAAGCGAGCCGCCGGTGACCACGGCTTCGCGGTGGCAGGAGTTGCCGGTCCCGTCCTGGACGGTGGCCCGGGCGACGGAGGTGGTGCTGACGGCGGACCGGGCCGCGCCGTTCGGCCGGCGGGGCCCGGCCGGGGGCAGTCGCGGACTACGTCGTTCTACCGGGGCTCCGCTTCCTACGTCAGGCGAACCTGCAGATCAAGCCCCCTCGACAACCCCCATCAGCCCTTAACTTCACGGCCTTGAGGCTAGTCTTGGGATCGTCCGCTCGGCAGAGGCCTCGTCGTCCCGGTGACCCAGTCGCTGTGCTGGATGGAGAGGGCCGTCCTGGTGTCGCCCTTTCGTCGCGGTAGCGGAGTGGGCAGGAGGTCGTCAGACCTATTCACGGCGAACGCTGGGTCGTTAAGTGCCAGGTTCGCCATCCGCTGGAAGTTGCGTCGGTGCTCCGCGAACATGGTGATCCGCTGCTCGAACTCGTCGATTGGGTCCTTCCCGGCCAGAACCCGGTGAGGCAGCGCTGCCACCAGGGAGGTGACGGCGATGTAGCGGAAGAGCCAGTCAGGATCGAGGATCTGGTAGGTCGGCCATGAGCCGATCAAGTACCGCTGGGCCCGGAAGTACGCACTCGGGTAGCTGTCGTCGCCGCAGTCCTCCACCAGGCGTGCTGGCCCGAATGCCAGGATGAAGCAGGCCTCCAGATCGCGTAGGCGCTCGGCTGTGGCGATGTACAGGTCGGCTCGGCGCCCCGAGACCGCCTCGCTGACCGGGAGCTGCGAGATGCTGATGCCGCCCACGGAGTCGGCCTGCACCAGGACCCCGACCCTTCCGCCGGACACCGAATTCCGCACCCGTCCCCCAGGCATACCCGCTCGGCCCTCCGCTCCCCGCGCATGCTGCCACACATCGCCGCTGCCATCTCACAGTCCGCATCTGTGGCGGCAAACAGGACAGACCGCTGAGCGGGCTACTTCCGCTTGCTCTTCGGTTGGCGCTTGGGCTGGACCTGCCTGCCGACCGTGCGCACCGAGGGCTCCGTCGTCTTGGTGAGCGTGGCCGTGGCAGCCTGCAGCACGGTGAGGAGTTTGGCCTTGAGTTCTTCGGCCTGCTCCGGGGTGGTGGCGTCGGCGGGCGTCTCCAGCAGGTGCGTCTTGAGGACGGCCAGCATGTCCCACTCCCAGGGGCCCCGATCACGGGGGCCGGGGATCGGCCGGACGTACTCCTCGTCGTACAGGTCCGCGAGCAACGCAAGGGCGTCAGCGTCGCTGATCTCGTTGATCTGCTCGCGCTCCGGGGCGCCGGAGGCCGTGCTCTCTGCGTAGCGCACCTGCTTGAGCAGGGTCAGCCGCACGGACTGCTGCATCGCCATGCGCCCCCGGCGCCGCCGATCATCCACGCGGCTGCCGTCGCGGCGATGACGGAGTCGACGGCCCCGGCTTCCTCGCCGCCGGAGAGGCCCATCGGCTCGCTGCCTGGGGGCAAGGCCGCCAGCTTCTCCAGAGCGGCGTCGTGGTACTCCGCAGGGGCGAACCGTTCGATCAACGGGCGGGCGCCGTCCACCACGGCCTCGTTGGGCAGCGGGCCGACCTCCTCGATGGCGGTGAAGGCGTCGTTGACGATCCGCAGCGCCTCCGTGACGGCGAACTGGTAACGGGGCCGCGGGTACGGCGTGCGCCCCGGATCGTCGTCCCAGGTGCCGATTCGCTCCACCAGAGCGGCGAAGGTATCGGGCTGCTCGTCGACCAGGGCGATGATGCCGCGCAGTGCCATCGCCGTCCTCGGCGTCGAGGTGGTGGAGCGTGTGGACCAGGTCCAGGTCCTCCTCGCTGATGCCGATGCCGAGTTCCTCTTCGGCTTCCCGGACCATGCCGCGCAGGACGGACTCGCCCTCTTGGAGGTGGCCGGCGGGAACGTGCCAGTAGCCGTCCGCGAAGGCGGCGTTGGTGCGCTGCCCCAGCAGCACCCGCCCGTCCTCGATCAGGACCAGGTGGACTCCCACAACCAGTATGTGGACCATCGGAATTCTTCCTCTCGAAGCGGCGGAGAGCGGACGTGAAGGGCCGCCCGGCCGGATCAGGGCGCGGCGAAGCCGCGATCAGGCAAGTGATCGCTTGTCGTATGTGAGTGCGTCAGCAGGTGTTCCACCGTAGGCGGCTGGGCGGGGCCGCGTCGGCGTGTCGCGTCGGATGACACACGATCCGGTGAACGACCCCAACTCGCATGACCGACGAGGATGTTGCTGATCGCCTCGGACACTGTGTCAGGGACCTCCGGCAACCGCGCCGAGCCCGGCGGGCCGCAGGGTCGGTGAGCGTTGGTCACTGGTGCAGCAGGGCGAGCAGCCGGTTGTGAAGGCGTTCCACGTCGCGGCTGCTGCCCAGGTTCCGGTACTGGTCCTGGCTGGCGGAGTACCAGCTGGCCGCGACCTCGGGCAGCCCGCCGCGTTCGGCGGCCTGTCCGAGGTACTCGATGGCGTGGGCCGTCCAGTGGCGGTGGCCGAGGTGCGCGAACTCCTGTACGGCGATGTTGATGGTCCAGTTCGCGGGGTCGTGCTGGCCGGCGAGAGACTGGGCTTCTCCCAGGAAGACCTTCGCCCTGGCCGCGTTCAGCGGGTCGGGCGGGGTGAGCGATTCGAGGTCGGCGAGGGCCTGTTGGAGTAGGGGGATGCCGAGGTCGGTGTTGCCTTGGCGGGCGGCGGCGGAGCCGAGGAGGATCTCGGCGAGGCCGGCGCCGCGCCGGTCGCCGAGGTCGGCGTAGAGCGTGATGGCTCGGGTGAGCTCGGGTTCGGCGGCGGCGTACTGCCCGGCGTCGTAGAGGGTCGCGCCGATTCCGGCCGTGCACTGGGCGATGCGGCTGCTGTCCTGGTCCTCGGTGGCGAGGGCGCGGCCCTCCTCGTAGAGCCGCAGCGCCTCCTCGCGGGCTCCGGTGCGCTTGTGCGAGATGGCCAGGGTGGTGGTCATCTCGTAGATGGCCAGGCGGTGGCCCCAGAGCCGGGCGAAGCCCAGCCCGAGCGTGTGGCAGGGGACACTCAGGTCGGTGCGCCGCAGGCGGTGGAAGAGAGGCCACAGGTCGTGGACCAGGACGGTGGCCGCCTGGTTCTCGTCGAGTTCGCGGGCGGCAGCGAGGGCCGGCAGGACCGCGGGGGTGATGGCCTCCAGCCATTCCTGCGCGGTGCGGTCGTCGGTGATGGGGAACCGCTCGGCGGGGTGGTGGCGGTGCTGGCGCGGTAGGACCCGGTGGTGAGGGGTGAGGCGCTGGATGGTGTCCTGGGCGGTGGCGATCAGGTGGTCGAGGTAGCACTGCACTACGCGCTGGCGGGTGTCGGTCGGGCTGCGGATCAGCTCCCGGACCTCGGGGCGGATGCGGTAGACGTCGCCGCGCACGCTCTGGCGGCCGGTGTGCTCCAGCAGTTGTCGGGCCGCGAGTTCGTGCAGCAGGTTCAGGGTCTGGGCGGCGGGGGTGGCGGTGGCGGCGGCCACGGCGAGGTGGTCGAGGTCGGGCGCGGGGACCAGGGCGGCGAGCCGCAGCAGGCGTGCTTCGGGTTCGGGCAGTGAGGTGAGCGCGAGCGCGGTGGTCATCGGGACGATCTCCACGTCTGTTGCGGCGAGGGCTGGGTGGTGGACGAGCGGTCGCGTGGGGGCGAGGACGGCCTCGCTGGCGGCCAGGCCGAGGGCCAACGGGTTGCCCCCGCAGGTGCGGGCGAGGGCTTCGGCGGCGCCCGGCTCCGCGCTCACCCGGTCCTCGCCGAGGATGCGAGCGAGCAGCCGGACGGCGTGGGCGGGCGTGAGCGGGGCCAGATGGTGGTGGTGCGCTCCGTGGGCGGCGAGCGCGGGCATCGGCGCGCGGCTGGTGACGACGACCAGGCAGTCGGCGGTGGCGGGGACCAGCGGCAGGACCTGGTCGGCGCTGGTAGCGTCCTCCAGCGTCACGAGCAGCCGCCGGGTCGCCGCGATGGAGCGCCACAGCGCCTGCAAGTCGGCGTCCTGCCAGGGAAGATGCCCTCTTTCGCCTTCGCCGAGGCCGAGCAGCAGGGACCGGGCGATCTGGGCAGCCGGGGCCGGACCGCCGACGCTGCTGGCGCGCAGACGGACGAGGAGTTGTCCGTCCGGGTACCGCTCGGTGTGCCGGTGGCCCCAGCGAGTGGCGAGGGTGCGTTTGCCGATCCCGCAGGCCCCGGTGATCACGATCACCGGGGCGGTGCCTTCCGGCAGGCCGGTGAGCAGCCCGTCCAGGGCGGCCTCGTCATGCTCGCGGTCGGTGAACACTCGGGTGACCGCGGTGAGTTGTCGGGGAACCGGTCGCGGCGGCGCGGCGGGGTGGAAGTGGACGTCGCGGACTTGGCCGGTCTGGACGACGGGGCCGCTCCGGGTGCCGGTGATGCGGTTGGACACGGACGGCAGGGGGGCGGTCATCAGCGGCATTCCTGCCGCACGCCCGCGACCGTGAGCGTGCCCTGTTCCCGCTCGGGGGGCGCCCCGGCGGGCTGGGTGCGCTGGGCCGGCAGGTAGGCGGTGCCGCAGGCGGTCAGTCGCATGGCGGCGTCGACCAGGGCGAGGTGGGTGAAGGCTTGCGGGTAGTTGCCGACCTGGCGCCCCAGCCGGGGGTCCCATTCCTCGGCGAGCAGGCCGAGGTCGTTGCGCAGCGCGAGCAGCCGGTCGAACAGTTCGCGGGCCTCCTGCACTCGGCCGATCATGGCGAGGTCGTCGGCCAGCCAGAACGAGCAGGCCAGGAAGGCGCCCTCGTGGCCGGAGAGCCCGTCCACATTGTTTCCGGACTCGTCGTGGGTGGGGTAGCGCAGGACGAAGCCGTCCTCGGTGGACAGTTCGCGCTGGATCGCCTCGACGGTGGCGATGACGCGCTTGTCGTCGGCGGGAAGGAATCCGACGGCGGGGATGAGCAGCAGCGAGGCGTCCAGTTCCCGGCTGCCGTAGTACTGGGTGAACACGCCGCGCTCGGGGTCGATGCCGTGGGCGCAGACGTCGGTGTGGATCTCCTCGCGCATCGCGCGCAGGTGTGCCACGGCCCGGCCGGTGCCGGGGCGCCGGGCCAGGAGGGTGGCGGCCCGGTCGAAGAAGAGCCAGCTCATGACCTTGGAGTGGGTGAAGTGCCGGCGTGGGCCGCGGACTTCCCAGATCCCCTCGTCGGGCTCGCGCCAGCGCCGCTTCAGCTGGTCGGCGAGCGCGAGCAGCAGTTCGTCGGCGTCCCGGTCGCGGGGCAAGCCGGCGTCGTCGGCCAGCAGCAGGGCGTCCGCCAGTTCGCCGTAGACGTCGAGTTGCAGCTGGCCGGCGGCGCCGTTGCCGATCCGCACCGGCCGGGAGCTCTCGTAGCCGGGCAGGTGGTGTAGGACCTCCTCGTCGGTGTCCGTCGTGCCGGAGAGCCGGTAGAGCGCCCGCAGGTTGGAGGGGTCCAGGCAGCTGGTGAGCCAGTCCCTCCACGCCCCGGCCTCCTGGACGAAGCCCAGCCGCAGCAGGGAGGAGACGGTGAGCGCGGAGTCACGCGGCCAGGTGAAGCGGTAGTCCCAGTTGCGTTCGCCACCGATCTGTTCGGGCAGGGAGGTGGTGGGGGCGGCGATGATCCCGCCGTGTATGTGGCACATGGCCTTGAGGGTGATGGCGGAGCGCACCACGGCCTCGCGGTCCGGCCCGGTGTAGGTGCAGCCGGAGGACCACGCGTGCCAGAACGCGAGGGTGTGGCCGAGGGCGCGGTGGGCGTCGGGCGCGGTGGGCGCGGGGTGGCGGGCCTCCTGCCAGGTGAGGACGAGGGCGACGCGCTGTCCGGCGGCGACCGGGAAGTCCGCGAGGCAGGTGCCGTGACGCCCGGGGCTGTGACGCGGGCCGCCCTGCAGCCAGTACGCGTCGGTGCCGCTGACGGCGCCGACGGTGCCGAGTTGGGCCTGGCCGTGCTTCTCGGCACGCCGGATCGCGGGCTGGTGAGCCCCGTATCCGGGGCGGGGCCGGAACTCCGAGGCGACGCGGACCTCCCCGGACAGACCCTCGATGATGCGGATGACCTCGGCGGGCGCGTGGTCGGTGTCGTCGGGCGCGGGCATGAAGTCGATGACCCGGATGGATCCCTCAGGGGTATCCCATTCCTGTTCCAGGACGAGGGAGTCGCCCCGGTATCGGCGCCGGGTGCTCGCCGCAGGCGGCGCGCCGTCGTACCCGGCGGGGCCGACGCGCCAGAAGCCGTGCTCCTCACTGCCGAGCAACGCGGCGAACACCGCCGGCGAGTCGAACCGGGGCAGACACAACCAGTTGAGCGACCCGTCACGGGTCACCAGGGCCGCGCTGCGCATGTTGCCGATCAGGGCGTGGTCCTCGATCAGCGGGGCCGACATTGGGCTGGAGAGCATCAGGTTCCTGTCGTGGGCGGGGGTATGCGGCCGGTGGAGCTGGGTTGTTGGCGCGTGTTCTGGGCGGCGTCGGCCTGCGCGTGCTCCATGGCGGGTCCGGCGGCGTCGGCGACGACCTGTTCGGCGCCGGGGCGGGCACGGGCGGAGCCTTCAGCGGGCTCGGCGTCGGCGGTCGGTCTCAATGCCGGCTGGTGGCCGGGGCGCTGAGGTGGTCGAGGGCTGCGCGCACGGTGGCGGCGAGGTCGGTGGCGACGGCCAGCCCAGGTGTTGTACCGAGCAGTTCGGCGTGGACGAACCGCTGGAGGCGGTCTTCCAGATCGCAGCCGACGACCAGCGAGGTGCGGGAGCGGTGGAGGAAACGCTGCTGGACGTCGCGCACGTGCTGCGCGCCGTGCGGGCACCACAGGAGGACGGCGCCGAGGCGTCGCAGGTTGTGTTCCTGCCAGCCGGACGGTGCTTCCGTCTCGGAGTCGGGTTGGGGGTTGAGGACGGTACCGGTGAAGCCGGCCACGTTCAGGAGGGCGACGGCGTCGGCCTGCCAGCCGGGACGGCCGGCCCCCGCCCCGGCCAGATACAGCGACAGTCCGCCATCGGGGGTGTACTGCCGGGGGTACTCGACCAGCCTCACCGCGCACCACCGGATTCGGCGGGGTCCGGCCGGCCGAGCAGGAGGACCATGACGACGGCGTGGGTGCGGCTGCGGGCTCTCACGGCGGTGACGGCTCGGGTGATGACGCTGCCGATGGTGTCCTGGTTGATGCCAACCAGGCGTGCGACGGTGCGGACTTCGTGGGTGGCGAGCAGGGTGAAAACCTGAAGCATGCGCGGGGGAAGGCCGGGGAGCTTGTCGGGCAGCGCGGCGCGCAGCTCAGTGGTGTCGAGCAGCCCGGTGGTGATGAGGTCGGCGATGGTGCGGGTGCGGTCGCTGCGGCCGTGGCGGTGCATCAGCCTGGACATGGTGTTGGAAGCCCTAGCGATGGAGCAGCCGAGTTCCTTGGCGGCGCTTTCGTAGGTGTGTCCGAGGGCGATCAACTGGGCGAGGGCGTGTTCGTATTCGTTCAGCCCGGTGACGGCCGTGGCGGACCTGCTGAGGACTCCGGTGCGGCTGAGCAGTACCCGGCGTGCACCGCTGGCCCCCGCCTCGGGGGGCGCGGGGTTGGTGGTGATGACCAGACAGCTGTCCACCGACAGTCCGAGAGCGTGGGCTGCGGCGCGGTAGGGGTTGGCTCCCCGTTCGCGCTGCTCGGCGGTGGACACGGATGCGGACCACACGTTGGGGACGCGCTGTGTGATGAGCATGCCGGTCAGTTGCAGGCCGAGGCGTTCGGCGACCAGGGCGCACGGGACCGCCATGGAGCCGGCGCGCATCAGCAGCCGCAGTAGTGGTGCGGGGACGCCGGTGGGCACGGGGGTACCTGTGGCCAGGAGGACGGGGGAGGCCCCGGACAGACGGGTGACCGGTAGGTCGTCGAGCGTGCGGGAGTCGACGAGGATGCCTGCGCGGTTGATCAGGTGGCGGTCCAGGTCACGGGCGGCCAGACCGTCGGTGGAGGGTGGCGGAGTGCTCAATCTTCTTCTCTGTGGTCGAAGGGGTGCGGCCCGGGCCCGAACGGCCGCCATGGGTCGGTGCGGTGGTGGCGCGGGTGCTCAGTCGGCCGGGCGCGGCGGCTCCTCCGGGGAGGGGTCGGTGCGGCGTTTCGGCGTGGAGCGCGAGGCGAGCAGGCGGTCGGCGACGGCCAGGGTGGCGAAGCCGACGAGGGCGAAGACCGCCAGGTAGAGCGGCTGGGCGAGCTGGGCGCGGTGCTGGACGAGGAAGAGGGCGGCGGCCCCGACCTGGACTCCGAGAAGGAAGCAGACCAGCCCGATCGCGGCCCGGCCACTCGTGTGGGGAGCGTTCACGCGGCCTGCGTGCGGGGTGCGGCGGCGCGCTCCAGAGGTTCGGCGGGCCAGGACGGGTCGATGTCGCTGAGCAGCACCAGGCCGGACAGGACCGCGGCGATGCTCGCCTGCACCTGGGTGCGCACACCCAGCCAGGCACGCAAGTCCTTGCCGTAGCTGCGCACGGTGGTGGTCGCGACGTCGAAGCCCGCCGCGAGCTCCGGGGCGGTGCGCCCGCCGACCCAACCCACCAGGACACGGTGGAGGCGCCGGGGGAGCCGGATATCGGCGGTGAGCGCGGCGCAGGTCTGCGCGGTGTCGGTGATGACGCGGTGCGCGGTGCCCCAGGCGACGAGCTGGGGACCGGTGCGGGTGCCGGTGACCGCGAGCAGCTCCTTGACGGCAGCGTCGACCTCGGCGCGCTCCCACGGGAGGTCCGGGTCGGCGGCGATCGTGCGGGCGGTGGATTCGGTGGCGATGTGTCCGAGCAGGCGGACCTGCTGCCCGGTCAGGGTGTGGGCGGGGAGGGTGGTCATGGTGGTGTCTCCGGTGGTCGGCGGGCGGTTCACGGGCGGTCGGCGCCCGGGGCGCCGGTCGGGGTGAGGCGGTCCAGCACGCGGGGCCCGAGCCGTTCGGCCTGGCCGGTTCCGACGACCAGCACGAGGTCGCCCTCGGTGGCCATCTCGACGATCCGTTGCTCGGGGCCGGGTTGGTACGGGCCGGAGCGCACGCGGTGGACCGCCCCGTCTCCGAGGACGCGGACGGCGGCCCGCTCGACGGCGTCCAGCGGGTCGGGCCCGTCGTGTCCGGACAGCGGGGTGGCGACCGGCAGGAGCAGTGCTAGGTCGGCGTCGCCGAGGGCGGCGCCGAGTTCGTCGGCGTGGGCGCTGGTGCGGGCGATGCCGTCAGGCTCCAGGGCGACGATCACGTTCCCCTCGGTGAGCATCCGGGCGGCCGTGACGTCCTGGGCGATCTCGCGCGGGTGCCGGGCGCGGGAGTCCGCCATGGTGATGCCGCACTGTGTGCCGAGCATGGCGAGCGAGCGAGTGACGCCGCGGAAGGCGGCGAGGCGCGTCGCCACGGTCTGCGGGTCCTCGCCTGCGACGAGGGCGGTGGCGATGGCGGCGCACGCCGCGAGGGCGTGGTGGCGGCCGATGACTGCAACGGTGAACTGGTGCTGCACGCCCTGGTATCTGAGGGTGAGGAGGTGCTCGCCGCCGAGCCACCGGGGTGTGAGGACCCACACGTCGGCGCTCTCGTCGAGGCCGACGGTCACCACCGCCACGTTGGGGTCGGGCCGGTCCGTGAGTCTCTCGTGCACGATGGTGGCGCCCTTGTCCCACAGCGGCAGCACCACGGTGGTGGACGACCGGGCGAGGTTGGTGGCGGCGTTCAGGGCCTCGATGGTGTCCTCGAAGTGCGGCGCGTTCCTGGAGGCGGTGGTGATCAGCGTTACCGAGGGTTGCGGGCGCCGGTGCGGGTTCGCGGTGCTGGGACGGTAGTTGTTCCAGGACCTGAGGGGAGCGGACTCGTGGGTGGTGGTGTCCGGGCACAGGTCCACCACCAGCCGCCGGTCGCCGCCGTGCCCCGGTGTGCGGTTCTGGGAGGGGGCGTTGAGGATCCAGCCGGTGCGTCCGTCGTTCAGCGCGGCGGCGAGCACTGCTGCTGCCGTCGCGGTGTCGTGGCTGCCGCTGACGACCACCAGCTGCGGGCCGAAGCCCGCCGTCAGCGAGGCGAGCGCGTGCGCGCGTGCGAGCACCGGCAGCTTCAGCTCCTGGTTGAGTTCGGGGTGCGGAGCGGCCACTACCCCCGACCACACGACACAGGTCCGGTCCTCGCGTACGTTGCGCGCGTCGAAACCGACCACCACGCCGACCCCGGCCTCACGCAACCGGGTGGCAGCGGCGCCGTCCTGGTCGGCGGGCTCGATGCTGCCGGTGACGTCCAGGCCGTGGGAGACCAGCCACAGCGCCAGGCCCTCCATACCGGGCTTCGCCGCATCGACGAGGTGTGCCCGGGCCAGCACGTCGGGCCGGTCAGGGGTGGGCTTCGCGTCGCCGTTCGGGCGAGGGCGGGCGGCGGTGTCCACGGTCTCCATGGGGTCCTCCAGCAGGTGAGGGTGAGGGGTGGGGTTGGACCGGGCCGGTCGCGGGCAGGGGGTGTGGCGCCGCGACCGGCCCGGGGCTCATGCCTGGGTGAGACCGCGCTCCAGCTCGGCGTCGGTGACGCGGGCGGCGTGGTGGTCCAGGTCCAGGCGGGCGACGCGGGCTAGGTGCGCGACGACCGGCTCGTCGAGCAGTTCGCCGGCCAGTGCGCTGGTCTCGAAGGCGGCGAGTGCCTCGGCCAGGCACTGCGGCACGAGCAGCGCCTCACGGTTCAGGTAGGCGTCGCCGCGGGTGACGGGCGGGGGCTTGAGGCTGGCCTCGACGCCGTGTCGGATACCGGCCAGGACGGCCGCCAGCGTGAGCATCGGGTTGGCGTCCGCGCCGGGCAGCCGCACCTCCAGCCGCAGGCTGCGGCCGTGGCCGACCAGGCGCACCGCGCACGATCTGTTGTCCCGGCCCCAGGCGAAGCGGGCCGGAGCGAACGAGTGCGGCTGCAGGCGCTTGTAGCTGTTCACATATGGTGCCCACAGCGGGGCGGTATCCGGCAGCACGGTCAGCAGCCCGGCCACCGCCTGCTCGCCCAGCTCTGACAGCACGGTCCCGTCCTGCGGGTCGGCGGCCAGGACAGGCCGGCCGTCGACGTCGTGCAGCGAGACGTGCAGGTGCATGCCGCTGCCGACCCCGGTGGACGGGGCCGCCATGAACGACGCCGCCATGCCCCGCTGATCCGCCGTTGTCTTCGCGGCGTGTTTGAACAGCACGTGCTGCTCGCACATAGCCGTCACCTCGCCGTACGGGAAGGTGACCTCCAGTTGGCCCGCGGCACCCTCGCCCTTGACCGCCTCGACCGGGAGGCCTGCCCCGGCGAGGACCTGCCGCAGCCTCCTGCTGAACTCCCGGACCGGCGTCGGCAGGTCGAGCGCGTAGTCGCGGTTGTCCCACACGGCGGGGCGAAGCCCGCGCCAGCCGGCCGCTGTCGCGTCCCGGGCGGTGCCCGAGTAGAGCACGAACTCGGTCTCGATCCCGACCATCGCCGTCAGGCCGACACCGGCGAGGCGCTGCTGCTGCTTGGCCAGCACGGTGACGGGGGCGAGCGGGTGCGGCCACCCCTCGCTGACCGGATCGGCGAGCACCGCCGCGGTGGACGGTAGCCACGGCAGGACGCGGGCGCGCAGGGTATCGGGCAGCAGCCCGATGTCGCCGAACCCGGACTCCCACGAGAACGACCCGGCGTGCGGGGCTGTCATCCCGAGGTCGGTGCCGATCACGTACCCGCACATCTCCGGGGCAAGACGGCCCGACCGCAGCCGGTCCACCAGCCAGGCCGCGTCGTACTCCTTGCCCTTGAGACGGCCCTGCACATCGACGGCCGCAAGCAGCACCGTCTCGATCCCGAAGTCGGCCACCAGCCGGTGCAACAGTCCGGTGGGCGAAGCCGCCACCGGCGAGCTGCCGGCCCCACAGTACCGGGCTGCCCGCATCGCCGTCTTCGGATGCCCCGAGCGGCGGCTGGTCACACGACCTCCTCGGTCAGCTCCACCAGCTCGGCCGACTGCTGGACCGGCGGCGCGTACGAGCGTCCCGCCCGGAGCCACCACACCCACGCCAGCACCATCACCGCCAGGAGCGCGACGGGAGCGTAGTTGAAGGTGTCGACGGTCACCGGGTAGCTCTGCGGCAGGCACACCAGCACGCTCACCACGGCCACCCAGCCCACCGCGATCCACCCGATCAGCGGCCCCCGGCGGCCCAGATTCCATGGCCCGGGCCGGAACTTCCGGCCCCTGCGAAGCCGCAGGTAGATCGGCACCGCGTACGCCGGCGTCATCCCCACGACGTTCACGGCGGTCACCGCCCCGTACGCGGTGGCGCTGTACAGCGACGGCAGCGCGAGCACCAGTGCCGCCCCCACCGACAGCCACACCCCGGCCACCGGCGTCCCGGTGCGCTCCGACACCCGGCTCCACAGGCCCGAGGCGGGGAGCGCGCCGTCCCGGGAGAACGCGAAGGCCATCCGCGCTGACGCCGCCGTCTCCGCATTGCCGCAGAACACCTGCGCCACGATCACCACCACGAGGAGCACCTTCGCCCCGGTCGTTCCGAGCGCGTCGGCGAAAACCTGCGCCGGGGGCACGCCGGTGGGCGAGTTGAGGACGCCGGAGTAGTCCTGGATGGCGAACAGCATGCCGGCCAGCAGGACGGTGCCGGCGATCCAGCTCACCCAGATCGAGCGGACGATCCCGCGAGGCGCCGACACCGACGCCTTGGTGGTCTCCTCGGCCATGTGCGCGCTCGCGTCGTAGCCCGAGAAGGTGTACTGGGCCAGCAACAAGCCGATGCAGGAGACATAAATCGGGTTGCTCCAGCCGGTGTTGTTGACGAAGTGCCCGACGACCCAGCTGGCGTCCTGGTGCTGGGTGGGCACGATCGCCAGCGCCCCGACGATCAGCACGACGCCGCCAATGTGCCACCACACCGAGACGCTATTGAGGAAGGCGACCCGCCGCACGTTCGGCAGGTTCAGCAGCGCGTGGAGCAGCAGGACGGCCGTGAAGATCGCGAACAGGCCGCCAGGGGTCGGCTCGTAGCCGAACTGCAGGTTGAGGAAGGCCCCGATGAAGCTGGCGGCGCCGTAGTCGATGCCGCAGATTCCGCCGACCAGCCCGAGCAGGTTGAGCCAGCCGACCAGCCAGCCCCAGCGCGGGCCGCCGAGCTGGTGCGCCATGAAGTACAGGCCGCCGGAGGTCGGGTAAGCCGAGGTGACCTCGGCGAGCGCCAGGCCGACGAAGAGGACCATTGCCCCGACGCCGATCCAGCCCCAGAACATCACCGTCGGCCCGCCGGTGTTCAGGCCGAACGCGAACATCGTCATGCAGCCGGACAGGATGCTGATGACGGAGAACGCGCTGGCGAAGTTGCCGAATTCGCCCATCCTCCTGCTCAGTTTGGGTTCGTAGCCGAGTTGGCGAAGCCGTTCCTCGTCGGTCGGCGGTGCGGCGTGGGCGGGGGACATCGAGGTCGACCTCCGTGCGGGGAAGAAGGTGGGCAGGGGTGGGATTGATCAGGCCAGGGCGGTCGCGCGGCCGGCGAGGGCCTGCTGGCGCGCGGTCAGCAGCAGACTCTCGGCCTGCTCCGGCGAATTGGCGACCAGGCTCCATGGGACCCGGGACGCGAACTGGCCGAGCATGGTGAACACCTCGACGGCGGCGGCCATCCGGGCCGATGCCCACAGCGCGTGGGTCAGGTAGCTGAGATCGACAACCGGCCACGACCCGGGCTCCGACGCGGACCAGCTCTCGTACGCGCGCTGAGCACGGGAGAAATGGGGCTCCCGAAGCCATTGCCGGAGCACGGCCGCGTTCCGCCTTGGCTCGTTGCGGTAGTGCTCAACTGACAGGTACAGCGGCAGGACGGCGAGCGGCGAGCCGGCCGAAGCCTTCGACATGGCGAGGTGAACGAAGTCGGCAGCCGCTGGCCGGTAGGCCTGGAGCCAGTAGCGGAGCACTCGGTGATGGGCCTCCCGATTGCCCGGATCACGCGTGAGCGCCTCGTCGAGCAGCCCCCACGGCCCGAGCGGCAGCATCGGATCCGATGAGCGGCACCGGTGCTCGGGGCGGGACTTGGACCGGTCCAGCATGGCCAGGGCGAGAAGGCACACCCACGGAACAGGGTCGGAGGGCACCGCCTCGGCGGCGGCCCGGCACGATTCCCGCGCCGCTCGCTCCAGGTGGCCGGCTGCGGGGGAACCGGCCTCGGCTGCTGCCAGGGCGTGCTCGACCATCACCCGGGTCCGCAGGATGGCCAGTCCCGGGTCGCCCGGATCCTCACGCGCCCAGTCGGTGAGCACCGTAGACCGGGCCGCGACCAGCGCCAGCACCTGCGTCCGTGACGTCCGAAGGCCAAGGTTCTGTGCCGTGGTGGCCAGCAATCGCTGTGTCGACAGCCAGCGACCGGCCCGCAGATCGTCCACCGCAGTCCGGAGCGCATCGTCTAGGCCGGCCGGGTGGTACGCCGGCGGAGCCGGAGACACGGCGATCATGGGATCGTCCTTCCAGGCATGGACATGGCAAATGTTTGTCGAGTTCTGGGCGCCGATCGATCCAGCTGCCCACCGGGCCCTGCGCGGAGCCCACTGGGCGCCAGCGTTCAGACGGAGGGTGGTGGGAGGCTGTGTGTGGCGCTTACGCGACTCCGGCACCGGGAGGCCGAGCCGAGAAGTCACCGTTCTGTGCGGGTCATACGGAACCAGGCGACAATGGCGTTGCAACAGGGCAGATTTGTTGCATCGTGTGGCATCCATGCGGGAAACCTGGCCGTGAGCTGCGGCCTTTAGAGCGACAACGTACTGGAGTGCATGATGAAGCTGTTCGCCCAGTGGCGTCGGGCGGCGGGCTGGACCCAGGAGGCGCTGGCGGAGCATCTCGCTGTCGACCGTTCGACGGTGCACCGCTGGGAGGCCGGCAAGGCGGCCCCGCGACCGTGGCAGCTCCCGGCACTCAGCGAGGCCATCAAACGTGCTCCCGCAGAACTCGAAGCCTTGTTCGACGGACAGCTCGACGAGAGGCCGACGAAGGCCAGGTCCGGCGATCACGC
Organism: Kitasatospora sp. NPDC098663; assembly: GCF_044760075.1. Lineage (NCBI taxonomy): Bacteria > Bacillati > Actinomycetota > Actinomycetes > Kitasatosporales > Streptomycetaceae > Kitasatospora > Kitasatospora sp. NPDC098663. Next base: position 136,691 of record NZ_JBIWAP010000010.1, on the reverse strand, counting down.
CGGAGGCTCGCTTGATGAACTACGGATCGTGTATCTGGACCTTGAGCGGCGGTACGACCGTGTGCCGTCCTCAAGCCTGCTCGCTGAGGCCGGCCAGCACTTCGCCCTGCTCGACCAGATGGCCTGCCAGTTTGGCGATGGCCCGCAGAAGCGTGACGTGCTGACCGTCCAAGCCGAAACGGCCACCCTGATGGGGAAGTTGGTCTGGGACGCCTCGCAACGACGCGACCACATCGGCGCCCGCAAGTGCTATTCCCAGGCCGCCACCCTCGCCCGACGTCTTCAGAATCCCGTTCTAGAGAGCCATGCACTCCTGCGGTCGAGTTACGTCGATCTGTACGGCACCACCGACGCGCCGACCGGACTCGCGCTCGCCGAAGCCGCAGCCAGACGGGCGGGGCCGGTCAGCCCGGCTCTCGCCGGCCTGGCACTCCTGCATGCCGGTGAAGCGCACGCCATGCTGGGAGACAGGGAAGAGTGCGAGAAAAGCATCGGCCTCGCCCAGGAACTGCTGGCGCACGGCGACACCGGGCCCGCCGCAGACCTCGTCTCTCCGGACCAGTTCCGCCGTCTCGCCGGTTCCTGCTATCTCGAACTCGGCCAACTCCGGCGAGCTCAGACTGAGTTGGAGACCGTCGCCGGGAGCCTGGGGCGTCGACAGAAGTCGCGGACGATCGTGTTGGGGAACCTAGCCCTGGCCCTCATCCGCCAGCGGGAAGTCGACGGCGCCCTGGAGGTACTCGACCAAGCGGTCGACGAACTCGAACAGACTCGTGGTGGCGGGGGAATGAACCGAGTGTTCGCCGCAGCCCGGGAGCTGAAACCCTGGCGGCGGGAGGTCCAGGTCTTGGAGCTCAACGACCGGCTGCTGTCCCTGATGGCAGCGCCCTGACCAAAGAAGGAGACGATGCAGCTGTGACCGCGAGCCGGGAACGAGACAAGGCCGCACTGCGCGAGCGCGTCTGGACCGAGCTGGACGCTGCCTTGGCGGTTCAGGACGACACGGCGCACGGCAGGATTCCGGCCTTTCACGGCGCCGAAGAGGCAGCCGGACGCCTCGCCGACCTGCTGGCATGGCGAGCAGCCGAGATCGTCAAGGCGGTGCCGGACACCGCGCAGGAGCCCGTCCGCGCCCTTGCCCTGGCGCAGGGGAAAATCGTCTACATGGCCGTTCCCCGGCTGGCGGCACAGGCGCCCTTCTACGTCCTTGACCCTGCGCGCCTCACCGTCCCTCCCGCGGTGGCCGCGAGCCGCCGAGAGGTGCCGAACCTCACCCACGCCGTGGACGTCGACGAGCTGGCGCCGGTCGACATCGTCGTCCTGGGCAGCGTCGCGGTCGACCGGACCGGCGCCCGGATAGGCAAGGGTGCCGGATACTCGGACATTGAGGCCGCCCTCCTGACCGAGGCCGGGCTGATCAGCGAGAAGACGGTGTTCGTCACCACGGTGCACCGCCTCCAAGTGGTGGACGTGGTGCCGACGGAGGCCCACGACGTCAAGGTCGATCTGATCGTCACGCCGGAGACGGTGATCCCGTGCCCTGGGCCGCGCACTCCCGCCCGGATCCGGTGGGAGGATCTTCCGGAGGAGAAGATCGCTGCGATTCCGGCGCTCGCCAAGCGCTGGGCAGAGCGCAGTTGAACATCGTGAGCGATGGCTGAGCGAACGCCAGGGCGATCGGAGCCGGCGGTCAGCGAGTGTCGTTACTGACCACCGGCACGGCTTGCTCAGGCCAACTCCTCCTTGGGGGCGTAGCGCAGGAGAACGACGTCGCCCACCGCCTCGGTGCCGAGGAGGCGCATCCGGCGCGTGCTTCCGCCGGGGTAGTCGGCCGGGTAGAGGAAGCGGGGCGCATCGGCGTCGCCGACGAGCAGAGGTGCGACGGCGAGGTGGATCTCGTCGACCAGGCCCTGGGAGAGGAACTGGGTATGGATCTGTCCGCCGCCCTCGACCATGAGCCGCTCGACGCCGCGGGCGGCGAGGTCGTCGAGCAGGGCACCGAAGTCGACGCTCTCGCCGGTGCTGACGACATCGGCCAGACCGCTGAGTTCCTCGCGGAGCTTGGCGGAGGCGGAGTCGGTGGTGTAGATGACCTTCTTGTCCCCGAAGTGCCAGAACTTGAGGTTCCGGCTCAGGTCACCGCTGGCGCTGATGGTCACCTTGAGCGGGTACTCCGGCTTGCCGGCCGCCACGCGGTCGGCACGGCGCTTCTCGTTGTTCACGAGCAACCGGGGATTGTCGCTGCGCAGGGTGTTGCCGCCGATGAGGATGGCGTCGGACTCAGCCCGGACCTGGTCGACACGGTCGAAGTCGGCCGAATTCGACAGCAGAAGACGTTCGGGCGAGGCGTCGTCGATGTGGCCGTCGACGGAGGTGGCGACGCTGAGCAGGACGAAGGGGCGGGTGGCCATCGTGGTCCGTTCTCTCGGTGGTGCTGGGTACTTTGATGATCAGACTTCATGAAGGAGATGGCTGTCGAGGGCTTCCCGGAACCGGTCGACCTCGGGAACGCCCCGGCATCGTTGTAGCAGTCCATCGAGCGTGGCCAGCTCGGTGAGAATCCGGGCGGAGCCGGTCGCTACGGCGATGGCGAGCGCCGCCTCGCCCGTTGCGGCTGCATGTTCCGGGCCGTTGGCAGCGAGCTGGGAGATGGCCGAGCGGGCGAGGTAGACGCCGCGGTCGCGGCGGAAGTTGGGGGGCAGGGAGCGGATCGCCCGCTCAAAGCCGGCCACCGCTTCGTGGTGGTGTCCGAGCAGAGACAGCGATCGAGCGCGCTGGGCCTCCACGTACGCGGCGTCGAGCCATCTGCCGCGCCCGATCGGAGCTTCGGACGGGTCGGCGATCAGCGCGAGCGCGCGGTCGAAGGTGTGCTGGGCGGTCAGCTCGTCACCGAGGAGCGCGTGCCCGTGAGCACCGTAGACCGCACCCATGGCGCTCAGTCGGCTTCCGGGACGGGCCAGACGCTCGGCGTAGTCGGCGAGGTCGACGGCGTCGGCGGATTCCCTCATGTCGCCTGCCAGTTGGGCCTTCCTGGCCGTGATGTAGGCGGTCAGGTCGTGGTCGCCGCAGGCGCTCGCCCAGTCGGTTGCGCGGCCGGCCCAGTACTGGGCGGCGCGGTGGTCGCCGCCGTCCTGATGGAGCCAACTGCAGAACTCCGCGTACTCGGCGAGAACTTGCAGCAGGGCTTGCCGGTCGTGACCGGTGGCCTCCCGGCGGAGGTGCTGGATCAGTTGGATGTGTTCCTGGGCGGTGGCGACCACCTCGCGAGGGCCGAGGATGTTGTCGCACTCCACCAGGGACCTGCGCAGCGACCGAAGGCTCTCGACCGGGTGAAGTTCAGGGGCCAGCACGGGAGGCAGGGCCTGGACGTTGGGCATGGCGAGGCCGGACAAGCGCGTGACACCGGATGTCGCCGATACGCCATGGGACAGCGCCTGGCGCGGCATGGTCACGAAGATGATCCGCCCGTCGGCCGCCCGGCACCCGACCCGGACGCCGCCGTCCATGAGAGCCATCGTGGCGGTTCCAGCCGTCATGGAAGTGCCCGTGCCACCCAACCCGTGCGCCTCGGGCCGGCGAGGGGCCTCATACGGATTGCTGGTGGCCGGGGTAGTTCCAACGGCTGGCCGGATGGGGCCGGGATTTCGCAGGGCTGCGACGAGTTCGTCCGGGGTCATCCGCAGAAGGTCGGACAGCTTCGCCATCTGCCAGGGCTGTGGCGAGGACTTGCCCCGCTCCCACCGGCCCACGGTCGATCGGTCGACGGCCATGGCCTCGGCCAGCGATTCCTGGGTGAACCCGGCTGCCACGCGAAGTGCGACGAGCCGCTCGCGCCGCTCCCCCATCACCTGTCCCCTCAGCGTGCTGTGCCGATCCTGACTGTGAAGTCACCTGCTCAGCGCCTGGTTTCCCACACGGATGCCCCATCTGTGCACCAATTCTGCTCTGTTCGGATGCGTCGCGCAGCGATTCCCTGGTGTTCGCCGGAAGGCCCGGCGAAACAGGAACGAGAGGTCGACCGCATGAAGAACACCGTGACGGCCGTTGAAGGCGTCGAGGACGACGGGCTGCTGGTCGCCAAGCGGAGCATCGCCGCCGCCCGCAGCAGGGCCGACGTGCCCTCCGACGTCACCGGCGGCCGTTCCGACGGCAACGACAACGACTAGCCGGAGCGCCCACGACGATGCTTGACACCGCTTCGTGGGCGGCGTGTCTGGGCGGGGAGACCTTCCTCGCCCAGACGCTCCACCGCTCCCACCTCGTGATCCCCGGCAGGTCGGCAGATGTGGCCGACCTGCTGTCCTGGGACGACCTGAACACCATCCTGGCCACCCACCGGCTGGAGCCGCCCCGCTTGCGCCTGTCGGCGGACGGCGAGACTCTGCCCGCTCACCGGTACGCCTCGACCGTCACCAACCGGCGTGCCGCCACCTGGCACCGGATCCAGCCTTCCGAACTTCACCAGCGTCTGGCCGACGGCGCATCGCTGGTCCTCGACGCCATCGACGAGATACACCGCCCGCTCCGGGCCGCCGCCGTCGGCCTCGAATGCTTCCTCGGCACCCCTGTCCAGGCGAATGCCTACGCCTCCTGGACCTCGGTGGAGGGCTTCGGTACCCACTGGGACGACCACGACGTCGTCGTCGTCCAACTCGACGGCGCCAAGCGATGGCGCATCTACGGCCCGACCCGGACTGCACCTGCCTGGCGCGACGTCGAGACACCGACCGAGCCGACCGGCGAACCCATCGCGGACTTCGTGCTCACCCCGGGTGACGTGCTGTACCTCCCCCGCGGGTGGTGGCACGCGGTCACCGCCGATCAAGGAACCGCCTCGCTCCATGTCACCTTCGGCCTGGTCGCCCACACCGGAGCCGACCTTCTGTCCTGGGTCGTCGACCGGGTACGCGCCGAGACCGCCGTCCGCCTGGACGTGCCGCGGTTCGCCCCCGTGGGAGACCAGGCCGCCTATGTAGCCGACTTACGGCGCGCTGTTCTCGCTGAGCTGGACGACCCGTGCCTGCTCACCCGGTGGGCGCAGGCGATCGACACCACCCACCCGGGCCGCCCAGTGCCCTCGTTTCCCTTCGTCGGTGGGCTGCCGGTCCCGCGCACCCCTGCCGAGACGGACACGGTCGGCTCGCTGACGATCACGTCGACGGTTCCTCGCGCCCGGTTGACCGAGAACCCGGCCGAGGGAACGGTCACGTTCGCGGCGGCCGGCACCGAGTGGGAGTTCAAGGACCAGGCCAGGCCCGCCATGGAACGCCTGCTCGTCGGGCAGCCGCTGACCGTCCGCGCGTTCGCCGAGGCGGGCGGGATCAGTATCAACGACGCCGTCGCCCTGCTGAACGAGCTCCTCGCTGGGCAGGTTCTCCACGTCACCGAAGGAAGCCGATGACGGCCGTGCTCGGCCTGGGCACGTACAAGGTGCGCGACGTCGAACTGGCGGCGCGCACCGCCCTGGCCTCTGGAGCACCCTGGATCGACACCGCCCCCAACTACGCGGACGGCCAGGCCCATCGGGCCCTCGCACCGTTGCTCAACGAGCACCCGGGCGTCCGCGTGGCGACGAAGACCGGGTTCCACACGGCCGAACAGGCGCGCGCCGCCATGGTCGACGGAGTACTCGGCATCACCGAACCGACCGCCGGGCACAGCCTCGCACCGGGCTTCGTCCGCTGGCAGACCGAACGTACCTTGGAGGAACTCGGCCGGGCCGACCTCGTCTTCGTCCACAACCCAGAACGCGCAGGGGAACACCGGCCGCAGATCCACACAGCTCTGCGCCGCGCGTTCACGGTGCTGGAGGAGTTGGTCCACCAGGGCCGGATCACCGGGTACGGCGTGGCCACCTGGTCGGGTTTGCGGGACGGCGCGTTCACCGTCCCGGAACTGCTTCGCCTGGCCCGAGAGGCCGCAGGATCGGACGAGCACCATCTCGCAGGTCTCCAGCAGCCCGTCAGCCTCGTCATGGCGGACCCGATCGTCCAAGTGCTCGACGCCTCGCCCAGCTCGCTCTACCAGGCCCAGGACGCTGGCATCACCACCTTCGGGTCCGCCCCCCTTCACGGCGGTGACCTACCGGGTCTCATGACACCCGAACTGGTCAACCTCATCCGACCCGGCTTGACGCCCGCCACCGCCGCCCTCCTGGTCGCAGCCTCCTGCCCTGGCCTGACCGTCACACTCCTGTCCGCCAGCAGCAGCACCCACTGGCAGGATGCTCTACAAGCCACCACCGTGCCGCTGGAGCCCGACCAGCTCAGGAGCGTGATCTGTGCAGTCGCCTGACGAACCCACCCGCATCCGCATGGAAGCCGCGCACGCCACCGCCGCCGCCCACCTGGAGGTGACCTGCACCGGAAGCCCCGTCTGGGGCTTTGCAGGCAGCACCATCGGCCGCCGGGCCGGCACCCACTGGCTGCGCGTCGCTTCCACCTCGCCGACCAGCACCCGCAAGCAGGGGCGCGGCATCGCCGGAGCCGACGCCCTCGTCCCGAAGGACGTCTCCCGGCCGCGCCTCCACGGCATCTTCGACTGGACGCAGGACGGGCATGGGTACCAGGCCGACCTGCTCGACCACATCACCAACCCGGTAGTTTCCAGCCGACCCGACCTGACGACGGACCCTGGCCTCGACGACTTCTGGTGGCACAGCCTCCGAAGCGCAACTGAGAGCCTCGCCACCGCCAAGGGCGTGCGGACCACGGTCCGGGACACCTGGATCGAGCGAGCGTTCCCCCAGTTCCTCGGCGTCCGCGCCCCGGAAGCTGTCGAACGCGCCACCGGACACGGCGACCTCCACTGGGCCAACCTCACCGGTCCCACCCTCACCATCATCGACTGGGAACGCTGGGGCCTGGTCCCGGTCGGCTTCGACCCGGGCATGCTCCACGCCAACAGCCTCCTCGTCCCCGCCGTCGCCGCGCGGATCCGCCACGAGTTCGCAGCCGTCCTCGACAGTCCAGCTGGCCGCGTCGGTGAGCTCACCGCCATCGCAGAGATGCTTCAAGCCGTCGCCCGCGGGTGGTACCCGGAACTGGCCGTCCCGCTCGCCGACCGCGCCCGTGAGCTGACCGGCGTGCCCCCTCCGGGGGATGCCGCCCCCGAACTCGTCGGGTAGGGGCGTAACAGCGGTGATCTGGTGACAGCTTCTGCAGCGCAGAACTCACGGCCCACCGACGGTAGTCGGCTGCAGCGCGGACCGCGGCGCCGTCCTGCCTCGGCCCTGCTAACGTCACCGCCGTGACGCTATCTGTAGTAGACGGCTGTGCGGTGGACCTGCGGAGGGAGTCGGTCGACCACATCCTCGAACGGGTCGAACGGCGCCTCGGCGCCGTACTCGATCGGACCGGCATCGTCCGCAAGCGCCGGTCGATCGGAGCGCGCACCGACCGGGATACCTGGGTCCGTGTCGAGCGCCGGCCGTGGTCGCGGGCCCGCGAGCAGGGTTGGGCGGCACTGAATCCGCAGCCGTGCTGACCGGAGTGGCAATGCCCCGCTGGGTGGAATCGGCGGCGTGGCAGGACCCCGGAGACAAGGCCTTCTGGCGGTCGGACGAGACCTCGCTGCTTCCGGGCAGCCCGGTCGGCACGGCCGTCCTTGCCGCCGATCCTGAGCTTCCGGACAGCTAGTGGAAGGCTCTGAACGCTTCGTTGGACGTGCTCGCCGCCTGGCCAACGGCCAGGGTGGCGACACCGGACACCGAGCTGATCACCCAGCAGCTGGTCGACCACGTGATCCGAACCGCTTTCCCGCAGGCGGTGAACACCAAGGTGTGATCCTGGTCGTCGGCGCATGCCGACCTGAACTGGGCGAACGTCACCGGGCCCGAGTTCTGCCTGTTCGACTGGGAGGACTGGGGGATCGCGCCGCGCGGCCTCGACTCCGCGTCGCTGCTGGCTGCCTCCCTCGCCGTCCCAGAGCTCGCGGACCGCGTTCGCCGCGAGCGCAGGGCGGACCTGGAGAGCCGGGACGGCATGGTGATGCGCCTCTTCGTGCTGGCAAAGATCGCCGGGCCCCACGCCAACCCGGACGACCCCCGGATGGCGCTGGCCCGAATCGAGGCCGAGCAGTTGATCGGCCTGCTTTAACCTGCTCGTGTACACCCCTGGCGACCCTTGTGCGGTTCATCCGGGCCGTGACGGGTGAACCACCGCACGCGAACTCGAAGGACGCGGAAGGTCACCAGACCAAGGGCTCGCGTTCGTAGAAGAGTCCGCCGGTGGGGCCGTCGTCGGGCAGGGTGGCGAGCCAGACCGGGGTGTCGGCCGCTTCATCGGGGGTGCGGTCGGCCTCGCCGTAGGCCATGCGGGTGTCCATGCGGCCGGGGGAGACGGCGTTCACGAGGATTCCGGTGCCGGCGAGTTCGGCGGCGAGGATCTGGGTGAGCGCGTTGAGGCCCGTCTTGGAGATGCGGTAGGAGACGTTGCCGGTGCCCATGTTGCTCTGGGAGCCGAGGTGGCTGGTGATGTTGACGATGCGGCCGTAGCCGTTCTTGCGCATCTCGGGCACGGTGGCTGCGGCGAGGCGCCAGGCGCCGAGGAGGTTGGTGTCGAGGGTCGCACGGACGCGCTCGAAGTCGGGTGCGGAGGCAGCTTGGCCGCGGTCGACGGCGACGGCGGCATTGTTGACCAACACGTCCAGGCGTCCCAGCTGGGCGGCTACGTCGGCGACGAAACGGGCGACGCTGGCCGGGTCGGTGACGTCAAGTTCGTAGGAGCGAACCGTGAGCCCCTTGCTGGCGAGGGCTGTCTCCGCCTCGCGGCCGGCCAGTCGGTCGCGTACTCCGATGACGACCTGCATGCCCTGTTCGGCGAGTCGGGTGGCGATGGCGAGGCCGAGGCCTCGGTTTCCGCCGGAGATGAGGGCGACGCGCTGGTTGGGGTGTGTGGTCATGCGGACAGTGTGGCGAGCAGCTCGTCGAGGCGCTGGACTTTCGGGTCTTTCTTGGTCATCGGGAGTTCGGCTCGAGCCGTGAGCACCCGGGTCGTGTTGCGGTGGGACGGTGCGCTGGCGGCCAACTGGGCGGCCCTCTCCAGGAGGTGGACGGCGTGGTCGGCGTTGCCGAGCGCGGTGTGGGTACGGGCGCTCTGGATCGTGTAGGTGGCCAGGTCACGTACCTTGGCCGGGGACATGAGGTCCAGCGCGGTAGTGAAATGGACTTCGGCCAGCCTCGGGCGGTGCAGGTCCGCGTAGCAGGTGGCGGTCTGGGCGTGGAACTCGGCGGGGTCGAAGTATTCGGTCCAGGCCGGGTCGTCGTCGGTGGTGGTGGAGCGGGCAATCTGCGTCTCGGCTTCGGACAGCGAACGGTCGCACCCGACCCGGTTGCCGCAGGCGGCCTGGGCGCGGGCTTGCCGCAGCAGCAGCATGGCCCGCGTTCTGGGGGTGACGTCGCCGGCGCCTTCGACGGCGGCGGTGGCGAGGGCGAGGGCGGCGGTAGCGAGGCCGTGGTCGTAGCACTGGAGGCTGAGCGACTTGAGGATGTTGGCGCCCAGGGCACGGTCGTCGGCGGCGTGGGCGACGCGCAGGCCGGTAGTCCAGTACCGCTGGGCGGCGGCATGGAGTTCGGCGTCGAAGCTGGCGAAGCCGGCGAGTCGGGCGAGTTCGGCGTTGAGGCGGAGCAGGCGTCGGCCGACCTTCTCGGTGTAGGACGCCTGCTTGAGCAGGTCGGTGACGGTAGCCAGCTCGGTGTCGAGGAGTAGGCGAGCGCGGTGGCCGCCGAGTGCGGCCTCCAGCCGGCGAAGCCGTGGCAGCCCGCTCTCCAGGTCCTCCACCAGCTGTTCGTCGACCGGGCCTCCGGCGAACGCGGCGGCCAGTGCGTCGGGCGTCTGTGAGAGCCACTGGCCGGCGAGCAGGGTCAGGGTCTGCCCGCCGAGTTTCATGAATCCGCGCCGGTCGGGCATCGCATGCTCCAGGGTGTCGTCCAGTGCATCGAGCGTCCCCGCCATGGTCCAGGGAAAACTGGTGCGGACCGGCCCGCCGTCTGGTAACCACCCAGGCCAGCCGAGCCGGTGCACCTCCCCCAGCGGTACGCCGAGTGCCGCCGCGAGCGCTGCCTGACTCTCGGCGTCCGGCTCGACGCCCCAGTTCTCCCACTTCCACGCCTTGCGCCGGTCGGCCGACCGTTTCGTGGCTTTGGCGACGATGTCGACGACGTCCTGGTACGTCCAGTCCTGTGCGTCCCGGACGACGCTGAGCGGGTGGACGAGGCGCATCCGTGTGCGTAAGCCGCTTGATCGGCTCATCAGTAAACCCCCGATGTGTTCACCGGATTGTAGCCCTTCCGCCACTGTGTGCTGATGTCTCATTTGCGGCCGGTGGGACCGGAAGACGACACGGAGACGACAAAAGTGCTCTTCACAAGGGGAGTTGGGCGGCGGTTAGCTAGTGATCCCCCGAAGGGAGTCCTGCCGCTGGTGTGCGGTGGGGCACCCGGGAGCGCGGCCGGGGACCACTTCAGGACCGAACCTGTCGATGACCTGGGCCGCAGCGAGATGACGTCACCGAGGACGGACCACTCGCACCGATCGCCGAAGTACGGCACCAGCCGTGTCCGAGTCCGCTCACCTGCACACCGATCCGCCGGCGGCGGCGCCGTCGCGCCGCCGGACGGACTCGGCATGCCAATCTCTGAGGAGCCCCATGTCACGAAGGACCGCCGTCGTGACCGGTGGAGCCGGATTCATCGGCTCCCACCTGTGCGACGTGCTGACCCGCAGTGGGTTCGCCGTCGTCTGCGTGGACAACTTTCTGACCGGAAGCCGCGCGAACATCGCGGACCTGCTCGGCGCCGAGCACTTCGAGCTGATCGAGCAGGACGTCAACGACAAGTTGGCCGTCAACGGTGCGGTGGACGTGGTGTTCCACCTCGCCTCGCCGGCCTCCCCGGCCGACTACCTGTGCCACCCCATCCCGACGCTGATGGTCGGCTCCATCGGCACGCTCAGCGCGCTGGAGCTGGCCAAGGAACACGGTGCTCGGTTCGTCCTCGCCTCCACCTCCGAGGTCTACGGCGACCCGCACCAGCACCCGCAGACCGAGACGTACTGGGGCAACGTCAACCCCATAGGCCCGCGCAGCGTCTACGACGAGGCCAAGCGCTTCTCGGAGGCCGCCACCGCTGCGTACCGCCGCGAGTACGGCACCGACACCGCGATCGCACGGATCTTCAACACCTTCGGCCCCCGGATGCGCACCGACGACGGCCGGGCCGTGCCGGCCTTCATCACCCGAGCGCTGACCGGGCAACCACTCCAGGTCGCGGGGGACGGCAGCCAGAGCCGCTCGCTGTGCTACGTCGACGACACCGTGGCTGGGCTGCTGACGCTTGCCACGAGCCGCCACCCGGGCCCGGTCAACCTGGGCACCGAGGACGAGCGCACCGTGCTGGACATCGCCCGCAGCATCCTCGGCCTCACCAGCTCCGCCGCAGGTATCGAGTTCGTCGCCCTGCCCGAGGACGATCCCGTGCGCCGCCGACCCGACACCACCCTGGCCCGCCAGGCGTTCGGGTGGGAGCCACAGATCCCGGTCGAGGACGGCCTGGCCGCCACCGCGGCCTGGTTCGCCCAGCAGCTCGCCACCGGGGCCGCGCTGTGAGCGCCCCGGCCGTCGACGCATTCAGCCGACTGCGGGCAGACGGGTACGCGGTCGTCCCCGCGGTGGTCACCGATGTGCTGCTGGAGCGGCTGTGCGCCGAGGCCGACGCCCTGGTGACCGCATTCGAACGTGGTCAGCGCAGCGACGACTTCTGGCACTTCACCCGTGACGGGGAGAGCGCCCCGGTGCTTTACCGCGTCCACAACCTCCATCAGCAGCCGAGTGCCCCGGTCGCCGCCGTGCTGTTCGCCGCCGGCCCGCTGCATCACCTCGCCGAGACCCTCCTCGGCCGCCCGGCGCGAGCCCGGGTCAGCGCAATGATCGTGAAGATGCCGCACGTGGCCGCCGCCGTCCCGTGGCACCGCGACCGCACCGACGTCGCCCCGGGCACCGCGATCAATCTCAGCCTGTTCCTGGACGACTCCGACACCGGCAACGGCTGCCTGGAGTTCGTCCCCGGCAGCCACCTGCTGGCCGACGACGCCGACGTGGACCAGGCCCGCACCGCGGGGCCGGTCCTGCCGGTCGGTGCGAAGGCCGGCGACGTGGCCGTGCACGACGTGCGGATCGTCCACGCCTCTCGCCCCAACGCCTCCGCGCGGCCCCGCCGCAGCCTCGTCATCGAATTCGTCCCCGCCGACACGGAGTCACCTTGACCAGCCCCGCACCCGCCCGACGACCGAAGGTCGCCACCATCACGGTCGGCACCAACGAGTCCCGCTGGCTGCCTGCCTGCCTGTCCACCCTGCTCGCCAGCACCCCCGACCTCGACCTCACCGTCTGGTACGTCGACAACGCCTCCACCGACGGCAGCACCGCTCTGGTTCGCGACACCTTCCCCGCGGTGCGGATCGTCCAGAACGACAGCAACCTCGGCTTCGCGAGGGCCAACAACGTCGGCATGCGCGCCGCCCTGGCCGACGGCGCCGACTACGTCTTCCTCGTCAACCCCGACACCCGAACGCCGAACGACCTGATCCACCAGCTGACCGCCTTCATGGAACGCTGGCCCGAGTACGGCGTCTGCGGCCCCATGCAGTACACCTACACCGACGGTGACCCCGTCGCCTTGGACGAGCACAACGAGTGGTCGCGCACCGCGTTGCGCTTGGGAGAGGCCGACGGCTTCGTGGGAGATCGCCCGCACCGGCCCTCGCCCGCCGGTCCCGCCGCGGGTCGTGCCCCCGAGACCTTGGAGCACGCCTACGTCCAAGGCGCCGCGTTCTTCGTCCGCGCCGAAGTCCTGCGCACCGTCGGACTGTTCGACCGGGTCTTCCACACCTACTACGAGGAGACCGACCTGTGCCGCCGGGCCCGCTGGGCCGGTTGGCGGGTCGCCCTCAACCTCGGTTTGGGCATCCAACATGTCGGCGGTGGCGGGACCGGCGCGAGCACCTACCGGCGGGTGCAGATGCGCCGTAACCGGTACTACTTCCTGTTCACCGACATCACCTGGACCTGGCCCGCGATCCTCAGCCTGGTCGGACGGTGGCTGCGCGAAGACCTGCTCGGCCGCTCAGTGGGCGGCACCACGACTCCGGCCCGTGGGTGGGCAGAGACGGCCGCTGCCGCCTGGTGGCTGCTGCGGCTCGCCCCGACCGTAGCCCGGCGCCGCCGCGCCCACCGCCGTCTTCGAGCCGTCCGCCCGGTCGCCCGCACCGCCGGGAGCGCGCCGTGACCAGGCTGCTGTTCGTCGGCGACTTCCACTGGCAGGCCGGCTCCGCCCACATGATCGCAGAGTACGTGCGTGCCGCGCCCGCCCTCGACTGCGAAGTGGCCCTCGCCGGGCCGCTGTGCCGGATGGACGACCAGGTCCCCGGCCTCCTACCGGTCGTCGATGACCTCACCTGGGGCACCCACCTCGTCCTGGTCTTCGAGGGCCGCCAGTTCCTCGACGAGAAGCGGCTGGAGCTGTGCGAGCGCTTCCCCCGCGAGCGCCGGATCGTCCTCGACCCGGACGCCCACTGGGGCGAGCACACCGTCCTCGGCCCGGACGACTCCGCCGGAGCCTACGGCCACGAGCAGTGGCAACGGCTGTACCGGCAGCTCAGCGACCGCATCCTCCAGCCGCGCCTCGGCGCCCTGCCGGACGGCGCCCGGTTCTTCTCCTACTTCGGGATGCCCAAGCCGGTACGCCGCCCGGAGCACGCCCCCGAGGACCTGCCGTACGAGTTGCAGTACGTCGGCGCGAACTGGTGGCGCTGGGACGCCCTCGCACACCTGGTCGAAGCCGCCCGATCGGCCCGGCCGCCGCTGACCCGCCTGCGGGTGGCGGGCCGCTGGTGGAGCGGTGACCCCCACCCCGACCACCTCACCGCCACCGCCAACCGGCCCGGCTGGCTGGCCGGGCACTCTGTGAAGGTCACCGGCCCCGTGCCCTTCGGCCAGGTCCTCAACCAGATGGCCAAGGCTGAGATCACCCCGGTCCTGGCCCGTCCCCTGCTCGCCCACCAGCGCCTGCTCACTCCTCGCATGTTCGAGACCATCGCGGCCGGCACCATGCCAGCCCTGCCGCCCGAACTCGCCTACACCGCCGACTTCTACGGCGAGGAGATAACCCCGTTCCTCCTCGGCGACCACCCCGCCGAGGACCTCGCCCGGATGCTGCGCGACGCCACCGCGAACCGCCCGCGCCTGGGCCGCATCCAGGACGACCTGCGCCGCCGCTTCAACTACCGGCGCGTCCTGGGCCAGCTCCTCGCCTTTACCGACTAGTCCGGGAGGACCACCGTGCCCACCATCCTGATCACCGGGATCACCAGCTGCGAGAGCCGCGGAGTCGAAGCCCTCGCCCGATCCCTCGCCACCACGCTGACCGCCGCACCGGACACCTCGGTCACCGTGCTCACCCAGACCCCCGATCTCGATGCCGAAGCCCTGGCCGGGACCGGCGCCGACTGCACCGCAGACCCGTGGGTCGTCTCCCGCTCCTGGGCCACGATGCGGCCGGTCGAGACCGAGCCGCACCGCCGCGCCCGCGCCGAACGCCTGCTCCAGCACGCGGACCTGGTCCTCGCCACAGGCGGCGACCTGCACACTTCCGGCTACGGCGTCTCCACCCCCTACCTCGCGGTGCTCGACCGCGCCCAGCAACTCGGCATCCCCACCGCGATGATCGGCCAGTCCGTCGGCCCCTTCACCGACCCCACCGAACGGGCCGCGTTCACCGCCACCGCCAACAGGCTCGACCTGCTGACCGCCCGCGAGACCACCACCCTGGCCTACCTCATCGGGCAACTCGCCCTGCCCGCCGAGAAGGTGCTGCTGAGCGCTGACCCCGCCTTCCTCCTCCAGTCCTCGCCCCCGGAACGCACGAAGCAGCTGCTCGGCGACGCCGGCCTCGACGCCGGGCAGCCGTACGTGTGCCTGGCACCGAGCAAGGGCGTCACCCGCTACAGCACCATCACCGACGCCGAGCACCTCGACGCGCTGACCCGCCTCGCCGACACCCTGTGGCGGGTGCGGCGGCGCCCGCTGGTCCTCGTCCCGCACTGCCACGACTCCCGCGAACACAACGACGACCGCATCCTGGCCCGGCAGATCGCCGCCCGCCTGCCCGACGTACCTGTCCACGTCCTGCACGCCGACGGCACCGGGGCCAGCGACTACAAGGCCGTGCTCGGCGCCGCCGACCTCGTCGTCTCCGAACGCCTGCACGCCTCTCTCGGAGCCCTGTCCAACGGCACCCCCGCCGTCGCCATCGGTCACAGTCCCAAGTTCGGTGGCGTCCTCGCCGACACCTACGGCCCCGGCATCCCGGCCGCCGACGTGCACCACGACGTCGCCGCCTTCACCGCGGAGCCGGCCGCCGCCGAGCACCTCGCCCGTCTGGACACCGACAAGCTGCGCGAGCACCTCGCCACCCGGCTCCCGACCCTCACCGCGCTCGCCGCCGCCGACATCGCCCGCGTCCGCTCCCTCCTCAACTCCTGAGCCCGTCAACCCGATCGGAGCACAGCATGACCCTGCACCTGGTTACTGGCGGCGCCGGATTCATCGGCTCCCACCTCACCGGCCGCCTCCTGGCCGCCGGACACGACGTCGTCGTCCTCGACAACCTCGACGGCGGCAAACGCGAGAACGTCCCCGACGGTGCCACCCTGGTCGTCGGATCCATCGCCGACAGGAAGGCTGTGGACGAACTGTTCGCCCACCACTCCTTCGACAGCGTCTTCCACCTGGCCGCGTTCGCCGCCGAGGGCATCAGCCACGCCGTCAAGGCCCACAACTACGAGGTCAACGTCCTCGGCAGCACCCACCTGATCAACGCCGCCCTGCGCACCAAGGTCCGGTACTTCTCCTACGCCTCCTCCGTTGCTGTCTATGGCACCGGCCGCGTCCCGATGCACGAGGACGACCAGCCGCAGCCCTCCGACAGCTACGGCAACGCCAAGCTCACCATCGAGCGCGAACTCGCCATCACCTCGCACCTGCAGAGCCTGCCGTTCACCGTGCTGCGGATGCACAACGTCTACGGCGCGCGGCAGAACATGGCCGACCCCCTGCGCAACGCCGTGGCGATCTTCCTCAACCAGATCATGCGCGGCGAGCCGATCACTGTTTACGGCGACGGCAGCCAGCTCCGCTCTTTTACCTACGTCAACGACATCGTCGGTTGCTTCCTTGACGCCGCCGACAACCCGCGCCACTGGAACCGGGTGATCAACGTCGGCAGCCAAAAGCCCTGCACCGTGCTGGAGATGGCCCACGCTGTACGCGAGGCGATGAGCGTCCCCGACCACCCAATCCGCTACCTGGCCGCCCGCGAAGAGGTCCATGCCGCCTACACCAGCAGCGAACTCGCCCGCATGCTGCTTGGAGACTGGAAGGACACCCCGCTGGCCGAGGGCCTCGCCGCCACCGCCGTCTGGGCCAGGACCCACGGCCCGGTTCAGCCTCGCAGCATCCTCGCCCTCGAAGTCGACTCCGACACCCAGCCCGAGTGGTACACCACTGCCACCTCCAGGACAGAGAAGCCGTGACCAGGACCATCGCCCTGCCCTCGACCGAGACCATCGCCACGGACGTCGGCGGCGTCCTCTACTACGACGAGCCCTTCGAACTCGCCTGGTTGCAAGGAGTTCTCGAACGTGCCGGCGAAGCGGACCCGACGCTCACCATCGCACAGTTCACCGCCGAGATGCGCCGCTTCTACCTCCAGCGGGCCCACTCCACCGCTAGTCCCGGCCTCTACAGCCCGGCTGGCACCCACAGCTGGAACCACCTCCGCCGCACCTGGGAAGACCACGTCCAGCTGATCCCCGGCGCCTTCGACGCCCTCGACGCCCTCGCCGCCGACCGCCCGGTGTGCGTCGTGGCCAACCAGCCGCGCGAGTGCGAGAACGTCCTGCGCGACACCGGGGCCGCCAACAACCTGGCGCTGATCGCCCTCGACACCACGGTCGGCATCGCCAAACCCGACCCCGGCCTACTGGACTGGGCCATCTCGAAGCTCGGCTGGAGCCCGGCGACCACCCTGATGGTCGGCGACCGCCCCGACCACGACGCCGCCCCCGCCCAGCGTCTCGGAGCCCACGCCGCTCTCGTCGAACCGTCCACCGGATGGACTGTCCCACCCGGCACCGACCCGACCCTCGTCACCGCCTACCGCGAGGTGCGGGCCGAGCGCCTGGAGATCCGACGACACCCCGCCGCCGACCAAAGCCTCCGCCTGCTCGACCTCGCTGACCTGGCCGAACAGCTCGTCGGCCGCCGGCGCCCCGCCCGGAAGGGGTCCGACAGGTGAGCGTTCCCCTGACCCTGGCCATGTGCAGCAACCGGCCCGATCTGCTCCTGACCGCCCTCGACCGGCTCCACGGCATCCTTGGCCCGGACGACCACCTCCTGGTCGTCGTAGACACCGCTGCGGACGCCGCCACCCGGCGACGCCTCACCCAGCCCTCCAACCGGCGCACGGTGCACTTCAACGGCACCACCATCGGCCTGTCCCACAGCCGCAACCTCGCGCTGAAAGAGGCCCCCACCCGGTACGTCGTCTTCGTGGACGACGACATCGCCCCCACTGCCACCGCGGTTGATAACCTACGCACCGCGCTGACCGGCGGAGCGCACGTAGCCGGCACCCGGATCACCGCCGACCTCCAAGGCCACCGAACGCCCCGGTGGCTGACCGCAGGGCAACTGCACTACCTCGGCTCCCACCACCCCGATCTGCCCGCCAGCATCTGGGGAGGCTGCTTCGCCCTCGACCGCGACCACCTCCACCTGCTCGGCATCGACTTCGACAGCCGCCTCGGCCGTGTCGGAACCAACCTCGTCTCCGCCGAGGACACCACACTGGTACGCCAGCTCGCCGCCCTCGGCGCCACCACCGCGGTCCTGCACACCACACAGGTCCACCACCTGATCCCCGCCCACCGGCTCAGACCCAGCTACCTCCTGCGCCGGGCCTACTGGCAAGGCCGCAGCGAAGTCCGCCGGGGCACTACAGCCAGCGGCCTGCACAAGGAGTGGACACGCAACCGATCCGGCGGCCGGGGCGCGCGACCCGCAGCCCTCGCCCTCCTCTACACCGCAGCGGTGCTGACCGGCATAGGCCACGAACTCCTCAACCAAACCCGGAGGCGCACGTGAGGATCGCCATGCTCAACCCGCCTCACCGGTACGGGCAGGACACCACCCAGTGGATCACCGTCCCGCCGCAGGGCTACGGCGGCATCCAGTGGGTGGCTGCCACCCTCATCGACGGACTGCTCGACGCCGGGTGTGAGATCCTTCTCGTCGGCGCACCCGGCAGCGCCCCCCGGCCGGGCCTGACCGTCTCCGGCGCCACCACCTTCGACGCCACCCGGGTCGCGCTCCGCGAGTTCGGCCCGGACGTGGTGCACGACCACACCAACGGCCAGATGCTGCCCGCCGAACCGGACTGGCCGGCCGTCCGCACCCATCACCTCAACGGCGCACCTGAGCACCGGGCGAACATCGTTTACCTCTCCCGCGCCCAGTGTCGGGCCGCCGGGTCCACCGGCGCGCCGATCATTCGGCTGCCGGTCAACCCCGATCGCTACACCTACCGCGAGACGAAGGCTGACTTCCTGCTGTTCCTCGGCCGGGTTTCCGCCCACAAAGGGGCCCGCCAGGCCGCTGCCTTCGCCCAAGCCGCCAGCCTGCCGCTGAGACTCGCCGGACCAGCGTGGGAGCTGGACTACCTGCACGGCATCCTCACCGACTACCCCAGCACCGCCGAGTACATCGGAGAAGTCGGAGGCCCCTGCCGCACCGACCTGCTCGCCGACGCGCAGGCCCTGCTCGTTCTCTCCCAGCCCTTCGGAGGACCCTTAGGCGGCGAGTGGATCGAACCCGGTGCCACCGTCGTCGCCGAGGCCGCCGTCAGCGGCACCCCCGTCATCGCCACCGACAACGGGTGCCTCGCCGAGATCGCCCCGCAAGTCGGTACCGCCCTGCCCGCCGAGCTGACGCCTACCCCGGAGCAGGCTGCCAAGGTCCTGGCTGGCCTCCCGGCCCCGAAGCACCTTCGGGCCACCGCGGTCGAGCGGTGGGGCCACCATGTGATCACCGCGAAGTACCTGGAGGTCTACCGCCGTGCCGCATCGGGCGGCACCTGGGTCTGACCTGCGATCAGCGAGGACGCTTCCCGGCGGCGATCCGCTGCCGGGAAGCCTCGTACAGGACCGCAGTCGTGGCGTTCGCCGCGTTCAGCGAACTGGCCGCCCCCGTCATCGGGATGCTCACCGTGAAGTCGCACAGCTCCCGCCACGTGCTGGACAACCCGGTCGTCTCGTTCCCCACAAGCAGCAGCACCGGCTGGGTGAGGTCGAAGTCGTAGACGTCCGCGTCGCCCTTCTCGTCCGTGCCCACCAGGACCAGCGGCCGACCGACGGAGCGCTGCTGTTCCACCCAGGCCATCACCTCGGTCGGCCCCGGCACCCGGACCGACGGCAGCGAGAACAGGCTGCCCGTGGTCGCCCGCACGGCCTTCGGATCGTAGACATCGGCCGCGTGACCCGAGACGATCATCCCGTGCGCACCGAAGGCATCGGCCGATCGGATGATGCTGCCGATGTTGCCGGGGGTGGTCGGCCTGTCGAACAGGACGCCCAGAAAGTCCGGCCCGCCCTCGATCCGGTTCAGGTCGTCCGCCAGCATGCCGACCACCGCGATCACCTCGGGCGCGCCCTCGGCCTTCTCCCCGAGTTCTGCCAGCAGCTCCGGCGCCATCGCGATCCGCTCGGCCCGTGTTGTCCGCAGCAGCTCCTGCGCCCAGTCCGACAGTTTCCGCCTGTCGTCGTAGAGCAGGGCATTGATCGGCCAGCCGTACTCGACAGCGAGCGAGATCGGCCGTACCCCTTGAACCAGGAACTCGCCGAGCTGATTCCGCTTCTTCCTGTTGCTGAGCAGCGCCTCCCATTGCTGGAACCGCGCGTTGCGAGACGTGATCCGCTGAACCGCTGGCACCTGTCCTCCAAGGTGAGCCGACAACGATGCGTTCCGACTTCGGCGGAGTCCGCACCAGCGCAGCAATGACCTTACACCTGGCACCAACATCTGTGTTGAACGAGACTCTTGACCATACCTCAGGTACTTGCGCACGCACCGTGGACGCCCCACAGCCCCGGGACACCTGGCACCGGCAGAGCACCGGCGCCGGAGGGGAAGGCCCGCGCTACTACAACTGGGCATGGGTGCAGGCCGGAGCCAGCAAGAACCGGTGCCTGCTGATCGATCACCCAGCCTCACCCGGATGTGCTGCGACGTTCTCGCAGCCAGCGCGGCGCCACCCTTCCGACCGACTCCCATGGCTGCCGAGATCGGCTGCCTGGTCGCAGCCGAGCAGGCAGCCGCCGGCATGCGACGGGACGGTCGAGAGTTGACGGCAGATCGGACGACCTCGCACTCGGCCCGTCGTGGTGCTGGCGGACCGGTCCTACTCGTCGAGAGCCCTCCACAAGCACCAGCGCAGGCGCGGCATCCGAGCGGTGATCCCGCAGCCCGCCGACCAGATCGCCAACCGCAGACACAAGGGCCGAACCAGCGGCCGCCAGCTCTCGACCTCGAACCCTACAAGCAGCGCAACACTGTCGAACGGTGCATCAACCGCCTGAAGAATTGGCGAGGCCTGGCCAGCCGCTACGAAGACCGCCACCGCTGTCCGGACCGGACTCCACATCGTCGGCATCTTCGTCTGATTCGCCCGCTGAGCCAAAAGAAGCGACCCAGGAGTAGCAATTCGCTGCCTTCATGAGGATTCCACGAGGGAGGGGTGATGGGTGCGATCATAGTTCCGTCATAGATGTGCAAACTTCGCAGGCATTCACTCGATCGTGTAGTGGCGTTTTCCGCCAGCAAGGGTGAATGATTCTTCTCGCTCGGCCTGCGAAATCCCGTGCAGGATTTCGCAGGCCTCCCGGCAGGGGCTTCCCATTAATACGACCAATGGGAGTGGGGTGTCGTTCGATCATGAAAGAGGGATCGCAATGGAGATCTTCAACGGCATGGCGGCGGACACCATCAAGGCCAAGGGCCCGTGGCAGAAGGCCAGGCGCAGCGTGGGCTCCGGGTCCTGTGTGGAGTTTCGCGCGCTGGACAACGGTGCGGTGGCGGTCCGCAACAGTCGGTATCCTGGGGGCCCGGCCCTGGTGTTCACCCGTACCGAGATCCACGCCCTGTTGGACGGTGCCCGCAACGGGGAATTCGATCATCTGACGGTTTGATCTTCAGCTGACGGATGATTCCCGTCTTAGCTGATTGGTGTGACGGCCTGGCTCTCTTGTGCGAAACTCATCCGGATAGCTCAATGGTTGGGATAAAGCACTGGGGGGCCTGATGGCCGTCGACACATTCATTTCTGGACGCGGGGGCGGTACGGACCGGCCGTGGGCGGAGGCAGCGCTGCTCCTGGGCGCCCACCTGGAGGTCGCGCGCGGGCGCCGCAAGCAGAGCGAGGTGGTGGAGGCGACCAACAAGCGGGTCAGCACGTCGCACTACAGCCGTCTCGAACGCGGCGAGGTGCGGATCGACAAGCCGCACATCGTGTCCATCATCCTGGACGCCCTGAACATCGCGCCGGGCACCCACCGCGACCACCTGACTGCCCTCGCGTTCGCCGCGTCGAAGGAGGGCTGGGCGTCGAGGTTCCGCAGCGGGCACCGCGAGGTGGTGCCCGACTCGATGCTCCGACTGACCTCATTGGAGGAGTCGGCGACCGAATTCTTCGTGGTGGACCGCAATGCGATCCCCGGCCAGCTCCAGACCGAGGCGTACTCCAGGCTCGTCACCCGCTACACCCTGCCGGCCAGCCTGAGGGACGCCGGTCTGCAGGAAGTGGTCGTCGGTCTGCGGGCCGAGCGCCGTACCCGGTTCGCGGGGCGGCTGATCACGGACCAGCCCAAGGGCCGGTTCTTCGTCGAGGAGGCTTTGCTCTACGCAGACTTCGGCCACCCGGAGGTGCTGATCGACCAGCTGCAGGAGCTGCTCGGCCTCGTGGAGAACCGGGCCCTGCCGGTCGGCATCCGGGTGATGACCGCGCGGGCTCCCCTGGCCGTCCCGGTGAGCACCCTGACCCGTCTCGGATTCCGCAAGGAGCTCGCGGACGCGGTCCCCGACGTCATCTACAACGAGACGGGCCGCACAGCGTCCTTCCACCGCGGCTCGCTCCCCGGGATCAACGAGGTGACCGACCCCGACTACGTGGACCTCGACGATCTCATCGACAATGTGCTCATGAGGGCTCCCGGTTACCGGGACAGCCGCCGGCTCATCGAGAACGCCCTGATGGAGGCTCAGCTCCGCCTGTAATGGCGGAGCCGGGCCGGGCGAAACTGGCGGGCGCGTTCGGGTCAGACGACCCGGGCGAGCCCGCCAAACTCGATCCACTCCAAGGTCGCCTGCCGGGCGGGGGAGTCAGCGTCGGGGTGCCAGTCGGTGACGTCCACCAGGCCGGGGGGCTCGACGACGAGCCTGTCGACATCGAAGAAGCCGCGAACGTCGGCCTCTGTTCGCACGCGCCCCCACTTGCCGCCGGTCTGCTGCTGCATCAGCTCGGTCACGGTGTTGCGGATGGCGGCGTCGTCGCTGACCAGCTGACAGATCACCACGACGCTGCCCGGGGCGAGCAGGCTCACCGTGCGCTCGATGATCGCCTTCGGGTCGCCGTTATCCCGGTCGGGGACGCAGTGGAGCACGGAGACGAAGAGTGCGGCGACCGGCTCGGCCAGGTCGATCCGATCCTTGAGGCCGGCCACTATCGCGGGTGTGTCCGCCATGTCGGCGTTGAGGATCACCGCGTTCGGGCTCTCATCCAGCACGGCTCTGCCGTAGCCGAGGACCATCGGATCGTTGTCGACGTACACCACGCGCGCGTCCGGATGGACGGCTTCGGCGACCTCGTGGACGTTGCTCTGGGTGGGTAGGCCCGAGCCGTGATCGATGAACTGCTTGATCCCGTAAGTTTCGGCGATGTGCCTGACCACACGGATCAGGAAGCTGCGGTTGTTGAGCGCTAGTTCGCGACTGCTCGGCACCGTCTTCAGTAACTCCTCGACCGCTCTGCGGTCGGACGGGTAGTTGCGGTTCCCCCCGAGCAGGAAGTCGTACATGCGAGCCGCACTTGGCCTGCCCCTGTCAATAGGCTCTTGCCAGTCGTCGGCTTCGTTCCGGTTCACCCGCTACCCCTTGCGTGATGCGAACTTCAGTGCCAACGAGCAAGTATGACGCTGCATCATAATATGCCGTGATCCGAAGTGCTGAAACCACACGTGTGGGTGAAGGTGGTTAAGGCATGACCAAGAGCCTGGCCAACCGGAGCATTCGTGGTCGGTTCGCCAGGCTGTCGGGTCGGTCGACGGAGTGTCAGGCGCCCCCGGTGGAATCGCGGCCGGTCCGCCAGCGACGGGCGGCCTTCAGCTGGACGTGGACGGCGGGTTCATCCAGCCCCATCAGCGCGGCCGCGGCGTCCGGTTCCAGGCCGAGGAGCTCGTGCAGCAGCGCAGCATCGGCGACCCGGTCGGGCATGACGCGGTGGAGGGCATCCAAGGGGGAGGCCGGCGCGTCCTTGCGGGCCAGGGTGACGGCCTCGCACAAGGCCTGCCAGGTGAAGGCCGCGGGATCGTCGCGCAGCGCCCACGCCCAGTCCGCCTCCGTCCTGCGGAGAACGAGCGCAACGACCTGCTTGGCGAGGCCGGCGTCGCCAAGGCGCGCCCACGCGTACATCTCGTAGTGACCGTAGTGCAGTTCGACGAAAGCGGCGTAGCCGACAGGGGCTAGGGACACGAGGGCTCCGTTCGGCGTCGATGTCGGGAGGAGCATGCCCGGCCGCAGCCGCGGGGGCGCGAAGGCGCGGACGGGGGCGCAAAAAAGGGTGAGCGCGGCGGCCGGTCCGGGTGCCCGCAGGCACCCGGACCGGCTTGCGGGGGCGGGCTCAGAAGCCGCGGACCCAGATCCACTCGAAGCCGGTACTGCGGCACATCCTCAGTACACCGAGGATCAACGCCGTGCGCGCCCACTCCGCCTCAACGGGCGACAGAACTGCCCACGCGAGCACCAACGGGGCGAGGGCTGCGTGCAGCTGTACCGCACCGCGGATAGCGCGCACTCCGCGCAATCCCGCGAAGGGGCCGCCGCCCCTGATAGCGTGGGCGAACACTTCGGGCAGAGCCCGTCCAGGAGCAGGTCGGTCATACATAGGTAGGCGTACCTCCATGGCTGGCCTGACAGCCTCGTCCGGTGGTGATGACACCGGGCGGGGCAACCCCCGTGTGGGGTAGGGCCGTTGCGAAGAAACGTAGCGCGCCACCTGGTCGCCGGTCGCCCTGGAAGGCCCCACGCAATCCTCCCCGTTTCGCCGGACACACTGACGCCGAACAGGGAGCCGGTTCCACATCAAACTGATCAAAATTGGTCGCAGGAGGGCGCCGCCCCGAAGCCCCAGCTCTTCTCCGAGAATCCGATCACCGTCGTCGGCCCGGCGGTGATCTGCGAACACTCGGGGCCTGCCAGTAGCGCACGCCTGGCAAGATCCGAAAGAGGGGCCTTAGGAGTCCGATGAAGATCTTGAAAGCGCGCCCGGCTTGCACCAGTTCGACCTGATTGATATTTACCGGCAATCTGGGGTGAATCAGGCAGTCGGAGCAAGATCTTCAGGAGACTCCTAGGCGGCATCCACCGTGACCCGCGTTCGCGGAACACAGCGGATGCCCCCATCCGGTGGGGCGGTGGAGCCGGTCGTTGAGAGCGGCTCTGTGGAGGCCGAGAGATGGGTTGTGCGGACGGTGTAGCGGTGCAGCGCCCCGTCTCACCGGCGCGAGGAGCATGGCGTCGAGGTGACGGCGCAGGGGATGGCCAAGGTCCGTCGGGCGATGCCTGGTTCGGCCGGGTGAAGCGCGGTGTCGGCCCGGCTTGCACAAGGGTGGCGGGGTTGCCCGGGGGACAGGTGTTGGGCGGCTATCAGGGCCCTGTGCACCGCCGTTGGGCACGATCGTCGGCCACGGGTTCCGGGCGGTACCGGTGCTGCCGGGGAAGGATCGCGGCAGCACCGGGCTGCGCTACAGCAGGACGGGCAGCGACTCCAGTCCTCGGATGAGGCGGGAGTGGCGCCACCGCAGCTCCTCGGCTGGCACGGCCAGCCGCATGCCGGGGAAGCGCTTCAGTAGGACCCGCAGCATGGTCTCGATCTCCGCGTGGGCGAGCGGTGCGCCGAGGCAGCGGTGGACGCCGTGGCCGAAGGCGAGGTGCTGGGCGGCATCGGGGCGGTTGAGGTCGAGCCGGTCCGGGTCGGTGAACTTGCGTGGATCGCGGTTGGCGGCTCCGGGACACACGAAGACCGGGGTGCCGGCAGCGACCTCGGTTTCGTCCAGCTGTGCCGCTTCGGGGGCGTGGCGCCAAGTAGCGATGCTCACGGGCGAGTCGTAGCGCAGCAGTTCGTCCACAGCGGTCGGGATGCGGTGTGGGTCGGCCCGCAGGTGCTCCAGGTCGTCCGGGTGCTGGAGCAGTGCGAGGGCGGCGTTGCCGATCGCCGCTGTGGTGGTCTCGTGGCCGGCGACCAGGAGCAGCAGGCCCAGGGAGACCAGCTCCTCCTCGCTGAGGCGGCCGCCGTCGCCGTCGCGTACGGCGATCAGCCTGGAGAGCAGGGCGGTGTCTGGGGAGTTGCGCTTGGCGGCGATCAGTTGGGTCATGTAGTCGGCGAGGGCGTGGGAGGCCGCGTCGATCCTCGTGTGGTCGCCGGTGGCGAACAGGTCGGTGGACCAGATGCGGATCGCAGCGCGGTCGGCTGGCGGGATGCCGAGGAGCTGGCAGATCACGGTGACCGGGAGCGGGCTTGCGAGGTGCGCGATCAGGTCGGTCTCGTCGCCTGGCTCCCACAGTCCCACCAAGTGCTCGGCAAGGGTGTGGATGTAGGGGCGCAGGCCGTCCACGGTGGTGGGTGTGAACGCCCGGGCGGCCAGGCGGCGAAGGCGGGTGTGCGCGGGCGGGTCGGTGTGAAGCATGGTGTGAGCGACCGCGGGGTGGAGCGAGCGTCCGGATGGGCGGTCAGCGAAGTAGGCCGAGGTGTCCTTGGACAGGTTGGCGGCGAATGCCTGGCGTGCCTGCTCGTAGCCGGTGACGACGACCGCCGCCCGGGTGCTGCCGTCCACGGGGATCTGCAGGACGGGGGAGCGCTCGCGTAGAGCGGCGTAGGTCGGGTAGCGGTCCTGGTAGAACGTCGGGTCGGAGAAGGGGGAGGCCATGTGCTCTTCTGGTCTTCCTAGGCCGTCTGGAATGCCGGGAACTGATGGTCGGCGGCGTGGCGGACGATCGAGTTGTTGGCGTAGTGCTGGGAGACCGAGCGTAGCCACAGGGTCTCGGCGCGAAGGTCGCCCTCGCGGGCGGTGGCTCCGGAGGCTTGGGGAGCGGGATCTGCTTGGAAGGGGGCGTCGGCTCGGGCGGCCCGAACCGCGCCGGCGATCACGGCGGCCTCAACAATTGCCTCGCCGGTTTCGGTCCCGATGTGCCGGGTTGTGGCGACGATTGCCGTGGCGGCCTGCTGGACCTCGCGGGAGCGGTGTTCGTCCAAGGTGAGGATCCCGTCGCAGACCTCCACGACCCTGCGGTGCAGGATGAGGTCGGCCTCGGTGGCACTGCCGATCGTTCGCAGCACCACGTTGGGGCACACGTCCGTCAGGTCGCGCCAGAGCGGTGCGAGATCGGTGATCGACTGACGTTCCCAGCGGTGACGGAGGAACTGGGTCAGCGGCCACAGAACGGCCGGCATGGTCAAGCCTGCCGTGATGAGCAGAACGCTGACGGCGGGCGCGGTCACGCCGAACGCGCAGGACACGGGCGTGACGAGGCTCGTGCAGCGATAACCGCCCGGGGTCGCGTTCCAACCAAACAACGCAGCGATGGCGTTGACTGCCTTGTAGGTGGCGTATACGAGGGCCACGACGCAGCCGGCGGCGGTCGTACGAAGGCCGAGCCGCTGGCTGGCCCGGGTTGCCCTGCGAGACCTGGTCCACGTCTGGGTGAGGCAGTCGTAGACGGCGTACGAGAGGAAGGCGATGTACGCCGCAGAGTAGATGTGAAGGGAGGCGGGCGCCGGGTCAAGGCCCCCGTGGGCCTTGGCCGTGCTCCACATCATGGCGCGCGGGGTGAGGGCGAAGGCGACGGCCATCGTGGCGACAGCCAGGCCAAGGAGGCGGAGCCGCCAGCGAACTCGCCGACGAGCTTCGGCTGCCTCGTAGTTGAGGTAGAGGAGCACCGAGGAGACGCTGGCTCCGGCTGACAGGGTCGCGGAGTTGCTCACCAGCCGGGAGAGGTCCAGCGCAACCGCGTCCTCTATCGCCCGGATAGTCGGCTGGTAGGCACTGAAGGCCAGCGCGAAGCACGCGAGGAATGCGGACAGGCTCAGAGTTCCGGCGGGGCGTTGGCCCGGTCGACGCCTGAATGCCCAGTAGAGCGAGGCAGCGAGCAGCATCAGGGGCATGCCGCCGAAGATGGCGCTGATCATTCGTTGTTCCTTGCAAGTCAGGCGAAAATTGCATCCCAGCGCTCATCGGCGGCGCTGGGGCGAGCGGCGGGCATGACGGTCCCGCGGTACATGCGCTGAAGGATGAGGGTGGCCATCATTTCCGCCTCGACTTCCGCGTCGGTCTCGTACGAGGTGCGCGCGGACACTCCGAGGACGCTCCAGTCCATCAGGCCGGCGAGTTCCTCGTCCGACATCAGGTCGGCGAGGTCGATTTCCCCTGTGTGGTCCCAGAGGATGTGGCCGAGTTCATGTGCGACGATCTGCCGCCGGTGCAGCGGCGAGGCACTTTGCTCGTAATAAATGACCTCGCGGTCCGCGTACCTTTTGCGCAGACCGCACGAGAAAGCGCCGCGCATGTCAACGGCCTCACAGGCGATGGTCCGTCCGACCAGCGAGGCAACTGCGGCGATCAGCTCCTCCGCACCGAACCGGTGAGATAGGTCCAGGCGTCCGAGCCGATCCTCGCAGGCATCCCGCAGGGAAATGGCATGCACGATCCCTCCCAAAAATGATCAAGGAATCCACTGGCGGTACGGCGAGGGGGAGACCCTGCGCCGCAGTAGCCGGATGATCGTAGGCAGAAGAGTGAAGATCATTTCTCAATTGATCTTGAAGGGTTCGATCAACCGGTCGGCGATGCCTGGAGAGATCCCACTCCTTGCTACGGAGCGTGCACGGGTCGGCCCTCTCCGCCCGTGGGATTCCAAGACAGACCGCACGGTCGGTTTGTTTTTCCATCACCGAAAGTAAATGGCATCATGGTCATGACAATTTAGGGTGAGCTGCGTCTCAATTTACATATCGACACTCGAGGGGGTGGCGGCTTTGATCTGAACGTCATCTATGCGCATAGATAATGTTCAAAAATAAATCACCCGATGGCTGGGGATTCCTACGAGGGGGGGATTGGCGGCAGGCCTTGGGATTCTCGGGCCATGTCGAGCATGTCCGTGATCCGCGCCATGTTCTTCGCGCTGAGGCCCTGGCTGCGCAGTGCGATCGACTGGACTCCGGCGTCCCTCATGGCGTTCACGAGATCTCGCTCGGCGAACACCTGCTCGGGATTGTCGGTGACCCAGTAGGTCGGTGGTACGTCGAAGAAGGCGGCGAGGGCTCTAAGGGTGTTGATCGTCGGATTGGCCTTGGCCCCGCTGCGCAGCTGCTTGATGGTGCTCTCGCTGACATCGGTGCCGGCGGCGGCCTCGGCGATCGTGTACGGCCCGCGGCCGGCGGGGTGGCGGTGCTTGAACAGGTAGTTCAGCCGCTTGGCGATCAGCGCCGGCCCCTGGTCCTTGTCTGTCTGCTGGGCCATCGTGCCGCCTTCCGTGTCGGATCGTCCCACTCGGATACTTTAGTGCCTGCCGGTCGCCCGGCATGCATCCCCCGGGGTGATTCAGTGTTCCCAGTCGGGCTTTTTGGTGTACGTTGATTGCGCCAAAGGGTTACTAGGGTGTCGAAACTGCTGGTGGGGGCGCTGTGCCACGTCCGTCAAGGGCGTGGACGATCCCGCCGACCAGTCGCACGGGTTGGCGGCAGCCTCCTCGGGCGCCCTCGACGGAGGCCTGAGAGTTGGCGCTCCCGGGTTCCGCGTACCGCGAGGATGTCGACGGCAGTACGCACCAAGGCCCGTCTCCACTGGTCAGGTTGGGGTTAAACGGGGTGGATGTGTGCCCCCGAGTCGCCCTATGGTTCTGGTCCCGCCGGGAAGGCCGGCGGGGCGCGAGAAGGGGGGAACGGTTGCGTAGCCACGGCCGGAAATGAGACCGGCGCCCTGGAGCTACCAACTCCGGGACGCCGGGCCAGCGCCCCGGAGGGCGCCGATTCACTACCACGCGTGCGGCGGGACTTCTTTTGCACGAGAGACCACCGCGCGCGCTCCTACGAACCACGGAGTATCGCATGCTTGCCATGCCGAAGGAAGCCCATTACCCGGCACCGAGCCAGAGCCAGCAGCGGCTCGCGGTCCAGCTGGCCGACATGATCCCGGGAGCGGTCACCATCCGCGTCAGCCTGGCCGATCCCCGACGCCAGTGGCCCCACCCCTACACGGTGGCCCTCAACGCCAACGGCGAGCAGCTCCCCCTGAGCCGGGCCACCATCAAGGTCGCCGCCCGATGGGTGCTGCGCACCTGGCCGGAGGCGGACTGGACCCGCCCGCACGCCCTCGACCTCACCACCGGACAGCTCAACGTTGGCACGCGTGCCGCGGTCCGGGGCCGCTGACATGGCCCGAATACGAGCGATCAAGCCCGAGACCTGGGTGAGCGAGACGCTCGCCGAGGTGGCCATCCCGGCGATGGTCACCTTCCTCGGCATAACCAACCACGCCGACGACCACGGCCGCCACCGCGACAACGCGGCGATCGTCTACGGCCTCATCTGGCCGATGCGCGAGGAGATCGGCCGGGCCGACGTCGAGAACCACCTCCAGCAGCTCGCCACCGCCGGAGCCATCTGCCGGTACACCGGCTGCGACGGCCGCCGGTACTTCCACTACCCGACCTGGCGCAACCACCAGAAGATCGACAAGCCCAGCCTGTCCCGGCTGCCCGCCTGCCCGCACTGCGAGCCGGAGCGGTGCGGCGTCTGCAAGGGCCCCTGCATCCAGCGGGCCACCCTCGCCGCCGCCCCGGCAACCGCAGCCGAGGACGCCGCGAGTGCTCCCCGAATGTTCGGCGAAACCTCGGCGAACACTCCAGCAGCCCCCGACCAGGGAACCGAGCCCTTCCCGTCGCCCCCCGCGCAGACGGCTCCCGCCGCCGCCGAAGCGGTGGACCCGGCGATCGACGCCGATCGCAAGCCCGTTCCGGCCCCCCGGAAAAGCGCAGGTCAGGCGGCATCTGGCGAAGCCTCCCCGAACCTTCGCCGAACCCTCCCGGAGCCCTCGGCGCCTGGATCTAGGATCTTGGATCCTGGATCTTCTTTCCCTACGGGGCGCCAGGCGCCCGACCCGGGCACCGTCTCGGCCAACCAGCTGATCGGCGAGTACGTCGCCGCCTGCACCGAGCGCCCCCCGGGTGACGTCCTTGGGCACCTGGGCCGCCTCACGAAGAAGCTCATCGACGAGGGCATCGCGGCCCAGCACGTCCGGGCCGGGCTGCAGCGGTTCGCCGAGATCCAGGGCCACCCGTCCCGGCTTCCGAGCCTGGTCAACGACGCCATGAACGCACGAAGCGTCGGTTTGGCCCGGCCGGGAATCCGGCCTAACGTGCCCGCCCACCAGGCGTGGACCAACCCGGTCGACGCCGTCGCCGCCTACGCCGAGGAGCTGTGATGCGCACCCACCGCGACCCGCAGACCTTCGCCGATGGCCCCTCGGTGCTCGACCAGATTGCCCGGATCCTCGCCACCCGGGGCATCAGCCAGGCCAGGGTCGACGCCCTCCCGGACGAAGCGGAGCCGTACTCGGCGGAGGAGGCGCTGTCGGCCGGGATGCCGCTGCGCTACCGCGACGCGGTCGCCGAGCACCCGCAGGTCCTGGCCTGGACCCGGCAGGTCGCCGACCAGGCCGCCGCCCCGAGCCTCGGCGCCCGCCACCAGGTCACCACCGGCCCCAGCCTGCTGATGGCCGGGGTCGTCGGTTCAGGCAAGACCCACGAGGCGTACGGCGCGGTCCGGATGCTGGTGCAGGCCGGCATCGGTGTGCGCTGGCGCGCGACTACCGCCGCCGACCTCTACGCCGAACTCCGCCCTGGCTCCGACACCGACGCCGAGCGAGTCCTCGCCGCCTACAGCCGGGAGCCGCTGCTGATCCTCGACGACCTCGGCGCCGCCAAGTCGAGCGAGTTCGTCGAGGAGCAGACGTACCGGCTGATCAACCGCCGCTACAACCACATGCTCCCGACCCTGATCACGACCAACCTGCCGATCAAGGACCTCCGGACCTGTCTCGGTGACCGTGTCACCTCCCGGCTCGCCCAGATGACCACCCGGGTCAGCTTCGAGCCGGTCGACCGCAGACGCCTCCAGCGCGCCGCCTGAGCCACCGCCACGGCGAGCCGCTCAACCTTCACCGACCCAGCGCACCTCTCCGCCGACGCCGCCCTGCGCGCGGAGAGCGATCGGAGCAACCCCGCATGACCACCACGACCAGCCCTGTCCGCCACCGCTCCCTTGGTGATCACACCTGGCAGGACCAGGCCGTCTGCACCCCGACCGAGTACAACCTCGTCGACCCCGAAGTGTTCTTCCCCGGACCGGAGGACGCGGCCACAATCGTCACCGCCAAGACCCTGTGCGGCCAGTGCCCCGTCGTCCGCGCCTGCCTGGACGCCGCCCTGGAAACGAACGACACCCACGGCATCCGGGGCGGCCTCACCGAGGCGGAGCGCGAACACCTGCACACCAAGATCGCCGACCGCCTCGACTACAGCCGCGTCAACGCCACCCTGGCCGGACGCGACATCCACCTCACCAAAGCCGAGCGCCGCGCCGTCGTCCTCGCCGGATACCGCCACGGAGTCCGGGTCGAACGCCTCGCCTGGCTCCTCAAGATCACCGACGAGCACGCCCTCAAGCTCTACCGCGAAACCCGCCGCGCCATCCGCCACCGGCAGATCGCCGAAGACGCAGCCCGCGCCACCACCGCCAACGAAACCGCCGACCAGCTCGGCCGCGACGACTTCGGGACGGCCGCATGAGCACCACCGTGACCACCTCGACGACCGCGCGCGTCACCGGCTGGGACCGGGCCGTCGTCATCGCCCTCGGCGCCGCCGGGTGCGCCCTCTCGTACGACGCCCTCCAGCAGATGGCCATCGCCATCCACGTCCGAGGCTTCCTCACCTACCTGTTCCCGCTCGTGATCGACGGGTTCATCGCCTACGGCGTACGCGCCCTGCTGGTGATGCGCGACGCCCCGCTGCCCGCCCGCGCCTACGTGTGGACGCTCTTCGGAGCGGCCACCGGAGCGAGCCTGTGGGCCAACGCCCTGCACGCGGTACGGCTGAACGAGCAGAGCACGACCATCGGCCTGCGGCTGGGCGACACGGTGGTCGCGGTGCTCTCCACCATCGCCCCGCTCGCCCTGGCCGGTGCCATCCACCTCTACATCCTCATCGCCCGCGGACAGGTCAGGCCCGCTGACCCGGACGGCCACGGTGACCGAACGGCCGAGGCTGACCCTGGTCAGACCATCGCCGAGGCCGACCTGGCCGGGCGCCCGGCCGTGTTGACCGGCGGTCAGGACAGCACCGGTCACCCCGCCGCAGGTCAGCCGGTCAGCCGCCCGGTCACCGCATCGAGGCCCCAGCCGCAGCCGACCCAGGTCACCCCGGTCAGCCTGACCAAGCCCGCTGACCTGGGCGGTCACCCGGACACCGCCGTGCCGGTCACTACCCCGCCGGTCGCTGACCCGGCCGACCCGGTGACCGGTGACCGCCGAAGTGACCTGGACACCGAGGACCTGCTGAAGATCGCACGGCAGGCGGTCAAGGAGGAGGACAAGCTGACCCGCAAGGTGGTCGCCCAGGCGATCCGAGGTCAGCAGATACCGCTGTCCAGCGACACCCTGACCCAGCTGATGGCCCAGCTCCGCGCCCAACACGGTCAGCCTGTCACCACCA
This sequence comes from Kitasatospora sp. NPDC098663, assembly GCF_044760075.1. Classification (NCBI taxonomy): domain Bacteria; kingdom Bacillati; phylum Actinomycetota; class Actinomycetes; order Kitasatosporales; family Streptomycetaceae; genus Kitasatospora; species Kitasatospora sp. NPDC098663. Next base: position 103,541 of record NZ_JBIWAP010000010.1, on the reverse strand, counting down.
ACCGGGACTGACCGACACCCGACCGCCGGGGTGACCGACCAGGCCACCCCGGCCGGTCACCCACCCGCACCACCACCTACCTGGAGCACACCGCCATGCGCACCACCCCCGCCACCTGGGCCGAGGCGGACTCCTGGCTCGCCGTCCTGCACCAGCGAGGCCACCTCCACCACGTCGAAACCGGCCCCGACGGCACCCGCAGCGTGCAGCGCGGGCGGCACTCCCACCCCTGGACCTTCCACCACCCCGTCCTCGCCCTCGACTTCGTCGAGGACCTCCTCCTCGCCATCCGTCAGTGCGACAGCGAGGCCGGCCGGTGACCACTACCGAACGCGACGACACCACCCGGGGACCAGAGGGTGACCCCAACAGCGCTCCTGGCGGAGCAAGTTGTGGGGTAAGGAGTCCTTACCCCACCCGCGCCCCGAAGGGGGCGCAGGCACCCCGGTCGGTGGCAGACCCAGGGGGGCCTGCCACCGACCGGGGAGTCGGTCCAGGGGTGCCGACCACGAGGGAGGACGAGCAGCAGCCGATCGCCCTCCGCGCCGCGCCGCGCCGCCGCCTGCGCCAGAGCATGCCGCGCACCAACCGCATCTGCCCCCGATTCAGCGACCCCGAGTGGGCCCTCCTCCAGCGCGCCGCCGTCCGAGCCGACCTCGCCCCCGGCGGCTACACCGCAGCCGCCGCCGTGGCCGCCGCCGCCAGCACCGACCCGAGCGCGGCCGTCGCCGACTACCGGCGCGGCATCCAGGAACTCATGGAGTCCAACCGCCAGCTCGGCGCGGTGGGCAACAATCTCAACCAGGTAGCGCACTTCCTCAACGCCGGCGGCCAGCCGGGCGCCGACCTGCGCCGGCTCCTGGCTCGCGTCGAAGCCTCCATCGACGCGGTCGACGACGCGGTCGACTGGCTGGTCCGCCGGTGATCCCCAAGATCCGCACCGGCACCGACCGCGCTTTCCCGCTCATCGACTACCTCTTCGGACCCGGCAAGCACGAGGAACACACCGACCAGCACCTCGTCGCCTCCTGGAACGGCTTCGCGCCCGACCCGGGCCCCAACCCGGAACGGCACCAGGTCGCCAAACTCGCCAACCAGCTCGACCAGCCCGTCAAGGCCCTCGGCAAGCAGGCCCCGGCCACCAGGATCTGGCACTGCTCCGTCCGTACCGCCCCCGGCGACCGCCACTTCGACGACACCGAGTGGGCCACCATCGCCCGCCGCATCGTCCACGCCACCGGCATCGCTCCCGAAGGCGACACCGCGGCGTGCCGCTGGGTCGCCGTCCGGCATGCGCCTGACCACATCCACATCGCCGCCACCCTCGTCCGCCAGGACGGGCGCCTGGCTGGCCTCTCCTTCGACCGCCGCAAGGCCCAGGCCGAGGCCCGCCTCATCGAGAAGGAATACGGCCTGCGGCAGCTCAACCCCGGCGACGGCACCGCTGCCAAGAACCCCACCAGCCAGGAGCACTTCAAGGCCGAGCGCACCGGCCGCACCGAAACCCCACGCGAGACCCTGCGCGAAGCCGTCCGCCAAGCCGTCGCCGGAGCCGCGAACGAGGAGGAGTTCTTCGCCCGCCTGCGCGAAGCCGGCCTCCGCGTGAAGCTCCGCCGCGCGCCCTCCGGTGACGTGCTCGGCTACAACGTCGCCCTGCCCGGCGACCGCAACGCCAGTGGGGAGCCCATCTGGTTCCCCGGGTCCAAACTCGCCCCCGACCTCTCCCTCCCCAAGATCCGCCGCCGCCTCGACGCCGCACCCGCCACCGGCGCCCCCGCGCCGGACGACCACACCGCCCGTGCCGGCCGCTCCGCTCCCGCGCGCCGCCGCCGGGACGCAGCCCACGTCGCCGAGCGCGCCGCCGCTGTCCTCGACCAGGACGACGACGAGGCCGCCGCCCACCTTATCGGCGCAGGTGAACTCCTCGACGCCCTCGCCCAGACCTCCCCGGCCGCCACCCGCGCCGAACTCCGGGAAGCCGCCCGCGCCTTCGAACGCGCCACCCGCAGCCACGTCCGCGCCGAGAACGCCGACATCCGCGCCCTGCGCTCCGCCGCCCGCGGAATCGTCCACGCTGGCGGCGCACTTGGGCGTGGAGAAGACGGCGGCGCCACTGCTATGGTCCTGTCCACCCTCGTCCTGGCCACCCTGGCCGCAGCCCGCTGGCACTCCGCGAGGGGCCACGCCCAGCAGGCAGCCGCCTCCCGCCAGGCCGCCGACCACCTGCGCGCCGCCTACCAGCAGGCCGCAGCCACCCCCATGCGCACCATGCGCGAGATCGGCCGCGCCCTCCCGCAGGGCGAGCGGTTGCGTTACGACACCACCATCCGCACCGTCCTCGGCAACGCCGACGGGAGCCCGAAGGGCCCGGCCCGCGAGCACGACGCCCTGGCCGCCGTCCTCGCCGAAGCCGAGAAGGCCGGCCACGACCCCAAGGCCCTCCTGAAGAAGGCCGTCGATCGACGGGAGCTGGAAACCGCCCGGAACACCACCGACATCCTCGTCTGGCGCATCCGCCGCCTCGCCAACCTGCCCGCCAACCCCGAACACCCCCACGCCCGTACGGCCACCGACACCCGGGCCCGGACCGCGCCGGCACCGGCCCGCCCCGCGCAGCCGGCACCGGCCCAGCCCCCGGCTGACCCGCACCGCCCGACGCCACGCCGCTGACCCCGAAATCCCTCGACACCCGGTCCCACCAGGTGTTACCCAAGTACCCCGAACGGAGACCCCGTGACCAGAACCGCCGAGCACACCACCACCGCCCCGGCCCCGATCACCACCCCGGTCCCGGCCGCCTCCGACCCGCTCCTGCAACTGGAGTACGAGACCCAGCCACCCAGCGGCCCGGAGACCGTCCGTCTCGCGCAGTGCCCCTCCGAACTGGCGCTGCGCGGTATGCCGGTGACCTGCTCCAGCTGCCGCGCCCGCCGGGACTGGCTGCTGATCAACCACCGCCGCCACGTCTGGATCGGCTGCCGCTGCGGGGCGGAGTGGCTGGAACCGGAGCTCACCCGGCGGGACTTCGACGCCATGATCGCGGACCCGACCTGGACCCGGTACGGCAGCCTCACCGAGGCCAGAATCGTCCTGGGGTTCGACGGCATGTTCGCCGGGCTGTACCTGGAGTAATGAGCGGCGTTGCATCCGGTGCAACATCTCGCGTGCGCTGCACATCGTGCTGATCTGCGGCTCCCCGGGGAACTGGTTGAGGCTGGCCCCCCGTTTTGCGCCCCGGCCAGGGCGGCCGTCCCCGACGCAACGATGCTGAATCGGATGCAACCCGGAACGGATATGCCGGACCGGTCCCGGACGCCCCAGGGGCTCTGAAGCCCAGTGTTGGCTTGGTTCGTGATGGATCAGGCAGGTGCGGCGTAGCGTGGGGTGCGGCGTACGAGCTTGGTAGTGCCTGTGGGACTGGTGTAGGTGCTGACCCTGTCGCCGTACTCGCCCAGTCTGGTGGCTTCGTCCGTCTTGTACGCGAGCGCGTCGCTGATGCCGAGGTCTCGTAGTGCGACCAGCACTCGATGGACGTCTTCTTCGTCGTTGCAGTCTTCGGTGAAGACGACCACAGGTCGGCGGGTGGGGTCTCCGTCGAAGGGGTTACCGAGCGTGGCGACCTTGGCGACTGGCCCCAACTTGCCTTCATGCACAGCCTTTTCGACCAGATTCCATCCGGCATCGAGCGCGCGAACGGGCAGGAACCAGAGCCACTTTCCGTACGGTTTCACGGACGGCCTGCCGCTCGGAAAGGCTCCACCGCCAACAGTGGCCCAGAGCCACGGGTCGCTGGTGACGGCCGAAGGGCGGGCTCGGTGGCGTCGATGGGCCGTGCGAGTGGTGTGTGCGTGCACGAACGCAGCCTATGCCGTAGGACCTCTTGTTCGTGCTCCATCTTGTGCGTGTGGCGCTGACGGAATGTGACGACGTGCGGGTTCGCCGGGAGCAGGCATTGACCGCCTGCTGCCTGGCAGTAGCGGCTGAGACAGACGCCGGGCTGGAGAGCGTACGACGGGCAGCCATGTTGATGGACTGTCTTGGCGTGCTGCGCGCCGCCCACCCGCCTGGTCGGGCAGCGCAGTTGGGGATGAGGGAGTTCCGCCGGGGCCTACGTGGCCCGCTCGCTCCGCTTCTGCCGCCGCAGGGCGACGTCGATGACCGTTTCGGTGAGTTGCGGCTGTTGGACGCTGCCGGGTTGGTCCGTGACGCACTGGAGGACCTGTGCCGGGAGCATCTTGTTCCGCAGACGGCGCTGGACCGTCACTGGCCCTGGGCACGTGTGAGGGCGGAGCAGGAGGAGCGGCGTCTGTTCGAGGTGATGCGCCGGCTGGAACCGGAGGAGTACCGGCAGGCGCGGGCCCTTCTGGCGGAGTGCCCGGCCGGGCCGTTGAGGGTGTTGCGCAAGCGGTGGGATCGGTTGTGGATGCGCTTCGACTTCTTCGAGGCGGTCAGCGATTGGCCGTGGTGTCAGCTGGAGGGTTGGTGGTATCCGTGTCTGAAGTGCCGGTGGCCGATGCGGGTGGTGGAGACCGGCCAGGAGGTAGAGGTGCGCTGCGAGGCGCACCGTGCCCGGGGGGTGCACTACCGTCTGTCTCTGGAGCGGGGTGGGCGTGGGGTGGCGCCGATCCTGCTGGGAACGGGCAGGGCGTCGGAGCCGGTAGTTGGTCTTCCCGCCAGCGTGGATCATCTGGCGCTCAGTCGTCCGGTGTGGCGGTACGGGGTGCTGCCCACCCTGCTGGAGATCGAACTGCGTGACCGGTTGAAAGGCCATGCCCACGTACAGGTGGAGATGTGGCCGGGCGAACCGCGTCCCGACGAATACGATTTGAGGATCACGGTCGCGGTCCCCGGGCGGCCGGTCCGGACCTGGCGGGTGGACGCCAAGGACTGGGCGTCGGCTGACGCTCTCGCCAAGGCGCTGCTGGAACGCGAGCCGAAGCGCTATGTGCTCTACATCGTCCTTCCTGACCACCAGGCCCACGAGGTGGCGTGTCTCAACACTCGGCTGACCGGGCGGAGGACGAAGGTACTCACGCTCACCCGCCTCGTCGAGCAGGTCAAGCGAGCTGCCAGGGGGGCGCGGTGAGGGACAGGGCCGAGGAGGAGTGGGCGCTGCGGAAGCTGGGGCTGGCCATTCCACTGGCGCTGGCGGACGAGTACTTCGGGTTCGTCGACCCCAAGGGGCAGCGGATTGTCCCGCTGGATCAAGCACACGTCTTTGCTGCCGCGCGCACCGATCTGTGGGATCGCTGGACTCAAGTGCCCCGCCAGGTGAGGCAGATGGCGGGCACCTACTGGCACGTGCGGCCTCCCGCGCTGGCCGACCGGAAGGAATTCGAACAGCTCGCGTGCTGGTGGGCCTGCCAGCCGGACAGCTTCTACCGGATGCCGGAGGGCGTAGACCCGCGCAAGGCGACCCACCTGCTCGTTGCCCACGCGCAGCGACCGCTGGAGCTCGCGCGGGGCCTGTTGTGCGAGGCGGAGTCGATCTACTACGGCAGCCGCGGCCCGCAGCCCGTAGCTACTGCCGGGATGTGGGCGTTCGGCAAGGACTCCGTCGTGGCGATCCCGGAAGGGGAGGGCGAGGACGGAGTCACGCCGCTACGAGTGCGCACCTCCCCGTACCGAGAGGAGGTCGTCCTGTCGCGCCGCCGGATGCTTAGGGCGGTGGGCCGGCAGATGGCCGCGAACGCGCGCAACAGCTGGAAGCCCGGACTGATGGGCAGGTTCTTCGGACGGCTGCTGGACCTGGATGACCGCAAGGTCACCCGGCTGCGGATGCCCGCAGGCAAGGTCACGGTCGTCAACGCGCCGACCGGAGTCGGGAAGTCCGTGCTGCTCAGGGCTGCGGCGCCCCTGCTGGCCCAGACCCGAACCGGGTCGGTTGCGGTCGTCGTCGGCCAGATCCACGAGAGCCTGAGCAACACCGAGCACATGCGCGAAGCCGAGGGCGAACTCGCCCGGCATGCCCTCGATGAACAGATCCGGCGTGACGACGACCTCGTGCGCAAGACCGCCGCCGAGTTCGCCCTCGCCCACCCCACGCTGAAGGTCGTGCCGCTGGTCTCCGGCTCCCGGCTGGCCGAGCAGGCCGGCCGGGCCCTGGTTCAGGGCCGCGAGCAACGGTTCGAGGAACTGGCCTACGGCTGCGACCTGTCGACATGGCTCACAGACGGGGAGCCGGTGCGGCGCGGCGCGGAGCCATGCCTGTCCCTGAGGCCGGCCGACGCCACAGACGACCGCGAGGGACCGAGCCTCGCACACGCCTGCCCGCGGCTGGGCGTCTGCGGCAAGTACGCGTTGATCCGCGAGGCCGTGGACGCGGACGTGATCGTCACCAACCATCACAATCTGCTGGTCGGGGCAGTGCCGGTACCCGTGGAGACCGACAAGGGCGTGCTCGACCGCATCAGTCTCCTGGAGTTTGTGATGCGCCGGTGCCAGCTGTTGCTGGTCGACGAGGTCGACCGGATGCAGCAGAGCTGGTGCGAGATGGGCACGGACGAGTTCACCCTGGCCAGCCGGGGATCCCACAAATCGTCGCTGCTGGTGGAGGTCGACCGGCAGCGCGAGGGCCTGGACGCGGCCAGCGACCGGCGCCTGGTCCCCGTCCTGTTCAAGGCCCGCAGCCTGGGCGAGCAGTTCCTCAACTACGTCCTGGAAGGCGACCTATGGCTGGACCCCGCCGAGCACGATGACGACGACCGGCTGAACTCCGGCTGGCACGTGCCCGGAGCCTGGGACCGGTGGCTGCTCGACAAACTGCTGCACGTGGACGTGACCCAGCCGATCGACCAGGACGTCTACCGCGACTTCCGCAAGATCTTTCCCGACCGGAAGAAAAAGAAGAGCAACCCCCCACCGCCCCGTTACGCCGACCTGGCCGCGCTGCTGGACAAGGCCGTCAGCCGCGACGCCAGCCGCGACGTCCTGCCTCTGGCGAAGACTCAGATCGACAGAGCGCTGGGCAAGCTGGGAGTCCCCAAGCACGAGCGCCGCGAGATCACCAACGCTCTACTGGTGCGTGCCTGGCTCGGCAGCCTGAGCCAAGCCCTGCGCCACCTCAAAGCCGCCCTGGCCGGCATGGGGCGCCGAGAACAGATGACGGCGGGCCGGGACCTCGCCAAAGCCCTGGGGACATTCAGCCGCAACCCCGCACTGCCCTTCGGGCCACTGGGCTACCAGCTGATCGGCTTCAAGGTCGAGAAGGACCAGCGCGGCGGCGGGCGCCTGTCCGTACAGGCCCTCAGCGGCGATCCCCACACGAGCACCGTCCAACTCGGCGGAACCATCGCCCTGGCCACCGCCGGAGTGGAACGCAGCGTCCTGGCCCTGTCCGCGACCGCGTACTTCCCCGGTGCCGCCAAGGAACACCTGCACACCCTGCCCGCCTACGTGATGACCGACGCAACACCCGGGTCGGTCACCGCCCTGCCCGGCAACGTCTCCGACACCCCCAACGGCTGGAACCCCATCTCCATCGGCGGCCAGGACCAGGCCAGCAAGCCGGCCCGGCTTCGCGACCTCGGCGCCCGCCTCTGGACAGACCGCCTCTCTGAACACCTGAGGTATCTGGAGAACCACGAACCCGACCGGGTCCGCGCGATGGTCGTCTCCAACGCCTACAGCCAGGCCATGGTCCTCGCCACCGGCATCGCCGACGTGATCCCCGACCCGTCCTGGATCGCCGTGGTCATCCCAAAGGACGGGCCGCCCGGCGGCGTCGCCGTGCCCCCCGGGGTGGTCATGATCACCGTCGACCAACTCGAAGACCTCCCCTTCACCCACCCCAAGGTCAAGGTGATCTGCGCCCCGATGCGCCTGGTCGCCCGAGCCCTGAACATCCTCGTCCCCGGCACCGACCGCTCCGCCCTCGCCTCGGTCTGGGTCGCCACCCGCCCGCCCGCCGACCTCCACTCCCCGACATCGATGTACGCCAGCATCGGCGCCGCCGGCATCGCCGCCGGCCGTACGGGCCCCGACCCCGCCCGCATGCTCGACAACCAGCGCCGCGCCGCCCACAAACGCCTGTACCAGCTCCTCGGCGCCAGCCCGATGCTCTCCCGCCTCCCCAAGTTCCTGAAGATCGAAGTCCTCGCAGGGATCCTCGTCGACATGATCCAGCTCGCCGGACGCGCCCGCCGCGGCGGTACCCCCGTACAGCTCTACCTCGTCGACAACGCCTTCTTCGCCACCCACTTCGGCACCGACTACCCCTCCCTACTGCGCGCCTACTACGACCAACTCACCGAAAACCAGCAGCACCAGCTGCGCCGTACCTACGGCTCCACCCTCACCGCCTGGCTCGACCTCGCCCACTCCACCGACCAGCCCCACCTGGTCCACGTCCCCCTGCCCCGCGCCACCACGGCCGAGTACGAAAGACCCTGATGAGCACCCAGACCCGGCTGTCCCTGCTTGCCTCTCACGTCGACGAGAAGCTCCTCGGCACCACCTACCTCTACCCGCTGCCCGACAAGATCGACAAAGCATGGCCGGCCCTGCGGCAGATGTACCGCGGAATCACCGGATCCAAGGGAAACCTGCCCTACGCGGGACTGCTCACCGTCCTTCGCGCCACCGGCTACACCTGCGCGGCCCTGTACCCCCAGAGCAAGGAACACCCACCGAAGTACCTTGCCACCAGCCGCCCCATCGACCGCGACGACCTCCACGACGCGATCGTCCTGTGGGAACAGGCACTACTGCAGACCGAACGCGACCGCTTCTCCTTCGCCTACCAGAGCGACATCGCCGACCTGATCGCTGGCACCGCCCCCGAAGAAACCCTGCTGTGGGAGCACTTCAACCCCACCGGCGGCTGCATTGACGCCCCCGGCTGGGTGTGGAGGGCGGCCAGCTGGGCCGTCGCCAGCAAGCTCGCCGCCGAACCCTGGCAGATCGACGGCAAGACCGTCCGCTTCCGTCCCGACCTGGACCGCAACCTCCTGGTCTGGGACACCGACCTGCTGTGGACGAACACCTGGGGCGCCGCGTACGGCGACAAGGACACCGGCAGCCCCGGCGAGGAAACCCCGGAGTGGAAGACCCGCACCCACTGCGCAGTGCTACGCCTGGAGGTGGCCGTCAAGTCCTACCCCGGGCTGAACGTTCCCGTCGCCGCCATCCAGCCGGTCGTATCCCGTCTGAGTAACACCCTCCGCAGCGCCCGCACCGGCTGGTTCGCCCCCCGCGCCGCAGACGGACCCCTGCTCAGGCTCGCCTTCGGAGGCCGCGGCGACCACACCCACGTCGACCACACCACACGCCTCGCCCTGGACGCATGGACCCGTCTGCACGGCGAAGACGTCTTCCCACGCGCCGCCGACGAAACCGACTTCCTCGCCCCCAGCGCCTGCGACCTCACCGGGAAACCCGGCGACCTGCGCGCCCTCATCCCCTTCTCCGGCACGTACTCCATCGGCAAGGGCGACGGCATGCACTCCAGACGCGAAGTCGCCCGTTACGCCAGCGCCGCCCTCGACCAACCGCTACTGCAAGCCGAACAGGTCGCCGGGCGCGCCTTCGGCAGCCGCCGCAGCACTGACCAAGGCCGCGACAGCGTCCTGCTCGACGATCCCCGCCTGGGCGAGATCCTCCTCACCGCTGGCCGCGAACGCCTGCGGATCCTCGTCCTTTACCGCCACCAGGATGAGCGCACCCGCATGCAGCGCCTGCTCGCGTACCACTACAACCGCCCAGACCTCGCTGCCACCGGCATGCCCGAGGGCACACCGGTGCCGCTGAACGACCACGTCGAGGCGTTCCTTCAATCGGCGGATGACCTCCTCCGGCACGGTGATCATCACAAGCAGCGTCCCACCCTCGCTCGGCACCTCCAAGGACTCGATGCCCCCGAAGGCACAAGGCTGCTTGCCCTGTGCGAGACCGAGTACGACGCCAAGGCATGGGCCCGCCAGCGCCGCGAATCCCGTAAATCCGATTCGACGGTCGTTGACCCCTACGAGCTCGACGCCAAGCCCCACGCCGTCCGCGAACTGGCCAACCTCGGAGTCCTCACCCAGTTCCTCACCCCCCACAAGCCCGGACGGCGCAACCCCCGCAAGAAGGAACGCGAGGCCACGACCGATCTCGACCTGCTCGGGCGCGAACTCGAAGGCGACCACCGGGGCCACATGGCCATCGCCGACCTCCACCGATCCGCTGGCCTGATTCACCCCCGCCTGACCGACGCCCTGACCTTCGGCCCCAACGGGATCAAGGAACCGCTCGTCCACGTCGGCCTGCACCTGCGCCAACAGCTCGGCGACCGTCGTGGTCCCGCCACGGAGCAGCCGCGCCTCATCTGGACCCTCGTCGCACTCGTACCCGGCCCCGAAGGATTGTGGCAGTCCCTCGCCTACCTGCCCGATGCGGATTCCCCCGGAGGGCTCTGGCTTGACTACGCCACCGCCAATACCCTTCACCGCGCCCGCCGCCTGCCCGAGGGCCGACGCCGCGACGCACAACTGCCCCGCTCCATCGACAAAGCACTGTGGGAACTCGGCCCGTTCGCCAATGCGGCCACCGGCTACAACTTCTACGTATCCGGCGACGAAGCCCGCAGCATCTGGCCGCTATTGGCCAACCGACACCACGGCCGCACACCCGAACCCGACGGCACCCTCGACAAGCGCACCGCCTTGCCAGGCTTCAGTCTCCCTCCCGGCCACCGCCCCCGAGCGGTTCTCCGTGTTACCGCCGGCACCGAGCACGTCGCAGTTCCAGCCCTCGTTGAACGACTTGAGAAGACGGACGAAGGGGAGACCGAATTCCAAGAGCGGAAACTCTCCACGGGAATCTTCCGCATGAAAGGCACCACTCGGAACTTCATCCTCTGCAACCTGCCTGAGCAGTACAAGGGAGGCTCACGCCACGCCCGCGCTGGCGAGAAATACACCCGCTGGGCCAGCATCTCGGCAGAGGAGCAGGCGGAAAACTGGTACAGCCACACTGCCACGGAGATCAGTGTCCTTCACCTCCCAGACGGTCATGACCCGGTCACCTACGCCGTGGCCGCCGCCCGCCTGTGCGACCATGCCCTCCACTGGAACTACCGCACCCGCTACCCGGCACCCATCCACCTCGGCATTCAGATGGACCAGGACCACTGGGAGTACAGACGGACCGTCGACGCTGAATCGGAGACCGAGGGCTGAGCCACCGACGAACGGGAGCGCGGAAGGAATACAAAACGCCGGAATAGGTACTCTCCGCCGGTATAGGCAGGAAACGCGAAGGGATCGCCACTCGGTGTCGGGCGGCGGTCCCTTGCGCTTGGTCAGCGCTCCGGAGTCGGAGGCGGTGTCGGTGAGGGGAGTCGGCCGGAGACGGTCAGCCGGTGGAGGCTGAGCCGGATGGCGGCCGGGCGCAGGCCGAGGCTGTCGGCCAGCGTCTCGGGTGCGAGGCCGGAGGCTTGCTGAAGGTGTTCGAGGACGGCGCGGTCGGTCCGCTCGTCGGCCGCGCGCATCGTGCGGTAGGCGCCGAGCGCGCCGCCGGCGAGGGCGAACAGGCCAATGGCGCACACCGCGTAGGCGTTGGTCAGGGCGGCCGGGACGGCGGTGGCGGCACCCAGGGCGGCGAGGGTGCTGCAGGCGATGAGCGCGCCGGGGCGGCGGATCGGGCGATCGGTCATCGGCGGGCAGTCCTTCCTGGGGCTGGCTTGGTCACGGGCGTGTCGGCATCGTGCCGCGGAAGTCGCAGCCGGGGAACGGAGGCGAGGGCATTGGAGAGGTGGGCACGGCGGACTCCGTCAGCTGCTGGTGTCGGTGGCCGGGCTGGTGTGCAGGTCGCTGCGGTGGCCCTGGCCGATCGGCTTCCAGCCCTGGAAGGTGGAGGGCTTCCAGCGGGGGCGGTCGGGGATGCTGGTGTCGTCGGGGGCGGGAAGGGTTCCGCGGTTTCGGCGGTTGCGGGCGGCGCCGACGCTGATGCCCAGATGCGCGGCGACCTCGGCGTAGCCCCAGAGCTGCTGGTCGTCGGCCATGCGTGTGTCCTTCCTCCGTGCTTCGGTGACGAGCGTACGCGCCGCCGGCCAGGCGTACGTACGGCGAGGCCGCCCCGGTCTGGTCGGCGCGGGGCGGCCTCGTGCGGTGGTGTTCAGGAGTCGGCGAGGCGGTTGGCGAGTTCGAGGGCGGCTGTGGCAACCGTGAGGGCGGAGCACAGGCCGGTGACCTCGTGGAGGGTGGGGCGCACCAGGCGGGGCCAGTCGTCGGGGGCGGCGGGCCAGGTGGCGCGGTGGACGTCGGTGGTGGCGAGGCCGAGGCGGGCGGTGACGTCCCAGCCGGCCTCGGGGGCCTTCTCCCAGCGCAGCAGGATGCGGCCGAAGGGGAGTCTGGGCGCGGCGGCAGGAAGCCAGAGGACGTCGATCGGCTGGCAGGGGTCGGTGGGGATGCGGCGGACGAGCGCTCCGCTCGCCCACGGCGGCACGGGGTGCAGCGCGAAACGGTCGAGCGGCTGTGGGCGGGCGAGACGGTGGGTGGTGGGGATGCGGGTCTCCTTCGGGCGGGGGTGGTTCAGGGCCAGGCGAGTTCGTCGCGGACGGCGGCCGGGAGGTAGCCCTCTTGGCCGTCCTCTCCGATGTAGGCGGTGCCGTTGTGGACGATGACGTCCGCGCCGACGTAGTGGGCGAAGGAGAAGTCGGGATTGACGGCGAGGCGGACCTGCAGGTTGGGGTCGAGGTTCTGGAGCTGGGCGATCAGGTGGGCGACGGTGAAGTGCTGGGGCATTGCGGGTCTCCAAGCAGAGAGGGGTTGGTGGGTGTGGGCGACGGTCACGGGAGGTCGAGGCGGAGCGGCTCGCGCAGAACGGGCGGGGCCTTCGGGCGGGGCCGGGGGTGGGTGTCGAGGTGGCGTTTGCGGGACTCGTTGACGTAGCCCTTGCCGGGGCCTTTGAACTCCCAGCTGCCGCAGGTGCAGACGGTGCGGGAGTAGGCGCGGCCGGGGCAGTCGGGGGGCAGGGGCTTGGCGGAGCTGCTGTGCTTGTGGTCCGGCGGGCAGAGGGAGTCGTCGGAGTGGTGGTTGGTCAGCGGGGCTCGGTGGACGGTCACTCAGGTCCTCTCGGGGGCCGGGATCGTCCAAGCGGGAAGGTGGCGTCGGGGGTGGACGAGGACGGGTTCGTCGGCTGGCCACGGGTCGCAGCACTCCCAGGGGAGTCCCGGGTGAGGACCACGGTGTCGTGCGGGCCTTCGACCTCGGGCAGGCCGCAGACGCCGCATCCGCAGGCCGGGTCGTACGGGCCGGGGTCGGCCGGGTAGGGGCTGCAGGCGAAGTAGTCGGTGCGGCGCAGGCGCCCGGGGGTGGCGGCGGTGAGGGCGGAGACGATCAGGTCGCCGGGGCGGACCTCGTCGGCGCGGACGATCCGAAGGGCGGGGCTGGCCAGGAGGAGGCGGGCGGCGCGGTGGGTGGTGGCGGCGGTGACGATGAGCGGGTGGAAGGCGACGTGGTGGGTGGTCATGGCGCTGCCCCTCGTGGTGGGCGGCTGTCCCGGCGCGGGCGGGGCCAGCCGGTGGTGGTTCAGTCGGCGAGGCGGCAGGAGCGCTGCGGCAGCGGCCCGTCCTCGGGGCCGAGGAGGATCAGGCCGTCGTCGGCCAGGCGGCCGAGGGACCTGGCGACGGTGCGGTCGCGCAGGCCGAGGGCGGTGCCGATCCGGCGGACCCGGGTGCCGCCCGGTGTCTTGGCGAGCTGGGCGAGGACGCGGGCATCCCGGCGCAGGTCGCTCTCGTGGACATCGTCGAGGGTGAGCAGCAGGCCGCTCACGGCGAAGCCGAGGCTGAGGGCGAACGTGGTGGAGACCGGCGGGACGAGGAAGGCGTTGGTCAGGCCGAGCGCGGAGATGACCGGGCCGGGGGCGCGGGTCAGGACGGTGGTGATGGCCAGGGCTGTTTCCTTTGCCGGAGTCGGTGGCGGCGTGGGCCGGTCAGGCGCGCTGGCGCGGTATGGGCGGGGCTTCGCCGCCGTGGGCCTCGATCAGGTCCCGCACCAGGGCGACGGGGACGTGCAGGTACACGGATTCGATGGGCTCGTCCTCGTCCTTGTCCTCGTCCGCTCCGGGTTCGAGGTGCTCGCGCCAGCGGGTCCACGGTTCGGGGCGGCGGGTGGGGAAGCCGACCTCCAGCGCGACGGCGGGCAGCAGGAACGGGTCGGCGGGGTCGGGGGAGAGTACCGAGAGGCGGAAGCCGTCCGCGCACGCGATGTGCGGGTCGGCCAGGGCGCGGCCGAGCGCGTCGCGCGCGGTGCCGTGGGCGATGCAGTGGTCGAGGCGGGGTGTGGGCAACAAGTTCTCCGGGAGCGGTAGTTGGCCGGTGTCAGCGGGTGGGGTTGGCGATGAGTGCGGCGAGGAATCCGGCGACGGCCTCGGAGGGAGTGTGGACGCCGAACTCCTGGGTCCATGGGGCGGCGTCGGCGCCGGTGGGCTGGACCTGGATGCGCCAGACGATGCCGCGCTTCCACGCGCCGGGGTCCTCGGGCAGCCAGGCGACGTAGACGCGCCCGTCCGGGCTGGTGCAGTGCACGTTGGCCTCGGGGGTGTCAACCATCGGCCAGCCGAGGCCGGAGAGCAGGGCGAGGACCGGCTCCGCGCTGTGGTCGGACGCGAGCCAGGAGCGCTCTTCGGCGGACGGGCGGACGGGGGCGGGCAGAAGGCTGCTGGGGGTTTTCACGGGGACCGGTCCCTTCGTTGACCTGCGGTTTCGGCGACATGATTACGTTGACATGCAGCGTCCCGAAGTTCGTAGTCGTTTACCGGGAACGGCCCTCTGCCGTGGGCGAACTGGGCGGGAATGGATCGGGTCGCCCGGGTGCTGAAGCAGGGTTACGGCGCTACGCCGTGCGGGATCACGAGGGGGGATGAAGGCGATGGTGGCGGACAGAGGCCGGGACATGGCGGGGCTGGAGCGCAAGATCCGCAGCGCGGGGCGGGTGTGGATGCTGGGCGACGTCACGGCGATCGGCGAGGGCCAGTGGGCCGTGGCCACGACGAGCCGCGCCGAGCGGCGGCAGGACGAGGCGATGCAGGCGCGGCTGGCGGACGGACGGCGGGTGGAGCTGACCGCGGAGGAGCTGGCCCGCGTGGTGGGCGCCACCGACCCGGGTGCCCACCGCGATCCGGAGGCGAACTGACCTGCGGCTAAAGCCTGTTCGCCACCGGCTGTGCCACGACGGCAGCCGAAGGCGGGGCGGGTCGGTCGGCGGGAATCCCGAGGGGGTGGGGTGCCCGCGAGCTGCGGGCGGTGGCGGCCCGCACGCGCTCGGCGGTGGGGCCGTCCTCGGCGGTGAGCGCGAGTTCGCGGGCGTCGATGACGTGGCGGATCATCTGGACGGCCGTGTTGCTCTCGGCGTAGGCCGTGCGCAGGGCGCTGGCCGAGGCGGTGATCCGGTCGAGGTCGTAGAAGGCGGGGACGTGACCGGGCCGGGTCAGGGCGTGCAGCCGGTCCTGGTGCACGGCAATGGAGTTGGACACGACGACGAGGTGGGAGCGGTGGTGCATGGCCGCGCGCAGCATCGCGTCCTCGACGGGCAGGCGGGGCGCGGCCTTCTCCAGTTCGGCGATCGGCCGTCCCCAGGCTTGCTCGATCATCGCGTACGCGTGGTCGAGGGCAGTGGCGTCGGACACGGTGTCCTCCGAGACGTGGGTGGGGTGGTCAGCGGGCAGGACCGGCGAGGGCGACCCGAGGGGGTGCCGGCGGCGGCGTCGAGGTGGTGTAGGCGAGTGCGGCGGCCGGGGTGCGGGTCGCGGTGACGGAGCGGGAGGTGGCGGCCCGCACGCGCGCCACCTCCAGTGGGCTCGGCGCCGTGGGCGTCGCGACGGCGCCTGCGGGCAGGCGCGCGACCTGGTCACGCCGCAGGTACCGGTGCGCCGGTGACGGGTCGAAGGCGGCGGCGGTGAGCGTCTCCAGCAGGGGTGCGGGCACGTGTGAGGAGGCGGTGGCGTACCAGCGGCGCTCGGGCGGTCCCGATTCGAAGAGCCACCGTGCGCTGGTGTCGTCCATCTCCTCGGCGTGCGGCAGGAAGCCGGGGCGCGTCGACCGCGTGACGAGCTGATCGGGGCTCTGGATGACGATGGGCTCCGCCCACCGCCCGGCCACCCGGTGCGGGGCGGGCAGGCCGGCGCCGAGGTAGGCGTCGGGGCCTTGGGTGTAGGCGTCGGCGAGGGCGGTGGTGAAGTCCTGGACGATCTCGTAGGGCACCCGGTCGTCGAAGGTGACCAGCCACCTGGGCATCGCGGTCGTTTCCGGACCGGCGCTGATCTTCCAGAGCGTCGAGCCTGGGCCCTCGGGCAGGAACGCCAGGCGGGCCGTCAGGTCCGGTGCGGTGACGTAGGCGTTGCCCAGCTCGTCGTTGCTGGCGGCCCACCCGGCCCTGAGCAGCGGGGTGATGGCATCGGTGGCGTCGGCCTCCGCCCCCGCGAGGTAGCGCGGCTGGACGCGGTACTCGCGGGGCTTCTCGGGGGTGTATGGCATGAGGGGTTCCTTCGGGTGGTCAGCGCCGACGCGCGCTGCCGGGCGCTGGCACCGCAGCGGCAGGGGCGGCAGGGCCCTGCGGCGGGCTGGAGTACGGGCGGCGGGCCGGGACGCCGCCGAGGGGCCGCTCGACGGGCTCGGGGGAACTGAAGGCGAGGGCGGCGCGCAGGAGTGGGTAGAACGGCACGCCGATGGTGAAGTCCGCACGCCAGGAGGGGCGTTGTGGGTCGCCTGCGAGCACTCTCCACGATGGCGGGACCAGGCCGGCGACCTCGGCGTCGGTCGGATGGTGGCCGACGCGGTGCCGGTAGCGGGCGGTGGCGTCCGGTGCGACCTGGTCGTGGAAGCCCTTCGGCCCGGGGGCGGGCTGCCAGCCGCGGTCGGCGAGGACGGACGCGGGCGTGCCGGGCAGGTGGTGCGGTCCGCCGCGCAGGTAGTCGCGGTGCCCGCTGCGCAGGCCGTCGACGAGGACGGCGGTGAAGGCGGCGGTGATCTCGGCGGGCGTGCCGGGGCCGAACGCCGCACGCCACAACGGCTTTGAGCCGGGCGCGGGGTAGCCGTGGACGGCCCAGGCCGCCGGGTGGCCTGGCGGGCCGGTGCCGGTGATGGCGGCGGTGCGGCAGGGACTGGTGAAGCGGACACTCCCGTCCGGCGCGCGGGCGCGGCTCCAACCAGGGGCAGAGGCGAACAGGCCAGTGACGAGGCGGTGGTCACCGGGGCCGGCGAGACGCAGCGGACGAACAAGCAGAGGGGCGGCGGACGACAACGGGGGCTCCTGAACACGGCGGGGAGCGGACCCGCACACCGCCAACGGCGGTGAGACGGCGTGCGGGCCCGGGACGCTGAGGTCGGGGAGCTGCTCTGAGCTGGGAGTCCACGGTGGTCACCGCCCACGCGCGGAATGGGAGGCCGCGGTTGCGGCACCGGGGCGTGGCTGAACAGTGCGGAGGGGGCAGGGCTGCGGCGCAGTGCCGCAGCGGTGCGTACGGACTGCACGGGGGAGGCCAGGGTGCGCGTGGCGGCCGGCACCGCCGGGGCCACGGTGGTCGTGTGCCGCTGGTCCCACTGCTGGAGGGCGGAGTAGACGGGGCCGAGTGCCCGTCCGGCGTCGGTGAGGATGTAGGGGGCGCCGTGCACCCGGTTGCCGGTGCGGGCGACGAGGCCGTCCGCCTGCATGCGGCTCAGCCTGGCGGCGGCGGACTGCTCGGACGCGCCGAGCCGTTCGGCGAGGTGGGGCAGGCGCAGGCTCCCATGCTCGGAGAGCAGGCGGACGGTCTCGGTGGTGTCCGCCAGTTGCAGGCGGTGCAGGGCGTCCTCGATCCGGTCGTACCGGCCCTGCGGGGTGTGGCCGACGTGGTCGGTGGACCACTGGGCGAGAGCGCGGTAGATGGGGCCGAGCGTGCGGGCAGCGGGCGAGAGCCGGTAGGGCGCCAGACGGTCGAACTCGCCGTCGCGGACGACCAGGCCGGCCTCGGACATCGCGGCCAGGCGCTTGCTGACGTACGACTGGGAGATCGACGGAAAATGCGGAGTGACGTCCGAAACGCGCATCTCCGGGCCCCACTTGGCGATCGTGTGGACGACGTGAGTGGTCCACCTCGGGGCGAGACGGCGAAGGACAGCCTCGGACCGCTGCGCGTCGGAGATGCTCATGGCGGTCGGCTGGGAGGACACGGCGGCGAGGGTCTGGGACATGGCGGTGGTTCCTGGTCAACGGGAGCGGGTCGGCTGGGCGGATACGGAGGGGGCAGACGGCGCAGGCCCGGCGGCAGGTGGTGCGGTGGGGCCGGTGGCACTGCGGGAAAGCGCGGCGGACACGCGCTGGTCGGCGGCGTGCGAGGCGTCGAGGAGGGCCTTGCCGGCGGGCGTCAGCGAGAGCAGGTGGCCGGGCCGGTAGGACGATGAGCTGGTGTCGGCAACGACGAGGTCCTCGGCCATCAGCTCCTCGACGGTGTGTGGCCAGACCGACGGACTCTCGCCACTGCTGTCGGACATGAACTTGTAGCCGTAGACGGCGCTTTCGCACAGCCGCAGATCACCACGGTCGATCGCCGCCAGGGCCTCGAACTCCCGGACGAGGGGGTCGTACCCGGCCGACGCGCTGGGCAGGTCGGGCCCTTCGGCCGACACCGGAGTGACGCTGGCCGTCGCGTGCTTGAGAGCAAGCCGACTCTCCGGCGCAGGCAGGCCCGCCTCGGCGCACCGCCCGTAGGCGTTGACCGCGCTGCTGAGTTGCTCGTAGGCCGCTCCCCGGCGGGCGGTGAGCAGTTCGACCTGGAGGCCGGCGGATTGGATGATGCCGTTGACGCCGCGCATGGTGGCGTGGTCGCCGCGGGCGATCGGTTCCAGGCGCTCGATGACCGTCTGGGCGCGGGCGGTGAGTTCCTGGTGGAGCTGGTCGACCTCGCGGGCCGAGGACGCGACCATGACGGCAAGGCGCCCGAGAGGGTCCGAGCCGGGGTAGCCGGCGCTCAGCTCCCAAGCGTTGTGGGCGCCAAGGCGTTCGTAGACGAGGTGGGCGCCGGGGTGGGTGAGCTGGTCGTGCGGGTTCACCGGACCGTCTCCATCCGCGCGAGGAGGGAGCGGACCAGGGTGGGCAGGCTGTCGGGGCCCTCGCCGCCGAGGCGAACCACGCTGACCGACTCGTCGAGGAGACGGTGGGCGTCCTCGGTCAGGGCGCCGATGATCTCCGTGCACGCCTCCGTGAACTCCGCGGAGGCGAGCAGGGCCTGGCCCAGGATCTGCAGGTAGAGGCCGGGCGGGAGGGCGGCCTCGGCGGCGAGGGCCGTGATGGCCTGCCGGTCCTGAGGGGAGTAGGCCGACAGGTCGAAGACCGCAGCCTCGCCGGGGGTGGTGCCCGTGGCGCCGTCCGGCAGCCCGGCCTCGACGACCAGGAGGTCGACGGCCTGGGTGAGTTCGGCGAGCGACTCGCTCAGCCAGCCCAGGGCGGAGGCGTAGGACGCGAGGGCGAACAGGGTCGCGGGGGTGGTCGGCAGCCTGGCGTCCAGCAGGTCCTCCAACCGGCTGGCGAGAGCGGTGATCACCTGAGGCCCGGCGGTGAGCGGCCCGAGGACGGGGTGGAGGTGGGAACGCGAGGGCGCGGTGTCGTGCCGGGCGGTGACGATGACGGAGACGGCCTGGGCGGCCTCGGCGAGCCACACCGCGAGATCGGCGTGCGTGGGGGCGGGGGTGGTCATCAGCGGGCCTTTCGGGCGGCGGCACCGGTGGCGAAGCCAGGGGATGCGGTGGTGTAGGCGGGGCCGGCGGCGGCCACCGGCGCGGGGCGTACGGACCGGGCGCGGGCGGCGCGGACGCGGGCTTCCTCGGCCGCGCTGGTGCCGGACGGCAGGTTGAGTCCGGTACGGCCCAGGCGGTTCTGCGCGGAGCGGTAGACCTGGTAGTCGAGCCGGGGACCTGCGGCGACGAGATGGACCTCGCGCCGGTGCTGGGAGGCGGCGGGCGCGTCGCGGAACTGCACGACCAGGCGGTGGCTGGCCCACTGGTCGCCGACGCCGAGGTAGACCTTGTGGAAGCCCTCCAGCCGGCCCTCCAGGCGGGTGGCGACGCGTTCGCCACGGACGAGGTCCTGCAGACTCAACAGGGCCTGGTCACGGATGGCGTCCGGGAGTTGACGCAGGTCGGTGAGGGCGTCGGGGTGGGCGGAGAAGGCGAACTTGGCGCGGCTCACAGCGACCGCCCCCGATCGGGCTGTGCGACGGCTGCTGCGGCGGGTGCGGATGCCAGCACGGCGGCGACGGTGACGGCGGCCGGTGCCGTGGTGCTGCGGGCGAGGGCGGCGCGGGTACGCAGGGCGTTGCGGTGGTACTCGGGCGGCTCGGGCAGCGGCGTGTCCTGCTCCTCCTGCCAGTCCTCGGCGGCGGTGTAGTCGGCGAACGCGCCTTCGCGGACCGTGTAGGTGCCCTGGCCGGGCTGGGTCTGCTCGACGAAGACCCGCACCGGCAGCTCGGTGGCCTGCTTGTCCGTGGCCATGGTCCACGCCTGGTCCGGGTTTTCGTCGGCGGCCATGACCTCGATGAGGGCGTAGCGGTCGCCGGAGCGGTGGATCTGCTCCTCGACCCGGGTGGTGAGGTCGTCGGCGGGCTTGAACGGGTTGTGCACCCTGGTCGCCTCGGGCGGGCAACCACGGTCGACGAGCCACTTCTGCGCGAACGCGACGTTGGCGTGCGCGGAGCTGTCCATGGTGAACGTGCCCTGGGCCTGGTCGCGCTGGACGTCGAACGTGGCGATGTTCGGCAGGTTCCGTGCCTCGCGCCACGTGGCGGAGGAGTCGAAGGCGACGACGAAGGTGCGCTCCCCGATGTCGTGCCGGGCCAGGAGCTGGTAGTCGCTGCCCCAGGTGTCCCGCCACTGGTCCTCGGTCTGGTCGTCAGCCGGTTCCAGGCCGTCGATGTCGAAGTCCAGATAGGTGGTCATGCGGCGAGTCCCAGCTGGTCGGGGGTGGACAGGATGCGGTGGGCCAGCCGGGACGGACTGGTGGTGCACGCGGCGAACGGGCCGTCCGGGGCACGGAGCTGGAGCAGGGCGTGGTCCAGGTGGTCGCGGTGCCACGTCGAGGGACCGCTCTGCCCGGCCTCGGCGGCGGTCAGCTGCTGCCACGCGAGCCACAGCGCGTGGAGGCGGGCGACGGCCTCCGGGTGCTCGTGCTACTTCGCGCACCAGGGACGGGTGGAGCCGATCTCCCGGCCGTAGACGGGCAGCAGGATGTGGGTGACCCAGAACGAGAGCTCGGCCAGCTCGGCTGCGTATTGTGCGCCGCCCATCGCGAGGATGAACAGCGAAGGGGCGGCGACGGGTTCGGCTCCGGCCGCCGGGTCCGGCTCGGTTGAGCCGGGCCCGGTCTCGTCGTCGGCTTCGGAGCCGAGGCGGTCGAGGATGACGCCGTGCTGGCGGACCTCGGCCATGGTGCGGTTCAGGGCGCTGACGAGGTCGTCGAGGTCCTCGTCGGGGATACGGATCGGCTCGGGCTCGGGGGCGCCCGGCATCGGGGCGGACTCGGACATGGCACATCCAGGTGGTTCGGGCGGACGGGGAGGGCGAGGCAGGGAGGTCTTCTGGTCACGGCGGGCTCCGGTGAAGCGGCTGTCGGGGAGATGGTCCGCAGGATCGGCGGTTTGGTACGGCCGCCGATTCGTGCTAGGCGCAGGCCAGTTGGGCGCCGCGGGCCTGGATCAGGCGCACGCCGAGGGCGACGGCGTCGGCGAGGGTGTCGGTGAGCGGGTGGCCGGCGGCGGCGAGCTTGGCGGGGTGGTGCAGCCCGCCGGTGTGCAGCACCGCGTGCGCGCCG
The DNA here is from genome assembly GCF_044760075.1 of Kitasatospora sp. NPDC098663. NCBI lineage: Bacteria > Bacillati > Actinomycetota > Actinomycetes > Kitasatosporales > Streptomycetaceae > Kitasatospora > Kitasatospora sp. NPDC098663. The sequence goes on along the minus strand of NZ_JBIWAP010000010.1, from coordinate 81,780 downwards.
TTGGCGTGGGCGGCCTCGGCGTCGTCGACGGCGTCGCCGACCAGCAGCACCCGGTGTGCCTGGCCGGTGAGGCCGAGGGCGTCGAGGTGGGCGGTGAGCGGGGCGGCCTTGGTGCCGCCGGAGGGCCCGATGCGGCCCTCGATCCGGGTGAAGAAGTGGCCGATGCCGGCCTCCTGGACCTCGCGCACAAGGGTGTCGTGCGGGCACAGCGACAGCAGCGACTGGGTGTGGCCGGCCTCGCGCAGGGCGGCCATCAGCTCGGCGGCGCCCTCGCGCACCCGCACCGGCTGGACACGCAGGTGCTCCAGGAAGGCGTTGTCGCTGGAGATCCACTCATGTTCGGTGATCGTGCGGCCGAGCAGGCGGGCGTAGAAGTTGGGGATCGGCACGGTGTGCTTGGCCCGGTAGGTCTCCCGGTCGACCGGCTCGCCGCCGAGAGCGGGCAGGGTCGCGTTCAGCGCATCGACGTGGTCGTCGAGGTCGTCCTTGACCGTCCCGTTCCAGTCCCACACCACGTGCATGCGGGTGGAGGCGGTTGCGGCGGCGAGGAAGGGGGTGGTCACGGTGGTGTCCTTCGGGGTGAGCGTGGTGGTCAGGAGGAGAGGCGGTCGTTGAAGCGGTGCAGCAGATACAGCGCGAAGGCGGCCCCGGCGAGCGGGACGGCGGCGACGAGCAGCGGGGCGGGGGCGAGGGAGGCCAGGGCGGTGCCGGCGGCCTGGCCGATGCCTACGCAGGCGATCAGCCAGGCGAACGCCTCGGTCGGTTCGCCCTTGGGGCTGATGCGGTCGACGGTGAGGAACGCGGCCGTCAGCAGCGGCGCGAGGAAGGTGCCGGGCAGCACGGCACCGAGGACGGCGACGGCGGGTGCGGGGTCGGGCAGTAGCGGCAGCCATCCGGCGGCGAAGCCGATCGAGGCGGCGACCAGGTGCCGGGAGGGGGCGCCGGGCCAGGCGTGGCGGCCGTAGGCGAGGCCGCCGAGCATGCTGCCGATGGACAGCGCGGCCGGCATCACCCCGGCGAGCCATCCGGCGTGGTGGCGCTCGGCGGCGGACAGCGCCAGGACGTTGACGGCGCCGAGCGCGACACCGGTGCCGATCAGCGCGGCGAACAGCACCCGAAGTCCCGGCACCCGCAGCGGACCCGTCCAGTGCACCGCTTCGGTGAACTCCGCAGGCGCCCAGGTACGGGAGGGGCGGGCGGTGACGACCAGGCCAGTGCCCAGAAGACCGAGTGCCGCGGTCGCCACCAGCGCGGTGGTCGCTCCGGCACCGGCCGCGAAGCCGCTGGCCAGCAGGGGACCTGCGACGAACACCAGGCCCTGGGTGCTGCTGTCCAGCGAGAGCGCGCTGCGCTGGTGCCCGGCGTCGGGCAGCAGCACCGGCCACAGCGCCCGAAGGCCGGCCTCCAGGGGAGGCGTCGCCAGACCCGCCACCAGCACGGTGAGCGCGGCGAACACCGGGTGGCGCACCGGACCGGTGCACGGCAGCAGCAGGAACGCCGTGCTCGCCGTGGTTGTGGCGGCGATGAGGACCCGGGTCTGGCCGTGGCGGTCGACCAGGCGACCGAGCAGCGGCTGCCCGAGCGCGCAGGCGAGGCCGTACAGGGCGCCGAGCGCTCCGGCGAGGGCGAGCGGGCCGTCCTCGGCGCGCACCAGCAGCAGGATCGCGATCGGCGCCATGCCGGTGGGCAGGCGGCCGATCAGGGTGCCGCCCAGCAGGCGGGCGACGTGCGGCGCACCCAGGACAGCGCGGTAACTGCTGCTGTCCTGGGCCGGGCCGCGGTCGGTGGTGGTGCTCAAGGAGAAACGTCCTTCGGTCGTACGGCCGGCGGCGCGCGGGCGCGGCGGACCGGGGCATGCGCAGGCATGACAGCCCCCTCGATTCGGTGCGACTGCGGGGAGAAGAGTCCACGGATTCCGGGATTTGGTACGGCCGGGAAAAGGAGGTAGAAGCCCCCTCACCTGGTACGGCAGCGCGAACAACGCGGAAAGGGCGATGCCAGCAACTCCAGTGCCTTGGAAGCCTGTTGGGGGATGACACCGTTGCCGAGGGCAGTGAGCTGGGCCGGGCGGCCGAGGCCGGGGGTGGCGGTCACCCAGCCCGCCGGAAGCCCTTGCATCCACTCGACGAACTCCGCCCGGAGCTTGCCGCCCTCGTCGGTGGCCGCCGGCGCCGGACGGGTGAGCATCTCCCATCGGGCGACGGCTGCGGCGTAGGGTCCCCACCGTCCGGGATCGGGCCGTCCTGCGGCGCCTGCGGCCACAGCGGCAGCTTGACCGCCTCCGGCGCGGGCCGCCTGCGGGAGTGCGAGGCCGGGTTCCGGGGCGAGGAGGGCCGCAGCGAGGCCGCTGCCGAGGGCAGGGTCAGGTCGCCGCCGCCGTGCCTCTGGTTCGGCGAGCCCTTGATCCCGTCCGACGCCTTCGGAGTGGGCAGCAGCCACTCCACCTCGTCCGCCAGGTTCGGGCCGTGGCCGCCGCGCTTCCTCTTCGATGGGTGCTGGCTGCCGCCGTTGGTCGCGATGTTGCTCGTCGGGGTCTTGAGCAGCGCCGTGGTCGGCAGGCCAGGCGGTGAGGAAGACCCTGGCCCGGTGGTGGGGTGCGCCGACGTCGGAGGCGCGAAGCACGAGCCACTTCGCGTCGTACCGGAGCTGGGCCAGGGTGCCGAGTACGGCGCCAAGTGCTCGCAGATCAGGCTGAGTTGGGTCGTCTCCCAGACGCCACGGGCAGCGTTCCACGTCGCCAGCGGAGGCGGCGACGGCGGGGGAGGTGAGCAGTCCTCGTACATTCTCGACCACCAGGAGGTGTGGACGCAGGGCCTCGACGGCGCGGGCCACGTGCAGCCAAAGGCCGGATCGGGTTTCGGGGTTGAGCCCGGCGCGGCGGCCGGCGACCGAGACGTCTTTGACAGGGAAAGCCTGCCGTGAGGACGCACACCCGCGGAACGTTGGCCCAGTTGACCGTCGTGATGTCGCCAAGGTTCGGCACACCGGGCCAGTGGCGGGACAGGATCGCGGACGGTCCGGGCTCGGTCTCGGCGTGCCAGGCGACGGAGCCGCCGAACGCGGCCAGCACCCCCAGGTCGAGACCGCCGTACCCGCTGCACAGACTCCCGACCAGCGCGCCGGGACCGGGGACAGGGGCGTCTGCGTCATCGCAGGCGCCGGTCGGCGTGAGCGGCGGCTGCGGCGGGGGCTGGTGCGGGGCCGCCCAGCTCCGCTGGAACAGGCGTGGCGGCGGTGGCCGATCGGCTCAGCGCGGCTTGCCGGCGAAGGTCGCCAGGCGGTGACGAGAGGTGCTGGGCAGCCTGGTTCAGGGTCCGAGTGCCGTGGCGGAGTTCGTCGCGGGCCGTCTCGACGGCGTCCTCGATCACCCGGACCGCGTCCTTGCGGCCCTCCCGGGCCCAGGGGAGGTGACGGATCTCGGTGGTCTTGCCGAGGAAGCCGAGCTGCTGGGCGACCGTCCCGAGAGCGGCGGAGGCTTCGCCGAGACTGCCGATGGCTTCGGCGTACGCCATGGCGGCGCGGATCGCGTGGCCGGGCGCTGGCTGCGCGGCGGCGCGGCCGGAGAACTCCTCTCCCAGCTCCCGGATGAGGGCGCCGAGTTCGGCTATCTGCCGGCCGACCTGCACGGCGTCGGGAATCTGGGCCGGTCCGGTGGCGGGGAGCAGCGCTTCCTGCTGCTGCAGGGCGTTCGCCCGGGTGCGCAGGGCGAGCGATTCGTCGAAGGAAGTTTTCACGGGTGGTTCCTGGAGGAGTGGTTGGCGGTGGTGGAGGGGACGGAGAGAGATCGGTTCAGCGCGAGCGGGCGGGGGTTCGCTGGGTCGCTGCGGCGACGGGCGGGGCGGTCCTCGGGACGGAGGGCGGCTGGGGGCTTCGGGACAGTGCCGCGCGGACCCGGGCCTCAGGGTCCGAGCGCCCTGCCGGGTCGGCCTTCTCTGCTGCGGGTGAGGGGAGATTGTTGGCCGTGTGCCAGCGGGCGCGTACCTCATCGAGCGGGCCGAGGGCGTGCAGGGCCTGGCCGATGAGACGGCCGGGCGCCATGGCCGAGCCCTCGGCGAGTGCTTTGATCGCGGCGGCGGCTCCGGCGGCGGTGCGGACGACGGAGGCGCGGATGACCTGGTCGCCCAGCCACTCGGCCGAACCCGCCCCTGGTCCGCAGAAGAGAGCGTCGAGCTGTTCGCGCGAGATCGTGCCATCAGCCAGAAGACCGCGCCGCTGGACCTCCCACAGGGCGGTCACCTCGTCGATCGGCTCACCCCGGTGGTGGAGGGCGCCGAGGCAGCGGTAGACCTGGCCGTGGCCGGCGTCGGCGAAGTCGCCGGGCCGCAGCCAGTCGTAGACCTCGGCCATCGCCGCCGGCTGGCTGACGATGACGGCCAGGAGGAACCGCTCGTCCTCGGCCTCCTCTGGCCCGACCGGCGAGGGAGGAGCGGTCGGGCCCGAGGAGGGTGGCGGGATGGGCCGGGGCTCGGCGCCCCAGCGCCCGGCAAGGTCGCCGAGCACACCGGTGAGGACGTCGGCGTGGTGCAGGACACCCTCGACCTCTTGTGCTTCGGCGTCGATCCGGGCGACGTGCTCCAGGCGGACGGCGTGCTCCAGCACCGTGCGGTGGATGGATCCTTCGAGGACCATCCGGCCGTACACCGGGGCGTTCTGCGGGCGCGGGCACGCGGCGATCAGGGTGTGCGCGTACGAGGTGCTCAGCCCGCGCACCTCGCGGCCGGCCTCGGCGAGGGTGTCGGTCACCCACGACAGCGGCACCGTGCCGTCAGCTTCCCGGACGGGCCGCCGCTCGGTGCCCAGGGTCCGCATCGCGGTGAACAGGGCGCGGTGGGCCGGGCGGTAGAAGTCGGAGGGCGTCAGCCAGGCCAGCGTGTCGAGCTGGGCCGGGTCGAGGAGGACCGCGCCGAGAAGGGCTTGCTCGCCCTTGAACAGCGCGTCCATCACCGCTTCCCCCTCCGCTTCTTCGGGGCGGCAGCCTGGTCGTCCCGCAGCCGGGCGACCTCGCGGTCGGCGGCGGCCATCGCGGTGGCGAAGCGGTCCAGCTCACCGGTGAAGACCGGGTCGGTGGCGAGGATCGAACCGGTGCCGGTGATCAGCCACCACTGGCCGCCCCGCCGGACGACCGGCGCTCCGGCCAGCGGAGCCGAACAATGCTGGTTGGAGGGCGAGTTGGTGTCGGACATGAAGACCTTCCGGGAATCGATCGGTGGTTCAGCGGCTGCGGCGGGCGGTTGCCGGGACGGCCGCCGCGACGGCATCGGCCGGGACTGGCGGCGGCGCGGCGCTCGGCGGCCAGGAGCAGCGGTGCGCTGCTCTGAACCCCAGCGCCAGGGAGATAACTCGCAGGGCGGCGGCGGTTGTTGTGGTTACGGAGGGGTCCTTGGCGTGGGCGGGTGGGCGTGGCACACCCGGTTGGAGCGGAGGAGGGGAAGTGGGCGTGGCGGCGCCGGCCGAAGAAGGGCGGACCCCTGGTCGGCGCCGCCGGGCGGGGCGGTCAGGCGGAGAGGGTGAAGTCGTTGCGGCCGGTGGTGCTCTTGGCGAGGGCGCGCTCGGTGATGGCCTGGGTGGCGCGGGCGGAGGCCGGGCCGATCTCCTTGGCGGAGCGCTCCTTGTACCAGGGCTTGATGTTGAGCATCGCCACGCGCATGCCGGTCGCGAAGAGCAGGATCTTGCCCTTGGGCAGGGCGCGGATCTCGTCGGGCGGCAGGATGCGCTCGGTGCGCATCGACACCGACGTCGACTTTCCGCTGCCGGAGTCGGAGACGGAGACGGTCTGCACGTCGTGCTCGCCGATCTGCCGCGACAGCTTGTCCGCGAAGTCGGCGTCGTCGATACCCGAGCCGATGACCTTGACGGTGGCCGCGCTCCACAGGGCGTCCATGCCGGCATCTCCCCAGCACCGCTGGCCCTGCCGGTAGCTCTGCAGGATGGTGATCGGGATGACGCCCCGGCTGCCGAGGTGGGAGTAGAGATCCGGCAAGTCGCTGATGCGGCACACGTTCGCGGCCTCATCCAGGACGCACAGGGCGGGCGGGTCGAGCCGTCCGCCGGAGCGCTCCGCCACGATGACGGCCGCGCGCATCACCGCATCCGCCGCAGCGGCGATGATCGCCGATGCGCTGCCGCCGCCGTCCTTGCTGAGGAGGAACAGCGTGTCGCGGGAGGAGGCGAAGTCGAACGGCTTGAACTCCGCAAGGTCGGGCGTGGGGGTGACCCAGGCGGCGATGTCCGGGTCGAGCAGGCAGCTCGCGTACTGGCGCGCCGTCTCGTAGATGCCATCCCTGGTCTCGGTGGCGCCGGTGACGGTGCCCTGGAGCTGGGCGGCGACCGCGTGGTGGCCGGCGTCGGTGAGCAGGTCTACGGGGGTGCGATCGGAGGGGGAGGCGAGCCAGGCCAGCACGTCGGTGATCGGGCGGCGGTGGCTCGCCGCAGCCAGGAAGAGCGACCCGAGCGTGTTGCTTGCCGCGGTCGACCAGAAGTCGGAGCCGCTGGACTCGTCCACGCTCGCGGTGACGAAGTGCCCGGCCAGGCGCTTGGCTCCGGCGAGGTCGCGGGCGTCGGCGAGGATGTCCCACCACATCTCGCGCGGGTGGTGCGCGATCTGCTGGGGGTCGAGCGTCCAGATCGTGCCGACCTTCGCACGGGCGTCGACACACGCCGTAAAGGCGTCGTTGGCGGCCTTGTTCGACGTCAACAGGACGGGTCCGGGGGCTGCCAAAATCGCGGGGATCGCGATGCCGCTCGTCTTGCCGGAGCGGGGCGCCATGATGGCGACCATCACGTCCTCCCACGAGGCCCGGACCTCGGCTTTGCCCGGGGAGAGCGTGCCGATGGGGATACCGCGGTCGGCCGGGGCGATGTCCTTGGCGTCCCTCAGGCTCGGGCGCAGGCTGCGGGCCTTGGCGGTGATCTCCTTGTCCAGCAGCGGCGCGATGTCCGCAGACCGGGCCATGCCACTCTTCGAGCCGGAGCGGTGGCGCAGCCACAGGATGAGCGCGGTGACGGCGAGCGCGAGGGTGAGCGCGCCGGGGACGATGCGGGTGCCGGCCAGGACCGCGGCCGGGCCCAGGTCCGGCCACAGCCGGTCGGGGTGGAGGAGGGCCTCGGAGGCGTGGAACGGCGCCCACAGGCCGGACCCGACAAGGTAGTTGGTGAGGTTGCCGGTCAGCCAGGCGATGCTGCCGAAGGCGAGGGCTGCGCCGACGACGGCGAACAGGAGGTAGAGGAGCGCGTCCGTACCGGAGGTGGTCGACGGCGCGCCGGTGCGCGGGGTGGGCACAAGAGATCCAAGGGGGGTGCGAGCGGGTGGCGGGCGGGGCGCGCTCGGCTCTCGTACGGATCACCACGGGACTGCTCTCCTTCGGGGCGGGGTTGGCGGAACGTTTCAGCGGGTGCGGGCGGCAGGCCGGACAGGCGCCGCCGCGGGCGTGCCGGCCTGTGTGGGGGCGGCCTCGGCAGCGGCGGAGGGCCCGGTGCGGCGGGTGGCGGCGTGCCGTTGTGTCTCGGTCTGGACGATGCAGTTCTGGCCGACGTACCCGACGACCAGGTGGGGGGCGATTCCGACCCGGTACCCGGCGTCGTCCAGGAGGGTGGCCGCCGTGGAGGCCACAGCGGCCTGGTCGGGGCCGGGAGTCTCCGGGGGCAGGCTGTAGCAGCAGGAGCTGTGCTTTTCGGATGCGGTGAACCCGCACTGGCGCAGGACGTCGTGGATCTGCTCCGGGGCGCCGGTCCGGCAGAAGGCCCGGACTACGTCGTCCGAGCGGTGGACGATCTCGACGTCGGTGCCGAACACGTCGGCGAGGGTGCGCATCTTCCTGGTCCTCCTTCGTTCGGTCAGCGGGTGGGCCGGGGCCGGCCTGCGGTGGTCGGGCCCGGCGCGGGGACCGGCGGGTCTGCAGGGGTGACCCTGCGGGCGGTGGTGTTGGGGGAGGTGGCGAGGGCTGCTGCCTGGCGGCGGGTGTCCGGCGTTCCCGGGTTGGGCGCGGGCGCGCCCATGACGTCGTGCAGGAGTTCGCGGGTGCGCAGGACGGGCACCATGTCCGGATGGTGCGTGGGGCTGGGTTCGGCGGGGCAGGCCGGGATTCCCGCGGTGGCGGCCTCCAGGTCCTCCCGGACGGTGAGGAGCGCTTGGTGCGCGGTGGCCAGGCGCGTCCACATGTCGTAGGTCAGGTTGTAGCCGGGCGGGTCGAAGTCCACCCGGGCTCCGGCCCAGTCGGCTGAGGCTGCGACCAGCTCGGTCAGCTGCGTCAGCGGCCCGGTCAGGGCGCTGGTCGTCTCTTCGAGGATCGCCGCCACCTTCCCGGGGCTGGTGTCCTCCTCCAGCCGAATGACCATGCCTGGCAGGGAGTAGGGGTCGGCGGCGGGCGGCGGGATGTAGCGGACCTGGAGCGGCCGGTCGGCGAGGGTCTGCGGGTCGCGGTGGGCCAGGCGGATGTTGTGCTGCATGGCGGCGCCGACCGCTTCTCCGATCGACGGGTAGTGCTCGGGCATCGGGGCTCCCGGGGCTGTGGTGATAGGCAGGAACGTTTCAGCGGGTGCGGCCGGCGGCGCCTACCGCTGGGGCCGGCACGGGCGGAAGCCCAGTGGAGGCTGCTGCGACGGGCGCGCCCGCCGCGTTGGCGGCGGGGGCGGCGGTGCTGCGGGCGAGGGCCGCGCGGGTGCGCAGGTCGTCGGCGGCAAGGACGTCAGCGGTGCCGGCGGTGTTGGACGTGGCGAGCTGCACCTCGTCGAGCACCTCGGCGAGTTCGGCCTGGGTGGTGACGAGCTGGTCGGACGCTGTGCCGAACCGGTCGGAGAGTTCGTGCTGGTCGGGGTCGAGATCGGTGATCTGCTCGGAGGCGGTCTCCAGGGCCTCCTGGAGGCGGACGAGCATCCCGTCGTCCGGGTCGAGCAGCTCGTCGAGTACCCCGGCGAGTTCGGCGAAGTCGGCGGCGCCGCGGATCGCGTCGGTGAGGTGGAGGATCTGCCGGCCCGGGGTGTCGAGCGGCTCCAGGTGGAGCTTGGGGTCGAGGTCGACGCTGTAGCGGGCGGCGCGCAGCATCTGGGCGGCGTGGGCGGCGATGGAGGCTGCTTCGGGGCGGGGTGTGGTGGTGGGCAGGCGGTGTCGGCGGCCGTGCCAGTCGTCGATCTGTTGGAACCCGGCGTGCCGGAGCAGGGTGGCGGAGAGGTCGTCGCTGGTGCCGGTGGCGACGATGCTGCCGCTGGGCTCGGCGTTGATGGTGATGACGGGCATCCGGTGGTCCTTGGCGGTGGTGACGGTGCGGGTGAGGTGGCCGAGTTCGGCGGCGATGCGGGTGCACTCGGCCTGCACGTGGAAGGGGTCTCGGTAGGTGCCGTGGAGGTATCCGTCCTCGCGGACGACGGTGGCGACGACGTGCACCGACTGGTCGCCGTTGCGGATCGCGGCCCACCGGCAGCCGTGCGGGTCGCCGGCGGGGGCGAGCCCGGTCGCGGTGACCAGGCGCCGGGCGACGTCGGCCCACTGGGCGTCGCTCAGGTCCGGGTGGCGGGGGTCGGAGCGCACCGAGCACATCCACACCGGCTGCTCGGGTGCCCGGGCTCCGATCCGCAGGGCCGGGGCGTCGAGCACGCCGCCGTCGAGGACCTCCTGCGGGTCGCCGAACAGCGGCAGCTGCTTGTCGGCGCCGCGGTAGTCGGCGCCGATCAGCCGGGGGCGCAGGCTGCCGCGTGGGTCGTCCAGGCCGTACAGGGCGGGGATCAGCGCGGCCGTGGTGGTGGCGCGCTGCAGGTGAGCGATCACGAGCGTCCCCTTCTCGGACGGCGGGGCCCGGCGGGCGGGCTGACGGGGACAGGATCCGCAGATCCGCCGGTTAGGCCCGGCCGGAGATCGGTGGTAGCCGGTCGTCGGCCGGGCCCAGGCGGAGCGCTGTGGGGTGTCAGCGCCGCGCGATGAGCCGGTGGTCGCGGGTGAAGTCCTCGCAGGCCCACCGGGCGAGGCGCTGGTCGTTGTGCAGCCGGGCCCAGCGGCCGTCCTTGCGGATGACGGTGGCGACGAGGTCGAGCCGGTCGCCGGTGTTGCGCAGGTCCACCCACCGGCAGGCGTCGGGGTCGCCGTCCGGCTCGATGCCGGTGGCGTCGAGCACCTGCCACGTCAGCTCGAACCACTGGTCGTCGCTGAGCGCGCCGGTGCTGCGTATCGAGCAGTGCCAGGTCAGACGCCGGGAGGGGGTATGGCCGGTACGGGGCTTGCGCAAAGCCACCGGCTCGTCCAGCAGCGCGGCCAGGTCCGGCAGGACGATGTCCTCCTCGGCGGGCGGGCCGGGCGACCACGACGCCAGCAGGTAGGACTCGAAGCCGGGATCGTCGTCGTACAGCGCGGCGAGCAGATCGGGGGTGCTCTCGGTGCGCTTGACGGTGCAGTACAGAGGGGAAGTGGCCATGGCGCTGTGTTCCGAATCAGAGTGCGGTGAAGGTGAGTTGGGGACGGTGACCTGCGCCGGGGCGGGGCGCCGGCGGGTCAGACGAAGGGGTTCTCGGTCGGCCGGTCGGCGTCGACGGCCGCCTCCAACAGCTCGGGCAGGTCGCCCGGCTCGCACGCGCGCTGGTCGATCCACCAGCCGGCGCGGGTGATCGTGCGGGCCTGATCCTCGATCCGCTCCCACTGCGGCTCCGGCATGCCCGTGTCGAGGACAAGGGCGGTGTAGGCGGCGGCGAGGACCTGGTGGCGGCAGCGGACCCCCCAGGCGACGCCCTTGGCGGTGCCTTCCAGCGGCGGCATCCGGAACTGCTCGGACCAGGCGTCGGATTCGGCCTGTTCGGCGGCGCGCTTGGCTTCCAACCACTGCGCCTTGCCCGCTTCGTCCTCGCTCTGGGCGGCGCGCCAGCAGTCGGTGCAGTCCTGCTTGGCCAGCCACTCGGCGAAGCCGGCCCGGCGGTCGGCCGGACGGTCACCAAGATCCCTTGCCGATCCGTGCCCGCACTGGTGGGTGATCTGCCAGACCTTCTTCACAGCCATCTGAATTCTGTTCCTTGGTGATCGGGGGAGTGGTCATCAGGCACGCGCACCAGCGCGGTGGCCGCTGACGGCGGGCCGGGGCGTCGGCGGCGGCAGGGTTGCGTCGGTTGACGTCAGTGGCGCAGGCCGGGACGACCGGCGCTCGGCGGCGCGGGCGCAGGCGGTGGCTGCGCCTGCTGCCCGGTGCGGGTGGGCGCGACGGTAGGAGAGGTGGCCCGGGCGGCGCTGACGCGGGCGTCGGTGGCGGCCGTGATGCCGGAGGCCCGCACCGCCGGTTCGGCGAGGGCCGGGTGCGGGGTGTGGGCGGAAGCGGCAGTCTGGTTGACCAGGCCGGCCTGACAGTCGTACGCGAAGCCCTCGGCCTGCAGGTAGTCGATCGCCAGGGTCACTGCCGCCCGGCGCTCTGCCGGGTCGGCCATGGAGGAGGGAAGCCGGTGGTGGGGCTGCTGATCGGTGGTGACCGCGACGAACCCGGCTCGGTGAAGCAGCGACTCGGCTCGGTTCCGTCGGTCTTGGACGTCCTGCTCGGTGGGAACACCACGACGGTCGAGGTGCCCGTCGAGGGCTGCGTGCATCGGCGCGACATCGGTTCCGTGCTGCTGGTCGGGTCCCCCGGATCGGCTGTCGTACAAGGGCTCGACCTCGACCTTGCCGGCGAGGGGATCGAGCCAGCCCATGAGCCAGCCGTTCTGCGGTCCCGTCGTCTCGAGTTCCTCGTCGGTGTCGTCGAACGTGGGGCCGGCGAGCAGGAAGCTGCCGTCCGGGAGCCGTGCCTCGATGTGTTCGCCGGTTTCGAAGTCGATGGTGAAGCCGACTCCTCGCTTCGCCAGCGGAACGGTGACGGCCGCGAACCGGTCGGTCGGTAGCGGTGGACGGGTGCGGGCGGTGACGCCACGGTTGTCCTCGGAGAACCGGACGGGCTGAATGTGGATGGAGTGCATGCTGTGCTCCTAAGCGGCGGCGGGACGGTGCGGCAGGGGTCGGTCAGCGGGCGCGGGCGAAGGCGATGCGCGGGTCGACCGCCGCGGGCGGCGGGCTCACGGCGACAGCGGGCGGCACGGTGGCGGGCGCCTTGGGCGTGGCCTCGTCGACGCGGAACTTGTGCGTGGTGAACGGCTGGCGGACCGCTACGCGGTGGGCGGCGACGTCCTCGGCGAGCTGGGGCTGCATGGCGACCTGGAAGTGACCGCGCCGCAGTCCCGTGACGGTGTGGGCCACCACGTCGAGGGACTCCGCCCGAGTGCCGGCCGGGGCGAGGTAGACGTCCAGGTCCCGGTGGTGACGCCAACCATCGGTCTCCAGGAAGATGCCCGGATTGAAGGGCAGATCGTCGTTGACAGCGGCGACGATGCCCAGGCTTGGGTGCTCGGCGATGGCGACGTCCGGACCGGCGTCCTGGGCGGATGCACGCTGCGGCCCGGGGACCTCCGGCGTGGCGCGCGTTTGTCGAGCTTGGACCCGTTCCTGCCCGTTGGTCTTCTCGGGAGCCAGGGACATGTCGGTGTCGACGCGGTAGCCGGCGCCGGTGAGGAGCTTGGCGGCCCAGGCGGCGCGCTCAGGGGCTTCCTGGTGCTGGTCGGTGAGCGTGTACAGGCGCGGGTTGCCGGGAAGGCGCTGGAAGTCGAGGCGTTCCAGCATCCATTGGGCGGCCGGGTTCTGGGTGGGCAGGGAGGCGACGATGCCGTGGCTCGGGTGGTGCCCGATGGCGACGTCGGGCAGCTGGGTGGGTGCGGCGGCAGGCATGGTGGGGCTCCGCTTCGCTGGGTCGGACGGTGGACCGGTGGGTGGGGCGAGGTCTGTTCCGGCGGGGCACAGCGGTCGTCCTTCCTGGACAAGGGGGTTCAGCGGCGCGGTCCGGCAGCGCGCGCGGCGGCCGGTGCGGTGAGGACGGCCTCTGCCGGGTGGCCGGTGAGGGTGCGTACGGCGGTGGGGGAAGTGGCGAGCGCGGCGAGCACTCGGGCGTCGGGGCCGGCCGTGACCGTGGCCTGGGCAGTGGGCCGGGCGCGGCCGGCGTGGGCGGTGTGCCGGTCGGCGAGGTCGCCGCGCATCGCCCGGATCTCCCGCACGTAGCCGTCCGCCATGTCCGCGATGTAGCGCAGGCGGGCGGCGTAGTGCGGATCGGAGGCGCCGCCCAGGCCCTCCCACCAGGAGGCGCTCTGGTGGAGCACGCCGACGACCTGGTCGAGGACGCCGTCCCCGGGCGCGGTCAGCTCGCTCAGCGCGTCGGCCACCTCCCGGGTGTGCCCGGCCCCGGCGATGGTCTCTCCGACCTGAGCCAGCGACCGGGACGGGGGCAGCGTCGGCGGGAGGCGGTGGTCGATCAGGTCCGCTGGGCAGGTGAACCCGTAGCCGGCGGCGCGCAGGTAGTCGACGGCCCGCGTCACAGTGGCCTTGCGCTCGCCGGGGTCGACCATGGCGGCGGGAAGCCGGTGATGGGTCTCGTGCAGGCGCACGACGGGGACGAACCCGGCCCGGTGGAGGGCGGACTCCGCTCCCGCGCGGACGGCCTGGACCTGCTGGCGGGACGGTACGCCGAGGCCGTCGAGGTGCTCGTCGACGGCGGCCAGCAGCGCGGTCACGTCGCCCCCGTTGCGGGCGTCGGCCCCCTTGGGCCTGCTGTCGTAGACGACTTCGAACAGCTCGGGGTTGTCCGGGTTGTCCCGCGTCACGAGCCACGCCTGCGGGAAGCCGGGGACCTCGTGGCTCCCGTATTCGTATTCCGGCGGGGGCGAGATCGTCAGGCAGGTCCCGTCGTTCAGCTGGGCGACGACGATGTAGTCGTCCGCCCCGAAGTCGACCCCGGTCTCAAGGCCCCGCTGCGCGAGGGGACGGGTGACGTGGGCGTAGCGCCGGCCCGGACCGGTGGTGGCACGGTCGGTCAGGGTGTCCGGGCCGTGGACGTGGGCGGTGACACCGAAGCCGTTGTCGGCGAACAGGACGGTCAGTTGGTCGGGTTGCATGGGGGCTCTCCTGCGGGGTGTGCGCCCGGTGGCGTGGTGGGCAGGCGCTGATGATGCCGGGGAGAGGGAACTTGGACCGGCCGCGAAAGGGTGATAGGCGCGCGGCGGTGCGCAGCCTGGCACGGGCGGATAGGATTCAACACCCCTGGCAAAAAGGTGAGTTCAGGATTCTCGAAGCGCCGCCCGGTCAGGCGGCCATGCGGAAGTCGGTGTCGTACAGCTGCTTCTCCCTGGTGTGGAGGAGGTGCTGCACGATGAAGGACAGGCTGGCGACCTTCCACAGGCCCCGGCCGCGGGTGAGGGCGGCGATGGCCTGGGCCTCGACGCCGGTGAGGCCGAGCAGGGCCATGGCGGCGGGGATCTGGTCGGGTTCCTGGCGGTAGATGATCCGCGTCGAGCAGTCGGCAAGCAGTCCCTCGGCGAGGACGCGCCCGCGCGAGCCGGAATCACCGGCGGACAGCAGGTCGGAGAGCCTGTGGACGATCAGCAGGTTGGCGATTCCCAGGCCCCGGGAGAGCTTCCACTGCTGCTGCATCCGTTCCAGCAGGCCGACGTGCCGCATGACCCGCCACGCCTCGTCGTAGATCACCCACCTGCGGCCGGCGGACGGGTCCGCGAGGGCGGCTTCCATCCACGCCGACGCGCAGGTCATCGCCAGGACCAGGGCGGTGTCGTCGCCGCTGCTGCCCAGGCGGGACAGGTCGATGGAGAGCATCGGCGCGTTCGCGTTGAACGTCACGGTGGACGGGGCGTCGAACATGCCGGACAGGTCGCCGTGGACCAGACGGCGCAGGGCGTGGGCGAGGTCGTCGGTGGCGTGGCCGAGGCTGCCGGCCTGGTCGCCTAGGGCGGCGTCGAGGCGCTCAGGTCGGCCGAGGACGTGGGCGATGTCGCCGAGCAGCGGCACCGTGCCCGCCGCCTCGGCGTCGGCGACGACCAGGTCCAGGGCGACGTCGAGGCCGGTGTGCTCCATCGGCAGCAGGTCGCGCTTGAGCACGGTGGCCGCCAGGCTTGCCAGCAGGAGGAGGCGGCGCTTGCGGACCTCGCCGCTCCAGTCCTCCTCGCCCACCCCGGCAGGCCGCTGCGGGGCGTCCAGCGGGTTCAGCCTCCCCGGCAGACCGGGCCCCAGGGCGATCGTCTGCCCGCCGAGGGCCTGGGCAAGACCGGACCACTCGCCCTTCGGGTCGGATGGCACGTAGATCTTGTACCCGTGGGCGATGGACCGGGTCGCGATCGACTTGGCCAGCGCGCTCTTGCCCATGCCGATGATCCCGCACAGGAAGGCGTTCGGGTTCGTGAACCCCTCTATTCGGCCGGAGTTGTAGAGGGTGAAGGGGTCGAACGTGAACGAGCCCTCAGCGTGCATGTCACGGCCGACGAAGACCCCCTCGGCGCCGAGGCCGGCCTCCGCGAGGAAGGGGTAGGCCCCACCGGCGACGGCGGTGGTCATGCGGTGCTTGGGCAGGCGGAGCCTGCTGCCCCGGGCGGAGGCCGGACCAGGGCGGCCGGAGGCCGGGTAAGTGGGCTGGAGTTCGGGGTCGGCGCCCTGATGCTCGCGCCGCACGGCGGGCAGGGCCGCGTGGCGGGCCTTGGTGCGGGCCTCGGCGAAGTCGGCACGAGCAGAGCGCTGTTGGGCGCGGGAGCTCTTGCGCGGGACGAACAGAGGGCTGGCGGTGGCGCGGTTCCTGGGCATGATCACGGATTCCGGGGTGCGGGGTCAGCGGCGGACGAGGCCGGTGAACGGGGTGTGCAGGTCGGCGGGGGTGGTGCGGCGGCGCACCAGCTGAGCGGTCTCTTGGTGGCGGCGGCAGATGCTCAGCTCCGGCGCTCCCTCGGGTAGGCGGTTACGGCAGGCGTCGGGGCCGGGGACTTCGCCGCTGCCGGGCCGGGGCGAGGCGTGGTAGGCGGCGTGGAGGTGGTCGGCGGCCTGCCACAGGCGGGTGCGCGTGGCCTTGAGGTGGTCGCCCTCGATGGGCAGCAGCGGTGCGGTGCGCTGGGCGTGGGCGTCGAGGAGGCCGTGCAGCGCGACCAGGTGCTCGTGGAGGGAGTTGAGTTCGGCGCGGGAGGCGACCAGCGGGCCGGTGGGGATGTTGAGCGCGCGGTGGAAGTCGATCGCGGAGGTCGCGTACGGGACGAAGTCCTGCGCGACGGGGGTGGTGGCCGGCATTAGGGGTGCTCTTTCGGAAGGCGGGAGGGCCGGCATCAGGCGGCGAGGGCGAACGGCAGCGCGCTGGCGGTGAACGCGCTCGCCTGCTGCCAGGTGAGCGGGCGCAGGTCGAGCTGGGCGCCCACGGCGGCTGTCTCCACCACGGCGCAGGCGGAGCGAAGTTCGTCCTCGGTGTCGGCGGAGACGGTCAGCAGGCCGGTGAGGGCGACGTCGGCGTGGCCGGCGATCAGCTGCCGCTCGCGGTCCTGGATGTCCTGGTACTCCACGGAGTCGGCCTCGCTGGAGACCTGGCCCTTGCGGGCGCGCTCGGCCGAGTCCGCGATCACGCTGGCCTTCTTGCGGCGCACGTCGCGCAGCGCAGAGTCGAGGTCCTGCGGCTCGTACGCGAGGGAGACGGTGCGGCGCACGCCGGAGGCGAACATGACCTGGTGCAGGAAGCCCGGGTTGACCTGCGTCCGGGGCCAGTTCTCCGCCCAGTACGTGGTGTGGTGGGCGGAGTCGGTCGAGATGTGGTCGGCCTTCTCCACCACGACCACCGGGCCGGCGGCGCCCGGGTCGGCGGACGGACGCCCGTCCGCAGACCAGCGGTCCAGCGCGGCACGGGACTTCGGGTCGTAGGCGGTGCGGGCGACGGCGGCGATCTCGCCCGCGGACAGCCAGCCGGCTGGGGTGAGACCGGCGGTGCGCGCGGACTGCTCGAACGCGGAGGTGAGCTGGGCCAGGACCGCGAACCCACCGGTCAGGCCGCCTCCGGCCTGGGAGATCAGCCGCCGCGCGCCCTTGAAGTCCAGGGCGATGGCGACGTAGCACTCGTGCGGGGCGGCGGCCGGACCAGCGCCGCGGATCAACTCCCCGTACAGCTCACCGGCGAGCGGGGCGTCGGGGCGGCCGTGCTCCTCCCAGTACCGGCGCAGCGCGTCACCGGTGTCGGGGACGGTCCGCTCGATCACCTGGATGCGGGCGACCTGGCCGGTGCGGGCGAGCGCCGCCAGGGAACGTCCCCACCCGCTGACGTTGGCGTTCTGGGTGCCGGGGTCGAGGAGGGCGTACGCGCGGGAGGAGACCTTGACGATCGCGGTGAGGGTGCCGGCGTGCGGGTCGTGGACGGCGCCGTAGCGGCCATCGGGGGCGGTGACGACACGCAGGCTTGCCGCGTTGCCAGGCAGGTGGAGCAGGCCCTCGCGCACCGGGCGGGAGGAGGGGCGGGCGAGCCACAGCAGCTGTCCGCGCAGGCGCCGCAGGCCGTAGCGGGCGGCGACGGGGGCCCAGTCGGCGAGGGTGCGGCCCCGGTAGCGGATGAACACCAGGGCGGCGACACCCGCCCACACGGGTATGAGCTGCAGGGCGCCGGTGACGCCCCGGGTGACGAGCACGGCGAGCAGCAGCAGGCCGGTGGCGGCGCAGGTGATCAGCTGCGGCGCGCTCAGGCCGAGCAGGATGCCGCGCTTGGAGCGGTGGGGGAACTTGACGGACGCAGGAGTGTCGGGTGTCGAGGAGGACATCGGGATTCCAGACGGGGTGAGCGTGCGGGCGGCGGGCGGGGGCGCGGCGCTCTTCTGGACGTCATCGCAGGTCCTCCTTCCAGGGGCTCGGGGGCGGGGCCCGGGGTGGGCGGCGCTCTGCCGCCCACCCCGGGGTACGGGGCTCCGGTCAGGAACCGGGCTGGGTGGGCCGGTTCGGGAAGACGAACCGGACCGGCTCCGGAGCGGATGCTCCGGCAGGGGACGGTGCCAGGGCGGCCGGTCCTCCAGGTGCCGGCGCGGAGGCCCCGGGCGTGGGCGGGCTCGCGGCCGAGGGCACGGCAGTTCCGGACGGCGAGACCGTGCCCGCCGCGACAGCGTCCTGGAGGGGCGGTGAGGCCGGGGACTCCTGACCGCCGCCGGACTGCGGCTGCCCGCCACCTGCGCCGGGCGAGGCCCGGGTGACCAGGGCCGGGATGCCGGGCCGGGTGACCAGGGCACGTCCACGGTCGCCACCGGCGTTCGTGTCCTCGCCGAAGCGGAACTTCGTCGGCTGCTGCGCGGGGCCGGCGTCGATGCCTTCCTTGCTGATCCGGCCGGTCGGGTCGATGCCGGAGGCGGCACCGCCACCGCCCATGCCAGGTACCTGGGCCGGGCCCTGCGGCGCCGGGACACCGGTGCCCATCTGCATGGCCAGGGAACCGGCGGTCTTCGCCGCCCCGGCCGCGACCGCCATGCCGGCCATGCCGGTGCGGTGCGTGTCGTCGTGGCCGCTGCCGTCTGTCGCCCAGTGGACGAACTTGTAGACGGCGTACGGGCACAGCAGCACCATCACCATGATCACGACGCCGGCCATGGCGTCGGACAGGGCGGCCATGCCGTCCTTGGCGTCCGTCTTGCCGAGGGCGGAGACGCCGACGAGGAACACCACCGTCATCAGCAGCTTGGAGACGATCAGGGTGGCGGTGGCCTCGATCCAGCCGCGCCGCCACCGCTGGGCGACCTCCCAGCCGCCGCCGGCCCCGGCGAAGGCGGCGAGCACCACGAGGATCAACACGCCGACCTTGCGGGCGACCATCACGCACCAGTAGAGGAACGCGCCGATCGCGCTGCCGACCGCGACCAGGGCGGGGATCGCCCAGCCGAGGGCGAACATGGGGCCGAACTGGTTGATCTTGATCATGCGCCTGACCGCGTCGGCGACGCTGGTGTGCGCGGCTTGGAACAGCCCGGCCGACAAGGCGTCGACCACGGTGACCGCGACGGCGGTGAAGCTGATCGCGCCGAAGGCGAACAGGACGCCGGTCATCGTGCCCCAGCCGGCCTTGGCCAGCGCCCGCTCGTCCCGCCGCCAGGCGGCCAGGATCAGCTGCGCGCAGAAGGTGCCCACGGTCAGGATCAGCCCGATCGGCAGGATCAGCTGGTAGTTGTCCCTGAACCATGGCGCCGACAGGTCGATGGCCGTGGTCTCGTCGACCGCCTTCGCGCACAGGTCGACGGCGCTGGCCGCCAGCTCGCCCATGCTTTTGGCGATCCACGCGCCGATGCCATCGGTGATCGACTTGCCCGGGTCGCTGACGAAGTTGATGCCGTCGACGACGTCGCAGACCTGGGCGACCATGGGGAGATTGCAGATATCCACGAGGAACTCCCGCCGGTCAGGGCGCCACGGCCGGCAGCACACCGGCCAGAGCACACGGGCGGTCAGGACGGCACTGCACGGCCAGGGTCGCCGAACGGTCCTCGGCACCACCGGCCGGGGAGCCGTTCCAAGCGATCGACTGCTTCCCGGAGACGGTCACGGCGTAGACGTACGCCTGCGTGATCGCCCCCGGATCGGCCTGCAGCGCCCTGGTGAACCGGTCCGGGAAGTGCGCCTCGTCCGCGGTCGCGGTGGCGAACTGCCCGGAGTCGGCCATCCGCCCCCACAGCACCGGCGAAGGCACCAGGCGATCGACCGAGTCGGCGTCGACGTACTGCCCCTCGCCGGTCAGCCACCGGTGGAGGGAGGCCACCAGCTCAGGCTGCGAGGACGAGCGGGTGTCGTACGACCACAGCGCCACCGCCGCCGCCTTCGCAAACGCGATCGGATCGTGCGTCGAAGGCGGACCCGGCAGCCCCTTCGGATGTCCGCCCGGCGTCGCCGAGGCCACCGGGCCGGAGGCTGCGGGCGAACTCGCAGCCGTGGAAGCCGGGTTGGCGGCGTCACGGCCGTCCCGGGTGAGGTAGGCGAGAAGGCCGGCGCAGCTGATGAGCAGCATCAGGACGATCGAGCCCAGCAGCGCCCGGCGGCGCACCACCGGGCCGCCGAAGTCCCCAGAACGGGCAGGGGGGTTGAGGAAACGTTTCTGCGTCACTTGATCTGGCCGCCGAGTCCGGAGAAGAAGCTGACGACCCCGTTTGCGGCGCCCAGCAGCAGGGCGGCGCCCGCGCTGACGAGGACGCCCTTCTTACCGTTGGCCTCGGCCTGGTGGCCGCCGGAGTGGTGGCCCCAGGCCCACACCCCGGCGCTGACTGCGAGGGCTCCGACGACCGCCACGATCCCGAACAGATTCAGGCTGCCCATCACCTGCTTGAGGACCGAAAGGCCAGGCAGACCGCCCTCGGCGGGGGCGATGCCGGGATCGTAGGCGAGCTGTACGACTGCGTCCGCGAGATACAAGGGAAGCTCCAGAGCAATTCAGGGCACGCGAAGGCAGCCCGAAGAAAGGGGGGGAGGAGAGAGGGGAGGCGAGGGCGCGGGTCAGACGACCCGACGGACCGCGAGGATCTCCGGCCGCCACGAGGCCAGGGTCGAGATCTTGACCACGTCACCGGTCTTCGGCGCGTGCACGATCAGACCGTTGCCGATGAACATCCCGACGTGCTCCGGCACGGCGGCGGTGCCGCGCGTGAACAGCAGGTCGCCCGGCTTGAGCGAGTCCACCGAAGCGGCGCTGCCCTGCGTGACCTGGTCGTACGTGGTCCGCTCCAGCGAGACGCCCGCCGAGCGGTAAGCCATCTGCATCAACGAGGAGCAATCACACCTGCCCATCGGATCCGCGCCGTGCGAGTTCGCGCAGGTGCCGCCCCACTGGTAGGCAGTGCCGAGTTGGCCGAGCGCCCACCGGATCGCCGTCTGCACCGGCTGCGGTGCGTCGGCCGGGATCGTGTACCCGCCTGGCAGCGAGCCGGCCGGAATCGTGCCGAAGTCGCTGCCGTCACCGCCCGCCGTGGGCGTCCCGCAGCCGCCACCCGTGGTCGGGCTGGCACTCGCGCCGGCCGTTGGCGTCGGTGCCGGCGGCGGGTTCGGCGCGGGCGAGGCACCGGCGGCAGGAGCGAGCAGCGGCGCGAGGGCCTTCTGCAGTGCCTCCGCCAAGGGCTGCCACTTGGCGTAGGCGTCGGGGAAGCCGGAGCGCTGCACCGCCTGGGCGGCCTGGGTGACGGTCATCGACTCCCAGCCGTTGACCTTCTGCAGCGCCTCGTAGAACTTCGTCGAGGCGTACACCGGCTGCATGATCTGCTCCGGCGTACCCCAGCCTTGGCTCGGCCGCTGCTGGAACAGCCCGAGACTGTCCCGGTCTCCGCCGTTGACGTTGCGAAGTTCGCTCTCCTGCAGCGCCGTTGCCAGGGCGACGACCTGCCCACGCACCGGGATGTGCATCGCGACTCCGGCGGCCTGGATCGTCCGGGCGTTGGGGATCTGCTCGGCGGGCTTGCTCAGCCCCGCCACATTCGGGGCGCTGAGCGGACTGGAGCCCTTGAGGATCGCCTCGACCTGCGCCGCCACCGCCGAGGAATCCACACCCTGTGAATTTCCGCCGGACGGACAGGAGCTGGACGTGGTGGCTGAGGCGTTGGCCGCGCCGACGATCGCGACCGGCAGGCCCAGCACCAGCGGCCCGCAGGCGACGACGCCGACGAGCGCGCCGACCGTCTTCTTCACGACGGCCCCCGGTCGCCAGACATCGGCCGGACGGGAAGCGGGGGCGGATGAGGGCACGACTGTGCCAGGGCATGCTGCATCGCAGCGGCTCCTCGGGGATTCGTAGGAGAACGCGGTGCCGGCCTCTCGTGCGAAGAAGTCGCCGGCACCGCGCCGGTGGTGAAACCGCCCTCGTTCAGGGCGGGCCCGAGTCACGGGAGTTGGTAGCTCCAGGACGCCGGTCTCGGGTCACGCGCGGCAGCCGGCCGCGCTCGTAATCTCAGCCGGAACACGACGGCACTCCTCGGGATCGGGGGAAGGGGAGATGCTGCCCGCGTGGCTCCGCGAGCACAGGGCAACACGGATCAACACGTGCCAGGCCAGGCCCGTTTGGCCTGCTGCCCGGTCGGCATGGCCAGACAGTAGACGCGAAAGTCGGCCGCACCAAACGACCCCCGACCAGGCCCGGAACCCCCGCCAACGCCTGTTAGGTACGGCCGTCGATCACGGCTACCTTCCTCGGCATCCCCGCTCCCGGCGGCTGCCGCCGGGCGCCGCCCGGAGCGGGCCCAACCACGCCCCGAAGGAAAACCCGTGACCTACACGCTGCACCGAGGCGACGCCCTCACCGTCCTCAAGACCCTCCCCGACGAGTCCGTCAACGCCGTCATCACCGACCCGCCGTACAACAGCGGCGGCCGGACCAGCTCCGAGCGCACCAGCCGCGACGCCCGCGCCAAGTACGTACAGACCGGCTCCGCCCACGACCTCCAGACCTTCCCCGGCGAGAACCGCGACCAGCGCAGTTACCGCGCCTGGCTCACCGAACTGCTCACCGAGGCGTACCGGGCGAGCACCGAGCACTCGGTCGCCATGGTCTTCAGCGACTGGAGGCAGGAACCGACGACGAGCGACGCGCTGCAGATGGCCGGCTGGACCTGGCAGGGCACCATCCCCTGGATCAAGCCCGCCAGCCGCCCGCGCAAGGGCGGCTTCAAGCAGAGCGCCGAGTTCATCACCTGGGGCGTCAAGGGCACCCTCGACAACAGCCGCGCGATCTACCTGCCCGGCCACTTCATCGCCAGCCAGCCCCGCAAGGACCGCGTCCACATCACCCAGAAGCCGCTGGAGATCATGCAGCAGCTCGTCCAGATCTGCCCAGAGAACGGCGTCGTCCTCGACCCGTTCACCGGCAGCGGCTCCACCGGCGTCGCCGCCCTACGCGAAGGCCGGCGATTCGTCGGCGCCGAACTCTCGCCCCACTACGCCGACGTCGCCGAACAGCGGCTGCACGCCGAGCTGACCCAGGACGACCTCGTCCTCGCCGGGCCGGAGGCGTGAGGGTGAGAACCGTCGCCCGGCCAAGGAGCCGAAGACGCGAAAGGGCGGCCGGAGCACCTAGACTCCAGCCGCCCTTCCTGTCTCCTCAGGACTCCTCGACCGCCCGCCGAATCAACGGCACCGCCTTCTCCACGTCCGCCGACGAGACGACCCGCACCTCTAGGTCCCCCGTCCCCAGATGCCCGATGCCGCGCACGTCGCGGGTGAAGCCCTCCTCCAGCTCCACCGTGTCCGGGTCCAGCCGCAGGTACACCAGCAGCGCCCGATGCGACGGCGACGGGCGGAAGACCACCGACGCCACGTTCAGCAGCCGCTTGTAGGCGATGTAGTGCTTGAGCACCACCACCTCCAGCTCGCCCACCGCGGTCAGCGCCTCGTCAAGCTCGCCGTACAGCTCCCGCAGGCACTCCGGCACCTCCACCTGCGAGGGCCCCGCTGGCACCACGACCACCTCCGGCTCGTCACCCGCTTCGTCGGCCGCGCCGGACGGCACCGGCGCGGCACCCGAGGCGGAGAAACCCGGAACGGTCTCGACCAGCTGCAGCGTCAGCAGGTCCGGCCCGAAGATCCGGTAGCGCACCAGGTCAACGCGGTGATCCCGCTGGTAGAGCGACGCCGCGGCTCGGTCATGGCGCGAGAACTCGCCCGCGACGCAGATCACCCGAGGCCGCTGCCACTGGACCGCCCCCGCAGCCTCGGCGCCCAGCTGTCTGCGCACCAGCGCCTCGAACTCGTGCCGGTGCGCCAGCAGCCAGACCAGGTACGATCCCGCCTGGGCGATCACTCCGGCATCGCGCCCGCGCTTGAACTCGATGACCACCGGCACGCCGTCCTCGTCCAGCCCCAGCGTGTCGATCCGCCCCTGGTGCCACGGCCCCGTCGAGTACTCCGACGCCAGGAACCGCACCCCCAGCATTTCCTCCAGCGCCCCCTCGACCCGCCGCTGCAGCTCCCGCTCCCGCGCCACCGTCGAACCCCGCAGCTCGACATCCCGTCCATCAGCACCCCGCCGAAACACCTTCAGGTCGGCCACCCACGCCCCCTTCGCACGACCGTACGGAGAGATCAATCGAAATGAGGAATGATGTATTCCACTTCAAGGCATCCATCGTGGCCCACCCCCTGGCCAGGTGGTTTCAGGACGACCGTGATCCGAGTGATAGATGGATGCTCACCGCACTCGCCGAGCGCGTCACCGCGTTCGCCGGCGTCGAGGTGGAGTTCGTCCGGACCGCGGTGACCTCGGAGCAGACTGAGCGGTACCAGGACCTCGGCACCGCCCTGGCTCCTCCGCTGGAGGATGCCGTCCGGGCGAGGTCGTGCCGGATCTGTCGGGCGCGCTTCGCCGGCAACAGCCGGACGCGGGGCGTCTGGCCGTTGCCGGCCGCGCCGCTTGCTTGTCCTAGGGGAGGGATATCGTTGGCGAGTCGCCCGCACAGGGACTACGACACTCCGCTTGGGTTCACCCAGCAGGACACGATCGGCGTGCACATGCCGAGCATGCTCGAAATTGGGTGACCGGCGAAAACACCACGGCCTTCGGGCCGCCGCCCTTTGACGAGCAAGGACACCCCTGACTGATGGCAGTCACCCAGCAGGAGATCGAGAGCCGGTTGTGGGACGCCGCCGATGAGTTGCGCGTGGCGATGCCTGAAGCGCAGTACTCCTCGGTCGTCTTCCCGCTGATGTTCTGGAAGTACCTGTCGGACACCTGGGAGCACCGTCACCAGGAGTTCTTGGCTGAAAACGAGGGCCTGGACGGTCTCTCTGTCGAGGAAGCCCGCGAGATCGAGTATCGCGACTACCAGTCGTTCGATATCCCGCTCATCCACCCCGGCACCGTCCAGGAGCGTCGAGCCTCCTGGGCGTCGATCCTCGGCACCATCACCCAGCCAGGTATTGGTCAGCGGGTCCGCGCCTCCCTGCAAGCCATCGAGACGGCTAATCCTGACAAGTTCTCCCGCATCTTCGGGTCCATGACCTGGGCCTCCGAAGAGGTGCTGTCAGGCGAGGTGTTGGCGGCGGTCATGCAGGCAATGGACCGCACCCCGAAGATGCACGAGGGCAACATGTCCTACGACGTGCTCGGTGGGGCGTACGAGTACCTGTTGAAGCGGTTCTCGGACGGGTCCGGCACCCGCGCCGGCCAGTTCTTCACCCCGCGCGAGGTCGTCGAGCTGATCGTTGAGGTCCTGGACCCCAAGGGCTTCGAGTCGGTGTACGACCCGACATGTGGGTCGGGCGGCATGCTCATCGCCTCCGCGAATCTCCTGAAGACCCACAACAAGCGTGGCTACACGCTCAAGCTGTACGGGCAGGAGGCCGTGCCGGACACTGCGGGTGTGGCACGCATGAACCTCTTCATGCACAACCTCACCCAGTTCCAGGTCGAGGTCGGCGACACCCTGAAGGACCCGCGCTTCAAGAACCTGGATGGATCCGTCGCACAGTTCGATGTGATCCTCGCCAACCCGCCGTACAGCCTGAAGTGGAAGCCCTGGGCCAACGACCCGCGCGCCCTCGGCGGAGTCTCCCCGCAGGCGTCTGCGGACTGGGCGTTCGTGCAGCACATGATTGCCAGCATGGACCCGAAGAGGGGTCGAGTCGGCGTCGTCCTGCCGCACGGCGTCCTCTTCCGCGGCGGCCAGGAAGCAGCCATTCGTCAACGTGTCCTGGACGACGACCTGCTCGAAGCGGTCATCGGCCTGCCTGCCAACCTCTTCTACAACACCAGCATCCCCACGGCGATCCTGGTGTTTCGTGCACGTGGCACCAAGGACCTGGAGCGGCAGGATGGTGTGCTGTTCATTGATGCCTCCAAGCGGTTCGCCAAGGCCAAGAATCGCAACATCCTCACCGACGTTGACATCGCCGACGTCGTGACCGCCTACAACGCGAAATTCGACGTCGACGGCAACCCTATTGACCCCAGTGGAGAAGGTGGACTCGCGGCGCGATTCGTCCCCGCCACGGAGATCGTGGCGAACGAGTACGACCTCAACATCGGCAGGTACATCAAGCAGGCCGCGGCCGAGCAGGAAGACCTGGGCACCCTCATCGACGCCTACAACATCGCCCGTTCCGAACGGCAGAAGACCGAGGCCCGAATGCTCGCGGTGCTCGCCGCCGCCGGGATCGAGGGCTTCGATGAGTGACCCGACGAGCAGTGATCGCGCTGCCCACGTGCAGGAGGGTTGGGTTCGGGCGCCACTGGCACGGTTCCTCACGCTGAATGTGGAAACCGTGGATGTGGACCCGGAACAGACGTACCCAACCGTGGGGGTGCTGAACAGGGGGCGAGGGCTGCTCTATCGCGATCCTGTCGCGGGGAGTTCGACCTCCTACAAGAAGCTCAACCGGATCGGTCCAAGAGCACTCGTCTACAGTCGCCTCAAGGCGTTTGAGGGCGCGATCACCGTCACGCCCGATGACCTGCCGGAATCTTTCGCTTCGCAGGAGTTCCCGACTTTCGCCTTCTCGTCCGATGCAGATCCCGACTTCTTTCGCATTCTCGCCACGACGCAGCGTATGTGGAATGCCCTCCAGGGGGCTTCTAAGGGGATGGGTGGCAGGCGTGAGCGGGTGAAGCCCGCTGACTTTCTCAACATCAGCATGGACATTCCGCCACTGCCGGTACAGGAGCGGATCGTTGAGGTCATTGGCGCGGTCGACGCTCAGATCACCGCACTCGACGCCGAGGCGGACGTGCTCGATGAGCTTTGGTGGGCGCTCGGACGGGAGATGGCGGCAACGGTTGCCGGCGAGGCGACGGTCCCACTGGCGTCGTTCTGCGACATCTCGGGAGGTCTCACCAAGAACAAGAAGGACCTTGAGCAGCTGGACCTTGTGGAGGTGCCGTACCTGCGCGTGGCAAATGTCCATCGACACCACCTGAATTTGTCTGAGGTGGCGACGATCCAGACTACCCAGGCTAAAGCAGAAAAACTCCGGCTGCTGCCGGGCGACGTCCTGATGAACGAGGGTGGGGACAAGGACAAGCTTGGTCGGGGACACGTATGGGAGGATCAGATTCCCGACTGCATCCACCAGAACCACGTTTTCAGGGTCCGGGTCACCGATCAACGTTTCGACCCATATTTCGTGTCGGGTTGGGGTAACACCTTCGGTCAGAAGTGGTTCGAGACATTCGGCACCCAGACGACAGGGATCGCCTCCATCAACCGCGCGACCCTCAGCAGATTTCCCATCCCGGATGTCCCGTTGTCCGTCCAGCAGGACTGGGCGGGGCGTCTTGGGGCCGTCGTGGAGACGTTGGACTCCCTCCGAGGTCAGGCAGGCAGTCTCCGAGCAGCCCGCGCAAGCCTGGTGTCGGGGCTACTGGATCGCACCATCGACATTGAGTCCGCCGAGTTGGAGGTCTGAGCCGTGGCGAAGGGTATTCGCGAGCGTGAGTTCCAGAACCTGATGATCCAGTGGTCGATCCCGATAGGCTGGGGCTTCACCGCGGGCAGGTCGCTGCCGCGCGAGACGACGCAGACGGTGATCATCGGCCAGCTGCGGGATGCCATCGTCCGGCTCAACCCTGGGGTGATCGACGGGTTCGACGTGGACGCGGTCGTCGAGGAGATCGTTGCCACGGTCAATGCCGTCGAAGGCGGGCTGGTGCGGGCCAACGAGCAGGTGTTACGCATGCTGCGTGGGCGTAAGGAGTTCCGGGACGGCGACGGCGTGTGGCACGCCCTGAAGGTCATTGATCTCGAGCACCCGACCGCCAACACGCTGGTTGTGTCCGACGAGGTGACCATAACTGTCCCCGGCAAGACCTCCCGCCGGTTCGACCTCGTGTACTGGGTGAACGGCCTGCCCCTGGTAGTGGTAGAGGTGAAGTCCCCGACCGCGGAGTCCGGGTGGATCGACGCCGCCCACGAGATCAACAACGTGTACGCAGCCGAGTACCCGTGGTTCTTTACCCCCAATGTCTTCGCTGTTGCCTCTGACGGGCGGAAGATTCGGTTCGGTGCCGCCGGCGCGCCGACGAACCTGTGGCAGCCGTTCCGGTCCACTGCCGACGATGAGAACCTGTCGGGGCAGGACGACGTGAAGCGCTCCGTCGAGCTGCTACTCAACCCGGCCACCGTCCTGGACGTGCTGGCGAACTTCGCCCTCTTCGATACCTCCGGGGGCGGGGTCGACAAGAAGTACCTGCCCCGCTATCCGCAGATGGAAGCCGCCCACCTGATCCACGAGCGAGTCCTAGCTGGCGGCCAGAAGGGTCTGATCTGGCACCATCAAGGCAGCGGGAAGACGCTGCTGATGGTGTTCGCCGCCTCGCTGCTACTGGCCGACACCCGCACCGAGTCACCCACGATCATCCTGCTCTCGGACCGGACTCAGCTCGTCCGACAGACCTCCGGGGTGTTCACCTCCGCGATGGGGGACGCTTACTTCCACAAGCCCGCGACCAGCCAGGAGTTGCGTTCCCTGCTGGCCGACGACGTGCGCGGCGTCATCTCCACGACTGTCCACAAGTTCGCCGATGCCGGCAAGAACCTGTCGACCCGGAGCAACATCATCGTGCTGGTCGACGAGGCACACCGCACCCAGTCCGCCAAGGAGAAGTCCCTGGCCGGGCAGATGCGCGCAGCGTTGCCGCACGCGAAGTTCTTCGGTATGACCGGTACCCCCGTCAGGAACCTCGCCACCGACACCTTCACCCTCTTCGGCGAGGAGACCGACCATGGAAGGGTGCTACACCGGTACTCGGTGTCCCGGTCCCTACTGGACGAGGCGACTGTCCCGGTCATGCTGGACGCCCGCCCGGTCCTTTTCGAGATCGAAGATCAGGCGTTGCAAGCTGAGTTCGACCAGTTTGCCGACGACTTCGACCTCGACGACCCCGACCGTGAGGCCCTGTCCCGCAAATTTGGGCGTCTCACCTCGGTGTTCGCCAACCCCGACCGTATCCACGCAGTCTGCCAGGACATCGTGGACCACTACCTGGCCGGCGCCTACCGCAACGGTCTTAAGGCCCAGGTCGTCGCCTACAACCGCGAGCTGGCTGTGGCGTACAGGGACAAGATCAACGAGCTGCTGGCCGGCTTCGAGGTGTCGCAGGTGCTCGCCGAGGTCGGGAAGCACGACCGGATCACCGCGGAGGTGAACATCTCCGTCTCGGACGCCAAGAACGAAAACCCCGCCATGCGGCCATTCCAGCTCTCAGAAACCGAGGAGGAGGAGCAGAAGCGGCGGTTCCTCAGCCCGGACGGCCCGCTGTGCTTCCTGGTGGTGACCTCGAAGCTGATGACTGGATTCGACGCCCCCAACGAGGGTGTCCTCTACCTGGACAAGCCACTGAAGGCCCACACCTTGTTCCAGACGATCACCCGCCCGAACCGCACCTGGGTGTCCCCGAGCGGGTTCATGAAGACCTCCGGCGTGGTCGTGGACTACATTGGGCTGGCCGAAGAGGTCCAGCGGGCCGTTGCCGACCCCACCTCGGAGGGGGCCGGGAAAGGGGGCGGTTTCGTCACCGACCCGTCCGAGCTGGTCGCTGAGTTCCGCACCACCTTCGCCCGCATCGAAGACCTTCTCGTGGACGTGGACGGCTTGGACCTCACCGTCCACGGATACGAGTCTGTGCGAGCCATCAACGTCTTCCTGGACGCCAATCGTGGCGCCGCCGAGGTGTTTGCCAAGGACTACCGGCTCCTGGCCCGCCTCTACCCGCTCATCAGTACTGATAAGCGGGTCACCAAGTACCGAGACGGCTTCGGGCTGTTCGGATCCGTGTACACGACCCTATTCAAGAAGTCCTCGGACGAAGAGAGGAAAGAACGGCTGGCAGAGCTGGGGCCGATGGTCCTGGAGATCATCAACGCCCATGTCCACTCTTTCAACGTGGTCGCCTCCCAGGAGGAAGCCCTCGTCCTGGACGCCCAGGGCATCGTCATACTCAAGGAGCTGCTGGCCCTCGTCCGCCCCAAGCCCGACAAGGACGACGAGGACAACACGCCGTCTGCCGCGGAGATCCTAGACCGCATCAAGGCCGCCCTCGACAAGGGCGTCGAACCAGGATCTGCGAAGTACACCGCCCTTGCAGAGCGGATCAAGCAGCTGCGGGATCGGATCATCCAGAACTCCCAAGACGCTCTGGAGTTCCTGTCCGAAGCACTCCGGATCGCCCGCGCTATCGTCAACGCCGAGAAGCACCCCGACAATGCCGTCGTCGTGCTGGACGACGACCACGTGGGTGTCCTGTCGCGGATCATCCACGATCACGCACCGACCGGCCTCACAGTCACAGAGAGGAACCTGGCCGAGGAGATCGACCTGGTGGTCACTCGCACCCTCGCCCAGTCATGGGACAACGCCGACGCTCGCAACCGAGGCGCCCGCCGGGCCACCGCCGCGGTCTTCCGCCGGTACATGCTGAAGCCGGTGGGGGAACCGTATGACTCCACCGTTGCCTACATCGAAGCCCACTACCTCGTGGACTGACAGATGCGCGGAGGCCCGGCAACTTGTGGTGGTTGCCGGGCCTCCGCGCGCCGCTCGAGCCCGAAACTGGCGTGACAGACCTCACCCCGACTTACGTGCCTCTCACGCGCCTCTCACGGCAGGGGGTCAAGGGGTCGCAGGTTCAAATCCTGTCGTCCCGACCGGCATTTTCGCAGGTCGTAGGCCATTTCCACCGTGGGGCCTGTTCAGTAAAGCCCCTACTCGGCATCGACGAAACCCGCCCACGCTGGCTGGAGACCTGAAACCCCATGTGCGAAGTCCGGGGTTAAAGCTGGACCAGGACGAGGCCAGCGGCGTACTGAGCAATGCTGCTGGGTACGGCGCCGGCCAGGGCGCGCTCGACGTAGCTGGGCAGCTCGGAGCGTAGGCCACGGTGGACATGACGGATGAAGGTGGAGCGGGTGAAGTCGAGGCGCGAGGACAGCTGCCAGGGACTCATATATTCGACCCTGTCCTTGGGCACGCCGTCGCTGGCCTGGTAGCGACGCATAGCGTCGTAAAGCATCTTTGCGACCTTGCGGGCGCCAGACTGGTCCTCCATCAAGAAGGGCCGCAGATCGCGACGGATTCCCTTCAGGTCGAGGTCCGTATAGGTGATGGTCTGGGGGTCGGGCCCAGGATCCGTCAGGCGGACTAGCGGGAGAGCCTGGTGGAAGACGTCGGCACCGTCAACGCCGCCAACAGGCAGGCGCGTCATGAGGGATCGTCCCACCTGCTGCCGGTTGTCATGCAGGACCGGCAACGCGGGGAGAAGGGTGACTGCGGCGCCTTCGCGCCGGTTGCACGGGGCGTCCTGATGGCCGAAGGAACAGACGAGCTCGTGGCGGTAGGCGGAGTCCCCGGCGTAGAGACTGACGGCGGCGGGGACCTGGAGCTCGTCTGCCGCCGCGAGAAGCCGGGTCAGCTGCTTGTCGAGCTTGCCCCGGTTGTCTGACCCGACCCGCCATGAGCTCCCCCGCTTCTTGAGGCTCTTGGCTTGGATTAGGCATCCGAAGGATTGGCCGTCTGGATCGGACCACCACCAGAGATAGTCGGCGCCGATCAACGTTTCCTGAGGGCGGTTGAATTTCACGTACCGCACTTCCGGAAACATCTGCTCGCACAGCTCATGGGTGACGTGTTCTTCTTCCCAGAAATGACCATGTGCGATCTGAGTTGCCATCTTGCTCTCAGCGTGGTCCGTTCCCCGGAGGAACGCGAGGTGGGCGGCCGACAGGGGGCCAGCGGCATCGGGAGTACTCATCGGTCGTACGTCTCCAACGGGCGGACTAGCAGGAAGCGTTCATGATCCCCTAAGCCCACTAAGCTGGTGACAGCTCGGCTGATTCGCAGGCACGGGGCGTCGCACGGAAGTCCGAATTGGGTCCTCCGCCAATTCCCTGATGCGAGCTGGCTGGCGGACGGCGGCTCGGCTTCGTCTACGGCCGGCCGGTCTCGTCGGGCCGCCAGTTGGCCAGCAGTACGCTGACCGAGAGGCCAGACTCTTCGGCGTCGAGGTAGGCGGTCGGCATGAGACTGCCAGCGTCGGAGATGAGATGTTCGGCGACCAGGCTCGGGAGAAGCAGGGCGACGGCGGCGGTGTCCCAGTTGGCGGCGATCTGGTAGGTCGCGATGATGCCGGCCTCCCAGTCGGTGAGCGGATCGCGGCTCTCGGCGCTGTACGGGTCGTAGTGCAGCGTGGGCAGTTTGACGGCAACCATGCGGCGGGGCGACCGACCGTGGTGGGCGACGACAACGCGGGCAGCGCCGATCCATTCGGCGGTGAGCCGCTCAAGGGCAGTGACAGCTTCGTCGCGCCCCTTGCGGCGCCGCTTCATAGCGTCGTGGAGAACGAAGTACGCAGCGAAGTGATCGTCTTCGAGGGCCTTCCAGGACGTGGCTGCCGAGTCCTGCCACTCCGACCAGGCCCGCCGGAGAGTCTGGTCCGCATCTGAGCCCAGGATGGCGAACTCGGGCCCTACATTGAGCTCCGGGGAGGGAAGGGCGCGGATGGCCGCGGTGTCGAGGAGCGCCTGCGGACGCAGGAGTCGGGCAAGGGCGTGCCGCTCACGTTCGATCTCAACCGCAAGCGCGTGCTGAAGGGGTTCGGCGAAGCTGCGGAGCCATGGGTGTGCGGCAACTGCTTCGGCGCTCTCGATCATGTAGCCGTGGAGGTAGCGCCAGTGGCCGCGGTGGCGTTCGCGGATGAGACGCGCGTGCTTGAACCGTTCCCACTCCTTGTCGTCGGCGTCCTCTTCCGTCTCCTTCTCTTCGTCGTCAGGTGTTCCGGCGCGCTCCTTCGGGTACTCGCCGGTGGCAAGGGCCGCTGCCGCGTCCTGCTCTTCGGCCTCGTCGAAGTCCGTGTCCGGAGAGGGCTCCGGGCCGATGTACGACTCCAGTCGCCTGATGGTTCGAACGGCATCGACGAACCCGACGAGAGGACTGTCGGCCGGTAGAGGCCAGCGGCAGTTGGCGCAGAGTCGAGGTGTCGCGTCGTGCAGCGCGGTCGTGACCTCGTGGACGGATGCGGCTGAGCGGAGGGCGCCGCAGGTCTGCTCCCCATGGAGCTTGCCCGTGCCGGAGGCTGGGGTGAAGCAGGTAATGGGGTTCTCGTAGAGAGGGCCGAGTGGAGTGTTTGCAGCGATGAGCTGGCCGAGAGCCATGCTGTAGACGGGGGAGTTGGACGGCATGGGAGCAGGCTAGCGAGCACCCCCGACAGCCTGGTCGAGTTCGGTCGAAGTTGTGCGGCAGGAGGTGGTGGATCGGGTGTGCTGCCGACTGCGAGCGACGCAGGGTCGCCTGGCCCGGACGCCAGCTGCGATGCACGCGGCGGAACGATAAGGGAGCACTCTGCGGAAGCTGAACGAGGGCTACACTGGGGGTGTGAGGCAAATCACTCCTGAGATCCCCCTTGCGAACTGCCTCTCACGCGCCTCTCACGGACTGGGCGTCATGAGGTGCCATCAGGCGTCATGCGGGGCGGACGAGGTAGGCCCTGACCTGCGGGATTCGGACTGATAAACACCAGTCGGACACCCTTTCGACCGCTGGGGGTCAAGGGGTCGCAGGTTCAAATCCTGTCGTCCCGACATGAGTCGGAAAGGCCGTTGGCCGGGAGAAATCCCAGGTCAGCGGCCTTTTTGCTGATGGCGTGTTGGCGGATCAGGCCCGAGCCAAGGACCCTCTGGCGATCTTGCTGGGGACCAGCTGGGGACCAGAGCCAAGGAGTCGCGGTCACGATTCACCCCTGAGTCGCATCGGCATGGCCTCCGCGTTCGGGGTTTGTGCCCGTATTGCCCCGATTGCTGCTGACGCACTGTCGTGTCTTGGGTGCGGTGGAGAGTCTGATGGTGACGCGCCTTGACCCGCCAGGCTCTCCAGTCAAGTGCGGTAGCGGGTGGCAAATCGGCGCAAACCGGTCAAAGTTCCGACCTTGCGGATCAGGGACGGCGAGGCTGTGCATCGCCACGTGGATGGTCAGACGATCCGCTGTGTCGAAAGTAGCGCCGAATTCCGCAGGTGGGCGATGGGCGTCTGGGATCGGTTTCTGTCCTGTCGCCTCATGACGAGCCCGGATATGACGATGTGCCGGGGGTGCTCCTATGCCGAGCACTTCAGAAGGGGGTAGGGCGGCAATCCTGTGCGTGCCGCTGCTGGTCGGGCATCCGACTGATGCCTCACTTCGGGTATGTGCAATTCGATCTCGGTGATGCAGGTGCTGTTTGTCGAAACCCGACAGGGCGGTGGCATGGTCCAGGGTCGAGGCCGGCTGGTCGTGTGCGGCGCAATCGCCGAGGCTGTGCTTGACGTGGTGATGCCATGATGGTGTTATTGCTGCATGCTGTACTCGTCGCCTTTGCTGGGAGAAACGGATCTTCGGATCCTCGCCGAGATTGAGGAGATGCGGGACCGTCTGCGGTTGCATCTGCGCACCTCACGACGGTGGGAGGGGCAGCTGCGGCGCAATCTGACCGCGCGCGCGATCGCAGGGTCGAACACCATCGAGGGTTACGCTGCGAGCGTCTCCGATGTCGAGGACATCATGGTCGGTGAGGCGCCGATCGACGCGAACGAGACCGTGACTGCCGAGATCGACGGCTACCGTCAGGCGATGACCTACATCCAGCGCCTCGCCGAGGCCGGTGATGACTTCGCCTACAGCAAGGGCTTGTTGAACGCGCTGCACTTCATGATGCAGGGTCACCACCTGCTGAAGCGGCCCGGTTGGTGGCGCAGCGGCCCGGTCTACGTGACTTCGGCGGAGGATCCGACCATCGCCGCGTACACCGCTCCGGGTGCCGAGCAGGTGCCGGCCTTGACCGGGGAGCTGGTGGGCTGGCTCAACGAGGGCGACTTGGAAGCGCCGGGGCTGGTTCGAGCATCGATGGCGCACCTGAACCTCGTGGCGATCCACCCGTGGTCCGACGGCAACGGGCGCATGTCCCGCGCCTTGCATACCCTGGTGCTGGCCCGAGAAGGGATCATGGCTCCCGAGTTCTCCAGCATCGAGGAGTGGCTCGGGCGAGCTCGCAACACCTACCGCTACTACGACGTCCTGGCCGAGGTCGGCGGCCCCGTCTGGACCCCCGAGCGCGACACCCTCCCGTGGGTGCGGTTCTGCCTGCGTGCCCACCACCAGCAGGCCCAGACCGTCGAGCGGCAGGTGCAGACCACCCGTGAGGTCTGGTCGGCTCTCGATGAGGCGCTCGAGCAGCGCGGTTGGCCCGACCGCATGCTCTACGGTCTCTACCCCGCCGCAATGGGCAACCGAGTCCGCCGCGCCACCTATCAGACGGATGCCGGCCTCAGCGAACAGCAGGCCCAGCGTGACATCCGCGAACTCGTGCGCGCTGGCTGGCTGCTGGCCAAGGGCGAGGCCCAAGGACGCTACTACACCGCTGGTCCTGACCTGCCGGAGGAAATCACCCGCGGAGTCCGCGAGCCCAGGCCGCTGCGCGACCCATTCGCGTAGTCGTGGTGAGCTGGTTATCTTGCACTCGCCAGTGTGTTCGGCGCTGGGCTGGCCTCAGTCAACGCCCTTGATGCGTCGACAAGCGCGGCCAAGCGGGAGGGTGCCTCGGCCGACAGGCGCGTACTCGGCGAGGTTCACCACTCTGATCCGGCTGGGACGGAAGTGGGCAAAATTCGACGACCACAATCCGACCACCAGTCCCGATTTCAGTGGCTGACCTGGGACGACCCCTTTCTTGTACTTCCAAGTGCGCTCACCGTCGCCACGTTCGGCCCCGGGGTGTCGGTCGCGTAGGGCAGGCTGGTGTCGTGAGCTACGCGGTCACTGTGGACACCAGCCAGCCCAACGGCACTCCCGAACTCGACGAGTTGCAGCGCGCAGGCGTCATCCATCTCCTGCGCGAGGCGTTCGACGCGGTCGAGGCCATCGAGGGAGAGGACGGAGAGGTTGTCGAAATCACCGATACGTTCATCGGAGTCCACCCCGAGGGTGCGCTGCTGAAGGTGTTCGTCGACGCGGTATCCCTGGAGAACGCCGAAGCGGCTGTCGGAGCCCTGGTCGCCGAATTGCTGGAGGGTTGTGAGCCGTTGGCCGAGTGGTTGATCAACTCGTGCGAGGTCCAACTGCACGTCGACTCAGCAAAGGAGAGCCTGGAGGCAGCCGGAGGTCCTGACGCGCCCGCGCCCGACCTAGCCGCCCGCGCTGCTGCCCACCGCAAGTCCCGCCAGGAGCCTGTGTCGCAGACCGGGACGACTGAGGAGGAGCGGGAGGAGATGCGAGCGAGGCTGCAGGCGCTCGCGCCGCAGCTCGCCGGTGCCGGCCCCGCGACTTTCGGGTACCTGACCGCTGAGGATCTGGAGGATGAGGATGGGGAGGAGTTCGACGAGGAGTTCAACGTCGCACGCGAGGACGCCGAACTCGCGGCCGGTGCCCTCTTCTACTCCATCGACATCCTGCTGGACGAGCTCTTCGAGGATCTCGACACCCTCGGCGACAGCCCCAGCGTTGCGCACTGCGACGGTGGACTGCTCCAACTGGAAGAACTTCCGCCCCAGTTCGCGCACTTGTACACGCCGCTGTTCGCGCGCCAGCTGCTGGTCACAGCCGTTGACCTGACCGGCCGCCTGAGCCGGCCGGGGTTCGCTCAGCTGAGCAGCGTTGCCGAGGAACTGCTGCTGCGGCTGTTGCTGGAGACCACCGAGGTGACCCTCGACCTTCACGGCTTGCTGGACGACGGCGCCAAGGAAGCGCTCGGCTCCTTTCGCGAGAACGTGTACGAGGACCTGGACCACGAATGGCTCTACGAGCTAGCCATGGACGGGTTCGACCAGAGTCCTGGGGCCGAGGCGCTGGGCGTCGCTCCGATGAGTGTGGATGCCTGGTTCACGCCGTTCAACGCTGAGCGATCAGTCCACCCCTATGCCAGCAACTGCAGCAGCGACGAGTAGCTGGCTTGGTGGTGTGGGACACCGGGCGGATATGTGTGAGGCGCACGCCCCGGGTGACACCGGGTCCACCAGCGCCATTGCGTCCCGCTTGAGCTTCCCCGAGTTACCTCGCAGTACCCACGAGGACATCCTCTCCACGGGTCCCAAGATCCGCTTCGCAGGAGCGTCCACAATCCGGGGTAAGCCCGGGCGGCGGCCTTGCGCCCAGTACATGCTCT
Source organism: Kitasatospora sp. NPDC098663 (assembly GCF_044760075.1). Taxonomy (NCBI): domain Bacteria; kingdom Bacillati; phylum Actinomycetota; class Actinomycetes; order Kitasatosporales; family Streptomycetaceae; genus Kitasatospora; species Kitasatospora sp. NPDC098663. Next base: position 44,877 of record NZ_JBIWAP010000010.1, on the reverse strand, counting down.
ATGCATGAGGAAGGCGACCCGATGCCAGACGTTGATCCCGCGGTCTTGACCGCGCTCGACAATGCCTCGAGCGGCTTCATATCAAACCGGCAGGTTGCAGTCTCGCTCGACCCCGAAGCCGCAGGCTCGCCGAAAGCTGCCGATCACTTCGAGGCCTTGCGGGCGGCCCTGCTCTTCGAGCGTCAGGACGGATCGCTGACGGGCATGTACCAGGGCGATCCAGAGGACCCCTGGCCGACCGACCCGAAGATGGTTCCCAGTGAGACCCAAGAACTATGGGCCCTCTACGCCGAACAAGCAGCGCATCCGGGCATCCGTGGTCATCTTCTCGACCTCTTGCGCGCATGCGGCCACGGCCGCCGACATCTCCACGCGCAAGGGGCGATCGCCGGCTACCGAGAGGGAGCCGCGATTTTCTGGGCCGCTGACGAGCAGCCCGCCGGGCAGGTGAGGGCTGTTCACGCCGTCACCGACGCCTTGGACCTGGCACTCACTTGGGGGCAGACCGATCTCCGAGACCGTGTGGTCCGGGACATGGTGGCCATGGTGGAGGAGATCTTGGACGGCCCAGAACAGCGTGGTGGTCTGCTCCATGCGCTCCTGGAGCCGCTTCAGCAGGAGGGCTCGGTCGAGGCAAAGGTCTCCGAACTGCTGGACCGCGCGATCGGACACGTCAGCGACCCCCATCTGAAGGTCGCCTTCCTCAGGATGAAGCGGTCACGGGCCAGGGACGCTGAGACCGCAAAGGCGATCGAACAACAGATCGTCGAGATCATGCTGCAGCATGCCGAGGCGGCCTCTGGTGCCCTCAAGCCCATGCTGCTCAGCGACGCCGCCACCGCAGCCCGGAACTTCGGGTTGGGCGACCTCCATGACGAAGCGGTTTTGAAGATGCAGTCGATCAACACACAGGACCTCGGCCTCGTCCGACTCGGCGGGCGTGTCGAGCAGCTCAAGGAGCTGACCGACCTCTACTTGGCCCGCATCGAGGGAGCCCCGACGCTCAAGGAGGCCCTCTGGGCGGTCGTCCTCCCGGATTCACCACCGGCAGGCGGCGGTGCCACGGCCAAACGCGCTGCTACGGTGCTCGCCGAGTCGGCCCCCTTCGTAGCCGCCATCGCGAGCGGCCGGCTTAACCCCAACGGTCCGGTGCCGGTCTCGGCAGAGGGGGTAGATGGTCGCACCGCGATCCAGGCCAGGTACCACCTCCTGGCCATGGACATGGAAGGCCTCCGGATCGAAGCGCAACTCGACCGGATCCGCGAACGATTCAACCCGGACGAAGAAGAACTGATCGACGTCTTCACACCCAACCAGCTGGCTCCGGATTGGCGCCTGCGGATGCTCGCCCACGCCTTCCAATACTTCTGGCTCCACGAAGACGACGCGGCAATCCATCTGGCTCTGCCACAGGTCGAAGGCCTGCTACGTGAGATCCTGCGAAGTCGTGGTGTGACCGTCATCCAGGTCCCGAAGGGAGACACACCCGGCGGAGTGAGCCAACTCGGAAGACTCATCACAGACATGCGCGAGGCTGGCTTCACCGAGGACTGGGTACGCTCGATCCGGTTGCTCCTCACCGACGGAGAGCAGGGTATGAACCTGCGCAACGACGTTCTCCACGGCCTTACCGTGTGTCCTCCCCGCCACCGGATCGCCCTCGTCCTCCAGGCCGCGCTCCTACTGCTGAGAGAGGTCCACATGGCAGGAGATCTTGGAGCGGGAGAGCCTTCCGCGACCTGACCCGCACCCGACCGGGAGGACGAAGGGCTCGGGACGGCGAACACGAAGAAGGCTAGGGCCGTTGCACAGAGCGGCGACATGCGGTTGCCGGGCGCATCGGTCGGCGAAGATTAGGCGGCGGCGGCCCTACCTGAAACCTGGCCCTCATGAGGCGGTAGGACAACGCTCGGTGCGTGGAGGCGCCCAGGCCCTGGCTGAAGGGGCTGGGCGGCCGAGGCGACGTTGACACTGACCCCGCTGAACGCTCGCCCGTGGTACACGGACGACCCCGATGACGGATGACGGGCCAGACAGCACCTTTTCGCGCACTGGAGGGCCAGCCGTGTAGTGACGAGTGCCTCGCGCAGGCCCTCCCGGCTGAGGTCCGGCACCGACTGGAAGTACCGCATCGTCGCCGTGGTTGATCTGACAGTGGGTGGTGTGAAGGCGCACGATCCGAACGGAGGATGCGTTCTTCCGCCCGTACACGCCCTGGCGCGCGCCCCGAGACAAATGCCTATGGTGCGTTGTCAGTCCTGCGGGAACGGCGAGCCGGAGGGGAAGAATACACGTTGGCCCACGCAGCCGAGATACTTCGAGAACTGGCCCAACCATCCAACGCCGCAGCGCACTCCACGCCCAGACTCCTCGGGCAGGTGGAAGCGGCCGCGGCGAAGGACGACAAGGAGCGCGAGGAGAACGACCTCGAACCCCTCCGCCGCAAGCCCGACCTCCAACCTGTACCGGCACGAGAATTGGGCGCCGCAGTCCAGTTGGCGCCGTGGCAGGTCCTGCACAGCCTCGCCCGGGCGATCGCACTGTCGCGCCGCGGTGCGGGGCGCGGGCTGGCCGAACACTGGGGGTGTCTGAAGTACACCCAGGCCCTGACCGGCGCCCCTGGCACGTTCATGGCCCTGTCGGCCGAGGGGCGCGATACCGCGGAGTACTACAAGAAGACCCAGTCCGACGAGCTCGCCATGGGTTTCGGCCTCGCACTGGCCCGGCACGTGCTGATCCGGCGCCACCCGGACCACAGCGTCTCCATCGTTCCCTCGGACACGGTGCTGCGGGCGGGGTGGGCGCTGGCCGCGCGGGACGTGACCAAGAAGGATCCCCGGCAGACGATCGGCTACCGGTACCGGCCGCAGTTCTTCGCCGAGGTGTGGAAGCCCGGCCGTCCTTCGCGCGTGTATCCGATCGTGTGCAAGGGCAACCACAGCGGGACGTCCGTGTCCCACACGCAACTCCTTTCCGCCGCCGTCCACACCGAGGGCGTACACATCGGCGGATGGGCCGACACGCCCGCCCTGGTGTTCAGTACCGAACTCCCGGTGGAAGGTCCGATGACCGTGCACGCACTCCATGCTCCCGGCAACGGCGGCAAGCTCGCCGGACCGGGGGTGATCCTGCGCGATCTGGACGCGGTGCTGGAGCAGGACAACTTCTTCCCCGGCATCCAGCCGTCGGCGGAAGGCGACGAGACACCCGAACCGGAGCCGGGTATCCACGTCAGGGCCGAGCACTTCGCCTGGTTCCAGCACTCCATCGCCCGCACTTCCGCAGCCGCTCTGGCCGCGTTCGCGGGCGATGCGGGAACCATCGCCCGATACCTGACCCAGCGCCAGGGCAGGGAGCGGTTCACCGGCGTGGCGCACGCGGCGCTGGGCAGCGTCCAGGATGCCAAGGCGACCCTCCACGGCATCCCGTTCGTCGGCACCGACCACGTGCTCCGGCTGAACGGGACACGCGTCGAGGCCTTCTCGGGTGTCGAGGCCGACCTCTTCGGTCACCTCGCAGGCGGTCGCTTCGCCCAGTACCGCGAGGAAGCCCACGACCGCCGAGCCGACTGGCCCGCCGACACCTGGGACTCAGAGTGGGGCGGCCCGGTGTCCGTCCACCCGGACGGCTCCGTCCTGGCCATCCGCATCCTGGTGCCCTGAGCGTAGGCGCCGACACCTGTCGCGGGGCCTCGCGTGATTGCGCGAGGCCCCGTACGTTCGAGCGATGGCGATGGCGATGGCGATGGCCATGAGCCCTCGGCCCCGATGCCCGCAAAGGCTGTACTGGCCGCGAGAGCAAGCAACTTCGGGACAGGCGTCACCATCCACTGGAACAATCTCGCGTATGGCGACTGCAGCGGGCTCGGCCGACGGCACCTGGGACGGCCTTCTCCAACAGGGAACCGGCCCAGTACAGGAGTCCTTTCTGGACCTCGTCAGGACGACCCGCCACTACCTCGGCTACTCGCCGAACGTAGTGTGGGGCAATCTCCAAACACCCCAGTACGCCGAAGCCATGCTGCGCCTGGTCGTCGACTTCCACGGCATCCCTGACGACATCGAGGCCGGCGTTGCAGCCCGGACCGCCCGCGCTCAGTTCATCGGACAGGAAGGCCGGACGTACCACGTCCTCCTCGGGGAACAGGCCCTGCTGACCAACATCGGAGGCCCCGAGGTGATGCACGGTCAGCTGCGCAGGCTGACCGACGCGCTCTCCCTGCCCGGGCTCACGCTCGGGATCGTGCCCGCCAGGGCCCGGCTGCTGGTCTACCCGGGGGACGGGTTCTCCATCTTCGACGACCGCCGGGTGGAGGTGGAGGGCTTCCGCGGTGGCGAGACCATCACCGCTCCGGAGCGCCTCGCGGTGTTCCGCAAGGCCTTCGACCGCCTCCAGCCATCCGCAGTATACGGCGCGGCCGCACGCGACCTTATCGAGACCGCACTCGGTGGAACCTGACAGCCGCAGCGCGACGGACGCTGGGCAAGACGAGACCCCGGCTTCCTCCCGAGAAGAGCGACAGCGCGCGACTACGCTTCCCGGCCGCGTCACGATCGCGCTCGGGAACGGCGACCAAGGACTGGAGACTGGAATGACGTCGCAGGGCGGCGGCACCACGCAGGGCGAGAGTGATCGGACGGGACTCGCCTTGCTCGTCGCCGTACTCGTTGTGGCCGCAGCTCTGTGGCAGGGGGCGATCTGGGCCTGGGCCAACCCGCTCGCCGCAGTGGTCGTACTGGTCCGCGCTGCGGTGGTGATCGTCGGGCTGCGCTGGACGCTCATCCGTACAGGCCTGGACCGCCCACTACGTCGATTCCTCACCCCACTGTGGGCCCTGGTCCGCACAGGCATCACCACCCGCGTCGTGCTCGCCCGCACCTCTGCGGCCGACGCGATCACCGACCGCCTCGACCAGTGGGCACAGCGGCCGCTGCGCCCAGCGACGCCGCCTGAGCCGGCCGCCTCCTACGAGTTCCGTCCCATCGGCTACACCCTCGAGTAGTTCGACGGATCATCACCTGACCGGTTCGAGGAGATGTGCCGCGAGCTTCTCGAACGGGACGGCTTCACCGATGCGGTGAAAGTGGGCGGAACCGGCGACCTGGGGGCCGACGTCATCGCCCGCGACATGGTGAGCCGACGGGTCGTGGTGCAGTGCAAGCGGTACGCGAAGCCGATCGGCTCCGGGGACGTTCAGACGTTCAACGGCACCGCCCGGCCAGAGCATCGGGCCGCTGTTCCGATCATGGTGAGCTTGAACGGCTTCACGGCACCGGCCGTCGCCTTCGCGGAGAAGCACCAGCTCCACCTCATCGACCGCGAGCGCCTCGCCCGCTGGGGCGCCGGCCACCACCTCTACGACGTCCTGGGAATCAGCCGCACGGACAGGTAGCCCCCAGAGCTCACCCGCGAAACGGGCTCGGAGACACTTCGTGGGACCACCGGGCAGCGCTGGACAAGCGCCTCCGCTCCCCGAACGCATGAGCCGATGAGGAGACGCCGAACGTGACGAGGATCAGCCCGCGTCGGCGAATCGAGCGGGCGGGAGTCAACGCGCTGCGTGCCCTGCTGGAAGACCACGATCACCTGGTCCAGGAGATCGACGGCGGCGCTGATCACGGAGAAGACCTCTACGTTGCCATCGTCCGAGACGGCAGGCGCACAGGGCATGTCGTCGCTGTACAGGTCAAGAGCGGCAAGAAGTATCGGAGGGCCAGCGGCTACGCCATTCCGGTAGAGGACCATCGCGAAGACTGGACGCAGAGCCAGATCCCCGTCATCGGGGTGGTCTACGACCTCGACGAGCGACGGCTGTTCTGGATCAACCTCACCAAGGAGCTCCGCGATGGCAGCGCGGCCAGCTGGATCCAGATCCCTCGTGAAAACGAGCTGAGCCATAAGACGATCTGCCATTTCATCGCCAGCTTCGAGGCGTTTGGCAAGGCCCCGCAGTCGCAAACGCAACCTGCCAGTACCGGTCGGAGTGATCGGGAAGGCGGTTCGCAACAGGGTGCTCGGTTGTCCAGCGGACTCGATGGAGGGAGCGGGGCGAGAAGCGTCAGCCGGCCGCGCAGCCAGGCGTTGGAAGAGCAGCAGAACGGAGGCGCTGTTATCGAGCCCGCCGCACCGGCCAGGGGCCAGACGATGTCCGCGGCGGTCGTGACACCACCAGACCTCCCTCGCCCCCAGCAGGGCCTGATCACCGTCAAAGGCGTGCTCGGGAGCATCAACTTCGACGGCGAGACCGTCACCATCCGCAAAGACGGCTACGGCCCACGCATGAAAGGCATCCAGTCGCTTCCCGTCGGGGAGATCGACCACGTCATCGTCAAACCCGCCACAGCCATGTTCCACGGCTACATCCAACTCGTCGTACCAGCCCATCCACCCGCGTCAGATCGGCGCCTGAGCACAACTAGCGGTCGACCGCATCGGGAAGACCCGGATTCCATGTCGTACCCTCGCCGCGTCAACCGTGAGATCGAACTCCTCAAGATGGAGATCGAAAGCGCCATCGCTCGAGCCAAGCGCGCGCAGAACTCATGACGGGCAGGCCAGGCCTGCGTCTGACCGGCGGCTGGGCTCCGCCACCGCCGGCCAGGTGCCCGAACTTGTGCGCGCCGACTGGGCGATTGACAGGGGCGAGGCCCAAAGCCGCCACTACACCTCGGGTTTGGACCTGCCAGAGAAGATCACCCGCAGAGCGCGGGAGCCCTGGCCGTTGCGCGACCCGTAGGCGTAGGTGCGACGGAGGAGCTGGCCGAGGGCCCGCTGGCTGCTTATGCCGCTGCCTGCAGGGCGATGTCGCAGGCTGCCGGGTGAGTGTGTTGTACCCACTGGGCATCGGCGTGGTTGAGGGTGGCGGCGAGGGCTTCGACGGCGTCGCCGGCGGAGTCCTTGAGGAGGTGGCCGTAGAGGTCGACGGTGATGGCGAGATTGGAGTGGCGCAGGGTCTTGGAGACGACGGCCAGCGGGACGCTGGCGGCGATCACGATGCTGGCCGCGGTGTGTCTCAGGTCGTGAAGGCCGATCTTGGGCAGCCCGATCCCGGCGGCGCGCTTGCGCAGTTGGGTACCCATTGCGGGCGCAGGGGCTACTGAACTTGATCGGGTGATGTCGGGGCTGTTCGCCTGACAGGCGCTGGACGGCTCCGGTAGTTCTGGCCTGTGAGATACGCGCAGGGCGGCGGCTTGACCGACGCCGAGAGGGCCGCGCGGGAGTGGATCCGGCTGGAGGCAGTCGTTCGCTTCGAGGGCGGGGAGAAGAACCGGGAGATCGCTGCCGTGTTGCGGGTGAGCGAGCGGTCCGTTGAACGCTGGCGCCGGCAGTGGCGGGAGCTGGGAGCGAATGGGGTCCAGTCCAAGGGATCGCCTGGGCGTCCGGGGCTGAGTGATGGGCAAATCGCGCGGCTTGAAAAGGAGTTGGAGCGCGGCCCGCTGGCCCACGGCTGGGAGGACCAGCGCTGGACGTTGGTCCGGGTGAAGACGTTGATCGGTCGGATGTTCCACGTCAACTACACCGTGGAAGGGACCTGGCGCCTGCTCAAGCGCCACGGTTGGTCGTGGCAGCAGCCGACCCGGGGGGCGATCGAACGCGACGACGCCGCTGTCGAGTTGTGGAGGAAGGAGGTGTGGCTCCAGGTAAAAGCGCCGCGGCGGCTCGGGGAGCCTGGCTGGTCTTCGAGGACGAGGCCGGACAGACACTGAGGCCGCCGCGCGCCAGGGCCTGGGGCCGAGTCGGGTGCACGCCGGTGGTGCGGGTGCGGGGCGGAGGCTCCGGACGGATATCCATGGCCGGGATGAGCTGCTACAAGCAGGGCGAACGTTCCCGGCTGATCTACCGAGTCCGCCTGCACCGAGGACGTAAGGGCGAACGCAAGAGCTTCAGCTGGCAGGACTACCGCGACCTCATCCTCCGGGCTCGCATACAGCTCGGCGGCCCGATCGTGCTCGTCTGGGACAACTTGTCCGTCCACCTTGTGCCGCCGATGAAGGAGTTCATCGCGGCGAACGAGGACTGGCTGACGGTCTTCCAACTGCCCTCGTACGCCCCGGACCTCAACCCGCAGGAAGGCATCTGGTCGCTGGTCAAGCGGACCATCGGCAACCTTGCCGTGGCCAACCTCAACCACCTGACCAAGAGCGTGAAGCGGAGTCTGAAGAAGATCCAGTACCGACCGCACCTGATCGACGGATGCCTCGCCCAGGCCGGACTGATCATGGACGACTGACCACCACGCGGCCCGACATCACCCATTCAACTTCAGTAACCGTCCGAGCGGGCGAAGACCAGGTCTTCGAGCCGACCGTCGGGGTGGGTGGCCATCTGGCGGGTTGCCTGGTGGTGGAGGGCGGCCGTGACTCAGGGGAGAGCCTGATCCAGGCGCGGCTGGCTTCGGTCTTGGGTTCGCTGAGGTGGATCTTCCCGTTGTTCACGGCCGTCAGGGTCCAGCGGACGTAGAGCTGGCGGTCCATGAGGTGCACGTCCGACCAGTGCAGGGCGAGGACCTCGCCCCGGCGTATGCCGGTGCCGAGCATGACCTCGAACAGGTCGGTGAGCCGGTCGGCGTAGTGCTCCGTGTTGTGCCGCAGGAACGCGGCGGACTGGTCGGGGGTCCAGCAGACGCGCTCGGCGGCGCAGAGCTTGGCGGGCACGGAGTGCTTGGCCGGGTTGTAGCGCAGCCGCCACGTCCGCACCGCGTGGTTCAGGGCGTTGCGCAGCATGGCCACCGCGTGGTGAACGGTGGTGTGTCCGCGGCCGGCGGCGAGCTGCGCGCTCAGCCAGGCGTCGATGTGTTTGGGCCGCAGGTCGACGAGCAGCATCCCGCCGAACGCGGGAACCAGGTCACGCTCGATGCACGCCCGATAGCCCGTCCAGGTGTTCGGGGCCAGCGCTGGCCGCGTCGACTCCAGCCACTCGTACAGGAACAGCCCGACGCGCAGCGTCCGGCCCTCGTACACACCCCGGTACTCGGCATCCAGCACCCGCGCTATCTTCCGGGCCGCCTCTCTGGCCGACTGGCGAACCCACCCCGCCGCCGAGTCCGGCGCTTGCCATCCTCCCGGGCCAGGTCCACCGCATACTCCACCGGCCATGCGTGGTGCCGGCGGCCAGCCGCGGACACCACGAACCCAACGGCTTCCCGCTGTTGCCGTCCTTGCACCCGTACCTGCGGTACACCCGACCGCGGTTGGGACGCTGCGCCATGGGCTCCTCCTCGAACCAAGTGGTGATGGCGTGTCCAGAGTCGCAGGAGTGATGGGTGTGGCGTCAGAGCATGCGGGGCGGAGCATGGAGCACCCGCAAGAACGACCGGCCGGGACACGCGTCGGCGACACGCCGTGAGGGTGAGCACGGAGCACGTTCGGTGGGTAGGTCAGCTTGATCGCGCAGCGTCGGCTCGCGCGGGGTCGCTGTTCGGAAGAGCCACCGCGGACGAGGAGAGGGCGGTCGGCGTATGCCGATGCCGGGGCCAAAGCGGCGGTAGCCAATGGCGCGAGGGTGTTGGCCAGCGAACTCGCAGCTCACACCGCCACTGTCGTGGGCGTGCGATAGCGTCCGGATGGAGACTGGGCTGAGGGGGATCGGTGAACGACAGTGCGTTTGCAGTCGAGTTGCGGGAGCACTCGCTGACCTTGCTCGCGGAGTGGCGGGGGCTGGAGCACACACAGGCGGCGGAGCAGTTGCGAGCAGCCTCGTTCAGCGCCGCCCGGGACTACGCCGGTCGCTTCCTGCTGGAGCTCCTGCAGAACGGGCACGACGCGCACCCGAGGCAGCGGCCCGATGGCCGGGTGCATGTTCTCCTCGACGAGGACGACGGCGAGTTCGGCACCCTTTTGGTCGGCAACGGTGGCACCCCGTTCACCTGGGACACGGTCAAGTCGGTGTGCAAGCTGGCGAGGAGTGGCAAGGAGATCGGCGAGGGCATCGGCAACAAGGGGATCGGGTTCCGGAGCCTCCTGCAGATCACGGACGCACCGGAGATCTACAGCGCCCGCAGCGCGGGGTCCGGCCCGGCGGTGCTGGACGGCTACTGCTTCCGGTTCGCGCTGGAGGAGGAGCTGACGGTTCTGCTGGGCGACCGGGAGGCGGCGCGGCGAGAGGCGAAGAGGCTGCCGCCGTTCCAGATTCCCTACCCGGTGGCTGAGGTGCCGGAGGCCTGCGCGCAGCTGGCCGAGGCGGGGAGCGTGACCGTGGTCCGGATCCCGCTGCGCCATGCGGCCGCGCTCGACGAAGTGCGGTGCCGTCTGGAGGAGTTGGCTGCCGTCAAGGCCCCGGTGATGCTCTTCCTGGACCGGTTGTCCCACCTGGTGCTGGAGCGGCGCGTCGCGGGTGTGGTGGAGACCGTCAGCGAGTTGACCCGCGTCGAGCGGCCGCTGGCGTTGGTCGGCCCTTCGCTGGCTGCTGCCGTTTCGTTCGCCGAGGTCGATCTCGGTCCGGCCGGGTGCTTTGTGATCGCGCGTCACACCGTGGACGAGCAACGGCTGCGATCCACCATCAAGGCGGCGGTCGACCTGGGCCGGCTGGACGAGTCCTGGCTGGAATGGGAAGAGCCGGCCGTGGTGGAGGTGGCGCTGCCGGTGGCGGCCGCCAGGCCGAGGCGAGGGCAGACCTTCACTTTCCTGCCGCTGGGAGAAGGAGTCCTGGCGCCCTTCCCCGGCCATCTCAGCGCCCCCTTCTACACCAAGATGGACCGCACCGACCTGGACCACGAACATCCCCTGAACAGGTTGCTGTCCGAAGTGGCGGCCGAGACCTGTCTGGCGGCGTCGGCGCGCCTGCGGGCGTTGCCGGAGCTGCGGATGCGGCAGATGGCGGTGGACCTGGTGAGCTGGGAGACGACGGGCAAGTACGCGGGACTGCTGTCGGCGGCGGCCCCGCGCGTGCACGGCCGTGAGCTGGGCGAGGTGCCCGTCGTGCCGACGGTGCGGAGCGAGGGTGCCCTGCCGGAGGAGGGCTGGACGACACCGAGGGGTGCGACGCTCTGGCCGGATCGCGAACTCGCCCTGCTCGTACCGGAGAAGGCACACGCGACCGGGATCGCCGTGGTGGATCCGGAGGTCGGCGCCGAGCGGATCAGGCGGCTGGCGTCGGTGTGCCGAGCGGTGCAGTGCCAGCTGGATCCCCCGCGGTCGGTGCTGGCGGACATGGTGGAACGGATCGTGGCCACCTTGCCGCTGCCCCGGGCCGGCGAATCCGTCCGCGACTGGGACGCCCTGTACGCCGACCTCGCCACGCTCTTCGAATACGACGGAGAGGTACTGCGCGGCCGGATGATCCTGCTGGCCGAGGACGGGACACTGCGGAGCGCGAACGGCGGTGGCGACAACGGAAAGCCGGGGCAGCGACGACAGGCGTTCTTCCAGCCCGGGCCCGCCGCACGCGGCGACAAGGGGACCCCCGTAGTGCCCGCGGTGCTCGGCAAACGGCTCTTCTGCCTGCACCCCGACCTGAACTGGGCCGAGAACGACGACGACAGGCACCGGCAGCGGGCCCGGTTCTTCCTGCAGTCGGCCGGCCTGGTCCGGCCGTTCGACCCCAAGGGCCTGCTGGAACACGTCAGGCTGGCCCTGGCCGGCAGCACTGACCAGAAGCTGCGCCTGCAGGCCCTCCGGTTCGTCTTCCGGCTGTGGCGCTCGAAGCAGCTCACGGGAGAGTCGGGGCTGTCCTCGGTGGGGCTGTACGTGCCCTCGGCGGACGGGACGCTGATCAGGGCCTCGGGAGCGGCCTTCGGCACAGGATGGACGGGTACCACCGGGGACGACCTGGCGATGGTGGTGGCGGATGGGCGCGAACTGTCGTCCGCGCTCCGCTGGATCGCCCAGCGCCTGATCGCGTCGCCGGACACGATGGTGAAGCGCGGCGAGACCCTCGACGAGTGGCGCGACTTCCTGACCGCCCTCGGGGTTACCGACGGACTGATACCCGTCTTCACGTCAGGGGCCGAGCGCCGGGCCAAGGGCGGCAATCTGACGGCGCCCCACCTGATCAGGATGGCGAAAGTCCCGAGGGGTGTCGACGCACAGTGGCTGGCGCACATAGGGCGATCGCGGTCGGACGCGTGGTATCCGCAGACGCCCTACGACGGTGGCCATGCCTTCCGACTGCCGGGCCAGGAGGTCGTGGGGCGGCTCGGTGAGGCCGCCCGCTTGGCGTACGCCCGACTTGTGCTGCGCGGGCTGGCGGCGTGGAGGCCGGATCATTTCAGGACGGTCTGGACGAGTGACAGTAGCCGCAGGACGGACCACGAGTACGTACCGACGCCGCTGGAAGCCTTCGTCCACGGGCAGCCCTGGCTACCGGTGCGGGGAGCCGGTGGCGTGGTGCGCTGGGTGCGCCCGGCCGAGGCCTGGTACTGCCCGCCCGGGGCGGAGGAGGAGCCCGCGTTCATGCCGACGGTCGACCGGCGGCTGTGTCACCTGCTGGAGTCGAAGGCGGTCCGGGACCGTCTGGGCGAGGCCGACCTGTGCATCTGGGGAGAGCCCGAGCACAGTGCGCGCCTGATCGCGGAACTCGGTCGGTTCCTGGAGGACGGCGCGATCCGGAGCGACGACTGGCCTTTGGCTCAGCGGGCCAACGAGCGGGCCTGGAACGAGCTCGTCGCACAGCCCGGCCCCGAGCTCCCGTACGACGCCGTCCTGCTCGCCGAAGCGGGCGAGCGGATGGTGGCCGTCTCCCTCGACGAACTCGCCGACGACAGCGCGGCGGCGTACGTCACCGGCGACCGCGACAGCCTCGCCGCCCGCCTGATCCGCGAGATGGAACAGCCGTTGCTCGTGCTCCCGGGCATCGCCCGGCAGGTCTGCGACCTGCTCGAAGAGATCTGCCCCGGCGCGTTCCGGGCCGTGGACTCCCTGGAGTTCTCGGCCACCGTTGACGGCGAGCTGGTGGACCCGGCGGCCATGGGCGAACCGCTGGTCGACGAATTCCCCTGGCTGACCCTGGCGGTGGCAGCACTCGCCGACCACGATCCGCACAAACCCCGGCCGAGCGACACCGCCCTCACCGAGCTGACGGGCGCGCTCCGTGCGGTGCGACTGCACCGCTACACCGGCTGGGAGGTCACCCTCGACGAGGAGCCTGTCACCGTACCGGACCGGCTGGACGGAGTGCTGCCGCTGTCCGACCCCAAGCACCCGCTGCTGCTGACGCGGGAGGGCGACCGGAGCTGGCGCGAGGTCGCCCGGTTCGCGGTCGCCATGGCCGACCTGATCGGACACCGCAGTCTCGGCGACCGGCTGCAGTTGGCCGCGCTGAAGCTCGGGGATGCCCACGCCGACCTGAGCGAACCGGCGGAGCCGGAACTCGCCCGGGCCCTCGGCCTCTCCGTCCACCAGCTCGAACAGACCGGGCGCCGGATCGACGGCGCTGTCGGAGGTGTCCTGCAGCGCGGCTACCCGGTGCTCGTCCACTTGCTCGGCCGGGCGAAGGCAGACGAACTGACGGACCCGACACCACGCGACACCCAGGACCTCACGACCGCACTGCGCACCTGCGAGAACGAACTCATGTTGACGGCTGAGCAGTTCGTCGGCGAGGCCCGCGCGGCCAGGTCGACCGACGAACTCAGGGCGGCGCTCGGGATCGACTTCGCTGCGCTGAACCACACCCTGGCCACGTTGGCTCCGCGCTACCAACCGATCAGCCGCGGCGAGGCACACGAGGAGGCGCTCCGGACGTTCGTGGACCTTCACCGCAAGGAGCTGCTGAACCGGCTCCGCTGGTCTGCGCTGGAGGAGTTCGACGCCCGGCGGCCGCTGAGCGACTGGCCGGAGCTCCGCACCCTCGACTGGGTCACCGCGCCCTCGGCCTGGGCCTTGACCGTCGAGATCGCCGACACCGCGCTGTTGCGGGCACAGGTCGAAGAGGCACTCGCCGTGCGGCTGGGCGGGCCGGCACCGGAAGAGGGGGACCCGCTGCCACCGAGCGACTACGCGCGCGGCCGGAACAAGAGCGTGATCGCGGGCCTGGCCGAGGACCTCGTCGCCCTGGTGACGGCGTCCGGTCGGACGCTCCCCGCGGCACTGGCGGCCGCCGTCCCGGCGGAGGAGATCACCACCCGGTTGGAGGCGGCCGGTGCGCTCGACTTCCGAGTGCTGGGCCCGGACGACGTTGTCGCCTGGCTGGCCGCGCTCGGGCAGTGGCCGGCTGACCTGCCCCGCACGGCGGACCTCGATCGGCACGGGCTCACCCCGGAGAACCTGGACGAGGCCCGGACCGTCACGAACCGGGCCCGCGCGGCGCGCGAGCGCGCCCGCAGGCTCATCTCGGTGGGAGACCGGGAACTCGACGTCCACTCCGGCGACTTCACCGAACTCAACGCTGTACTGCGCGCAGCACTGGACGCCAGGCCCGAGCTGGTCGGCGGCCACCACCACTTCGCCCGCCTCACCCCAATCAGGCCGCGGAACAGGGGAAGCCGAACCGGGAACCGCCCGGGCGGCACCCGAGGCCGGGCGGACAGTGGACTGTCCCAGGCCCAGCGGACGGCGATTGGATACGCGGGCGAGTGGTACGCCTACCACTGGCTGTGCCGCCAGTACCCCGGCACCGATGAGAGCAGCTGGGTCTCCACCAATCGTCGCGGCGCGTTCCCCGGCTCACCCGGGGACGATGGCCTCGGCTTCGACTTCCGGATCGGTTCCGGAAAGCACCCGCTGATGTTCGAGGTCAAGGCTACACAGGGACAGGGCGGGCAGATCGAACTGGGGGAGAGTGAAGTCCGAGCGGCCCAGCAGCACGCCGGCCATGACGACCGGTGGCGGCTGCTGGTGATCACCTCGGTCCTCGATTCCGAACAGCTTCAGGTGCACATGCTCCCCAATCCCTTCGGGGCGCGGGGGCGCGGGTACTACCGGGAAGAGGGGGGCGCGCTGCGCTTCACCTACCACTTGTGAGCCAGCCAGGAGAGGCACGCGATCGACCAGCGCACAGGCTGGCAACACGCCTTGGGGGTGATCACTGAGTCCGTTCGGTAGGTAGGGCGGCTTGCTCGCGCGGCATCGGCCCGCATGAGCGCTGTTTCAAAGGAGCGTACGCAGACCGGAGGCAGCGGTCGGCCATGGGTTGTCAGGCTCGTACAACCCGCAGCATGCGTGCTGCGGCGACGGTGGGTCCTGGACTGGCTCCCGGCACGTGCCACGGCGGGCGCCGAGAATTTCAGCGAAGCCGAATTGAATAGATGGAGTCGGGATGCCGCAGCTATTTTCTGAATGAGGAACGGTTTGAGCCGGACTGATTTTTCTCCGTGGTGCTGGCCCCATTTTCGGTGGCTTCCCGGGCGATCGTCGGGAATCGCTGGATTGATAGCTGGAGTGGCGCTACCCTGGAGCCGTGAACGCCACCCGGACCCTCCGTCAAGCTCCTGAGCTGGGGACCAGCTGGGGACCGCACGTCATGCGCGCTACCGCGCGAGGTGCGCGAAACGCGCTCATCTGCACACGCATGACGTGTGCGCGAGCGCATTTCAGGCAGCAATAGAGGAGCCATTCCTGACTGGGGATCAAGGGGTCGCAGGTTCAAATCCTGTCGTCCCGACAGTGAAGTCGGTTGTGAGAGCGGGTACTTGGGAAACCAGGTGCCCGCTCTTGCTGGTTTTCGGAGCCTGTTTTTGGTCCCGAGTGGTCCCAGAATGGTCCCCAGGTTTGGCCACGGGTGCGTCGCCACCCGTTGCCCCAGTGGCTGGTATGCGGATTGTTCTTCGATCTCAAGGTGAAGTGCGAGACCTCCTTGCTGTTTTGCTGGAGCGAGGCGTGGTGGCGCACTTGACCTTCGGTCAAGTGCGCCGGGCGTCGGTCAAGTGGGTCAAACTGGTTCATGTCGGGGTATTTCTAAGGCCTTTCTGGCGCCTACTGTTTGCCGTGGTGTGACTCGGGCAGCATCGGAGCGGCTTGTCAGCGGCCATTTCGAGGCGATGGCAGTTACGGTGTGTTACCAGCGGCGGGTGATCTGGCCGTCGCGTTGGAGTTTCTCGAGGTGATGAGTGAGGGCTTGGCCGGCTTCCAGGATCCGGAGCACGTCGGGGTGGAAGTAGCGCTGGGTGGTGGTGATGAGCCGGTGGCCTGCGATTTCCTTGAGGATGTGCGGAAGGAATCCGGCGTCGGCCATCCAAGTGAGCCCGGTGTGGCGCAGATCGTGGCGTCGTAGGTGCTCGTAGCCGAGGTCGCTGGTGACCTCGTCCCAGTGCGTGGCGTCGCGTAGGACGGCGGTGCTGAGGCGGCCGCCGCGCGGGCCGGTGTAGAGGCGGGCGTCGGGGTCGCCGCGGGTGGCCTGCAGTCGGCGGGCGATGAGCGGGCGCAGCGGCTCGATGATTGGGATGAAGCGGGCGATCCGGCCTTTGGTGTGCTTGTCGACCAGGCCGCCTGGTGCGGGGGTGGTCTGTCGGCGGCAGGTCAGGAGCCACTTGTCAGTGTCGACGTCGCGGGCCCGAACTCCAGAGACTTCTCCGATGCGGGTGGCGGTACAGGCACTGTGGACGACGACGTCGCCCCAGCCGCGATAGTGGTTGTACGAGGCTTCGACCAGAGCGTCGGCGAGTTCGGTGAGGGCGTCCCAGTCGCGCAGTGCGAGGGTGCGGGGGTCTCGCAGTTCATCCTCGGCCTGCTGGAACTGGTGCTGCCAGCCGGTGATGTGGGCGGGATTGCGGTCGAGAAGGCCATCCGCGATGGCCTGCTCGAAGATGCGAGAAAGCATGGCGAGGGTGTTCTTGATCGTGGAGCGGCTGCAGCCGTCGGCGATCCAGCCGAAGACTGCGGCAGTGATGAGGGCGGTGGTGATCAGGCGGAGGGGGAGGCGCCCGAGCTCGGGCTTGATCCGAAGGTGCCAACCCGCGAGGTAGGGGACGTGTGTGGTGGTTTCCAGGCCGACCAGGATGGCCGAGAGGCGGAGGTTGACGTAGTCGTCCAGCGGCATGGAGGCCAGGGACGGGAGGACAGTGCTGCCGGTGGCATCGGCCAGGATAGTAAGCCATTGAGTGACCAGTGTCGGGTCGAGCCCATTGTGGACGGCTCCTGCGAGGAAGCTGGCCCAGGCGTGCGTCTGGGCCGGGGTGACCTGGGCGGACGGCAAGCGGCGGCCGCTAAGTGGTGAAGTGCGGTGTTGCGAGCGTCGGGCGCTCGCCGGAGCCGGAAGGCCGGCGGCGGTGATCTCGCTGAACGGATCCAGGGCAGCTGATTCCCAAGGGTTTATTGAAGTACTCATGCACCATGGTTGCGCCAAGCCTCCTTGACTGCTTGATGCCGTCATGGTGTCATTGCTTCATGCTCTATGGTATGCCGTCGCTGCAGGACAACGACCAGTCCGTCCTCGCGGAGATCGACGAGATGCGGGACCGGTTGCGTATCCATCTGCGTACCTCCCGTCGCTGGGAGGGGCAGCTGCGGCGCAACCTCACGGCGCGGGCGATCGCCGGATCGAACACGATCGAGGGCTACGCCGCGAGCGTGTCGGACGTCGAGGACATCATGGTGGGCGAGGCGCCGATCGATGCGAACGACACCGTCACGGCCGAGATCGAGGGCTATCGGCAGGCGATGACCTACATCCAGCGCCTCGCCGAAGCGGGTGATGACTTCGCCTACAGCAAGGGCCTGCTCAACTCGCTGCACTTCATGATGCAGGGCCACCACCTGCTCAAGCGGCCCGGCTGGTGGCGCACCGGCCCGGTCTACGTCACCTCGGCCGAGGACCCCACCATCGCTGCCTACACCGCCCCGGATGCCCAGCAGTTGGCCGACCTGACCGGCGAGTTGGTGGAGTGGCTGAACGAGGGGAACCTCGACGCGCCGGGGCTGGTCCGGGCATCGATGGCGCACCTGAACCTGGTGTCGATCCACCCGTGGTCTGACGGCAACGGGCGGATGTCCCGGGCCCTGCACACCCTTGTCCTGGCCCGCGAAGGGATCATGGCACCGGAGTTCTCCAGCATTGAGGAATGGCTCGGTCGCGCCCGCAACACCTACCGCTACTACGACATCCTCGCGGAGGTCGGCGGCCCCGTCTGGACTCCCGAACGCGACACCCTGCCCTGGGTCAGGTTCTGCCTGCGCGCCCACCACCAACAGGCCCAGAGCGTCGAACGCCAGGTCAACACCACCCGAGACGTCTGGACCGCCCTCGACGAAGCCGTCGAGCAGCGCGGCTGGCCCGATCGCATGCTCTACGCCCTCTACCCCGCGGCCATGGGCAACCGCCTGCGCCGCGCCACCTACCAGGCCGACGCCGAACTCAGCGAACAGCAGGCCCAACGCGACATCCGTGAACTCGTCCGCGCCGGCTGGCTTGCAGCCCAAGGCGAGGCCCAGGGCCGCTACTACACCGCTGGCCCCGACCTGCCCGAGGAGATCACCCGTGGGGTACGCGAGCCCCGGCCGCTGCGTGACCCCTACGCATAAGGCCGAGCCGGAGAGCAGCGCGGACGCGCCGAGCCGGATTCGGCATCGCGCCGCTTCGCGTCGACTGCTCGGCAGCGGTAGATTTGACTAAGTCAACGGACTTCCTCGGAGAAATGCTGTCCAGCGCCTTCGCCCTCGGAATCCAGCCCGACCGCCCCAGGACGAGGAAGCATGGACCCTCACGACGACCCGGTGACGCTCAACCTCGCCCGCATCGCTCGGCTCGCCGGCGTCGGTCGGGCCGCAGTGAGCAACTGGCGTCGTCGCTATCCCGACTTCCCGCGATCCGTCGGTGGCACCGACGCCAGTCCCGCCTTCGCGCTGGGTGAGGTCGAAACATGGCTGCTGCGCCACAAGAAGATCGAGGATGCCCCTCGGGATCTGAGCCGGCTTTGGCCGAAGGTCGAGGACCTAGGCGACCGGGAGGGCATGGCGCAGGTGGTGGCCGCGGTCGGTGAACGACTGACGGAGCCCGCGCTGCGTCCACCGGCCGCCGCTCCGGAGCCGGACGGAACGACACGAGCGCTCGTGGCGGAGCTGTTGGAAGCGGTGCGCGACCAGTCCGCCGTTGAGGTGTTCTCGGACCTGATGGAGCGCTGGCACGGTGTCCACGTCCGCCAGGTGCCCGCCACTCCCGAACCGCTGGCGCGAGCTGCTGCGGTCCTTGCCGCCGGAGTGCGTGGTGCCTCCCCGGTGCGCGACGTCCTGGATCCGGCGTGCGGGCTCGGGACCTTCCTGCTGGCCGCCGCCGACCAGTGGTCCGGGCAGCGGCAGGCTCCGGCGCTGTTGGGCGTGGACGGGGATCCCGCGCAGGCCCGGCTCGCCCGGGTCCGGCTCAAGCTGGGGTATCCCGGGAACGAGTCGGACGCCCAGTGTGCCGACGTCCTCCGTGCTGCCGTCCGACCACCGCTCCCCGTCGATGTGGTGTTGTGCTACCCGCCCTCCAATGAACGTGACTGGGGTCGCAGCGAACTCATGTCCGACCCCCGTTGGACGTACGGGTTGCCTCCGGTCGCGGAGCCCGAACTCGCTTGGATCCAGCACTGCTTGTCCGTGCTGGCGGCTGACGGGGTCGCCGTCGTGGTCC
This sequence comes from Kitasatospora sp. NPDC098663, assembly GCF_044760075.1. Lineage (NCBI taxonomy): Bacteria > Bacillati > Actinomycetota > Actinomycetes > Kitasatosporales > Streptomycetaceae > Kitasatospora > Kitasatospora sp. NPDC098663. Next base: position 25,398 of record NZ_JBIWAP010000010.1, on the reverse strand, counting down.
TGCCGCCGGCGGTGGCGGCGCGTCGGGCCGGGCGCCGCATCCGAGCTGGCCTGGTGCGGGCCGGAGTCCTACGGGCGGTAGTTGCACTGCCAGTCGGAAGTGCCCCGCCGTACGGTGTCGGTCTGCACCTGTGGGTGCTCACGAAGGACGGGCAGCCCGGCAGCTCCGTAGTGTTCGTCGATGGCTCGGACTGCCGTGCGACCTCGTCCAGCGGGCGGGGCACCGTCACCAACTGGGACGGCTTGCGAGAGCGGGCGCTCGCCGCGCTGCGGGGGGAGGAGCCGCCCGGCACGGCGCAGGTCCCGGCCGAGGACCTGTTGGACGGCGAGACGGACCTGACCCCGTCCCGGCACACGACGGTGCGGCGAGCCGCCGGTCCGGGGGAACTGCGCCGGGCTTGGGCGGACTGGGACGGCGCCCTGGTGGACCTGACCGACGCGGCCCGGGTCCTGAGTTCGTACCGTGCTGTCGCCACCGACCCCGACGGAGCGGACTTCAGCCTGGTGGCCGACTGGGAACGGTCCGGCGTGCTGCGGGTCGTGTCGGGGCGGACGCCTGCGCAGGCGCAGTTCCGGCAGGGGCCGGCTCCGCGGGACGGGCTGCGCGTCGTTACGGCCTGGCGGTCGGAGTGGGACGAGACCCCGTGGCTCCCCACCGAACAGGCCCTGGAACTGGAGGCCGCGGGACAGGCAGAGCTGACCGGGTTCGGCGACGTCGTGGTGGTCACGGCCGCCGGCGACTTCGACGCCTGGGTGGAGACCGCGGGTCCACGCCTGCTCACCGCCCAGACGGTCGCCCTGCGCCCCGACCCGGAGCTACTGGATCCGTTCTTCCTCGCCGCCTGCCTGCGAGCTCCCGGGAACGGGCGGGGCGCGGCCAGCCACGCGTCCACCACGTCCCGGGTGGACGTGCGGCGGCTGCGCGTTCTGCGGGCACCGTACGAGCGGCAGCGGGCGGTCGGCGAGGCGTACCGGCAGTACGTCCGGTTCCAGGCCGCGCTCGCCGGGCTCGGTGAGAGGGGCGAGCAGCTGGGAACGGTGCTGGCGGCCCTGCTGGGGGAGGGCGGGCTGAGCGGGGGATGATCCCCGCACAGCTGGTCAGTTCTGGCCGGGCAGCCTGCCCAGCAGGTCGGTGACCTCCCGACGGAGCCGCGCTGCCTCCGGGGCGGCCGGCTCCCCTTCCAGCAGCTCCCTGATGGACAGCCCTGCTTCCAGGCACAGCTCCGCGCACGGCGGGCCCGGCTGCCCGTCGGTGGCGGCCAGCAGGATTTCGGTCTCCGCCAGCCAGCGCGGTGCCAGGGTCGCACCGCTCGCGCCGGCCGCCACCTCCGTGCAGAGCACACCGAATCGCGCGCTCGCCAGGCGCTCGCGGTGCTCCCGGTCGAGTGGGCCGTCGGCCAGTCGATACTCGATGGACCGGTAGGCCTGCCGTGCCGTCACCTCCTCGCCGCGCAGCACGTGTGCGCGGGCGACGAGGAGGTGGGCGTCGGCGACCAGCAGGTCGCCCGGCCACCGGCGGTCCGCCTTGGGCAGGAGCAGACCCAACTCGTGCACGGCGTGATCGGGTGCACCGTTCGCGACCTCGTGGCCGGCGGCTTCGAGCAGTGCGCGCAGCCCGGAACGGGTGAGCCCGCCGACCGGCGGCCGCCGCACCTGTGGTCGCTGTCCAAAGACGGCACGCGTGGCCGGCTCCGCCGTGACGGATCCGCTGTCGTCCCGCCGGTAGGGCAGGGTCGGGTCGGGGGAGAGTGTGGGCTGTGGGGCCGGACCACCGGGACGGGGCAGGTGGGCGCGCCAGACGGCAAGTGCCTCGGACACGGTAGGGCGGTCCAGGGGATCCTTTGCCAGTAGCCGGTCGGTGATCTCGACGATCGCGACCGGCAGTTCCGGGACGAGCGCACTGAGCAGTGGCGGGCGCTCCTCGCGGTGCCTGCGCATCAGTTCGATGTCGTCGCCGGTGAAGACGGGTGCGCCGCTGATCATGCGGAAGGCGATGCAGCCGACGCTGTAGAGGTCGGCGGCCCCCGTGGGGTTGCGCTCGCCGCGATGGAGTTCGGGAGCCATGTAGCCGAAGGTCCCCGGGGTGTAGTCCTTGGTGTAGCGGGTGGCTTCCGGCGCGAGCGGGAGGGCGATGCCGAAGTCGACCAGATACAGTCGGCCGCTCCCGTGTTCCAGGAGGATGTTCGGCGGCTTGACGTCGCGATGGACGACGTCTTCGGAGTGGATGCGGTCGAGGACCTCCAGGAGGGGCACGATGACCGAGGCCACTGCCGGTAGGCCGGGCCGATTGCGTTCGAGGAACGTGCGCAGGTCGAGGCCGTCGACATAGTCGGTGACGAAGTACCAGCGCGAGCCGGTGAGATGCTGGTGCACCAGGCGGGGGACGCCCTGGCCACCGAACTGCCGATGCAGCCGGCACTCCCGTTCGAACCGCCCGCGGTCCGCGCGCGTGGGTTGGCGCACCCCACTGCCCGTCCGGTCGTCCCGCAACTGCAGGAACTTGATCGCGACCTGCTGTCCGGTCCGCAGATCGTCCGCCTTGTAGACGACCCCCATCCCGCCCCGCGTCCCGTCGTCGCACCGGACGAACCTGTCTGCCAGCTTCTCGTCCGCAGGCCACGGCTCCCGCACTGCGTCCCCTCCCCGCTTCATTCGCGTGAGGGAGACGATACAGCATGTAACCGATACGTTGACTCTGTTCACATTGTGCCTCATAGTGTTGCTCCCGTCACCACGCTGTGAGGAGTCCGCTCTGTGCTGCCCTGGATGAGCCCATCTGGCATGGTGGGTGCCGGTCGCATCGTCCGTATTCCGGTCCGCCACCTGCGCGACAGCCCGTCCGCCTGCCCGATGGGCCGGGCGCTGGACGTGCGGCGTGATGTCGCGGTACGTGGGAGCGCACCCGCGTACGCGCCGGTCACGGACTTCCCGTTCAAGCCCTGGTGGCAACTGGTCGACCAGGTCGAGTTCCACGGCGCCGCCGACGTCGACGCGGCGCTCACCGCGTGCGGGCGCGCCCTGTCCCGGTCGCTGCCGCAGCACGTCGAGTACGCCGCCGGTGCCGCCACCGCCTACCGTGCGGCCTGGTTGGCCGAACAGGCGGCACGTGACGGAGGTTCGATACCCCGCACCCTGCCCGTCGCCCCTCAGTGGATGGCGCTCCGGACAGCGTTCGAAGTCCCCGATGCCCGCGGCGTCACCCACTACGAGCGCACCGCCTGGGGCCGGCAGTACGCCTCCCCCGACGGCAGTGTGCGGGAGTTGGTGATCCCCAGTCTGGGGCCTGCCAAGGAGGTGCTGCCGTTGGCCGAACTGTCCGCCGTGGCATCGGTGATGCTCTGCGGCCGCCCGGTGCGGGACGCGTTCGCCACGCCGGCCGAGTCCGTTCCGGACCTGCCCCCGTCTCCTCAGCGGATGCGGATCTTCTCCGCAGGTCTCGCGGACGGGCGTCTTGTCCTGCTGCGGGCGGCGGAGACCGGCGTCGAGGCCGACTGGACGGCGGCCCAGGTGCAGTCGCTGCACGATGCCCAGGTCGCCCCGCGGCTCGCCCGTGCCCTGGACGGTCGCGAGCTCAAGCCGGGCTCCGACTGCGTGCGGTGCAAGGGCTTCACGGCCTGCCCGGCGGTGCTCCGCGCTCCCGGCGTGCTCGTCGCGCCGCCACCGAGCCGGACGCGCAAGCGCCGCAGTGTGTCCGTCAGCGACCTGCGGGCGCACCACGACTGTCCGGCCCGCTACCACCTGACCCGGGTGCTCAAGCTCAGGGACGGCAGGACGGAGAACGAGGCGCTGCGCCGGGGGCGGGCCGTGGACGCCTGGCTGAACGAGCGCCATGCCGACCCGCTCGGCCGCCCCTGCCACGAGGTGCCGCTGCCAGAGAATCTGGACGGCCTCTCGGAGGAGGAACTGCCGCGTGCCATCGCCATGGTGCGGTCACACCGGCGGCACTGCCCGTTGAACATGCCCGCGGCCGGCAGGCTCAGGCCGCAGTACCGGTTGGCCGTCCACGACCCGCGGTCCGACGTGCTCGTGGTCGCCGACTGCGACCTGCTGTACGAGGAGCGCGGTGGTGTCGTGCTCCGCGAGACCAAGACGGCGTCCCGCGCACCGTCCAGCACCGTGGATCTGCTGGAGAAGTACCCGCAACTGGCCCTCGGCGTGCTGCTGCTGCATTCCGGTGTGCTGGGTGGCGACGCCCGCCGCTCCAGGGTGGAACTGGAGACGCTGCGGCCGGACGGGCCTTCGCTGGAGGAGTTCTCCCCTCGTGATGCGGCCACGCTGGAACGGGCCCGGGCCGTGCTGGCCGGCTACTCGGTACCGTGGGCCGCCGACAGCCGTTACGAAGCGCTGCCCAGGGCCGGCTACGCCTGCACGGACTGCGAGGCCTTGTCCTGGTGCGCGACCGGCCGGGAGCGGGCAGCGGGTGCCGTGCGGGTGACGGGGCGCCGTGAACTTGGGAAGCCCTGATGCGTTCGACCGGATCCGGTCCGGCCCCGGATGACCTCTCCACCGCCGCCGTTGACGACTGGGCGGCCCACGACGGCGTCCCGATGCTGGCCACCGTGGCCCGCGCCCTGTGCGTCCTGGAGCACCTCGACGGTCTGGAGGCCTTCCGCCTCCCGTACCCGCCGGTGGTCCAACTCGCGCTGGACCGCTCCGCTGTGGCCTTCCTGCGAAACGACGCCCGGCCGCCCGCGTCGCTCGCCGAACTCGTCCAGCGCTGCGCCCACATTCCGTTGGAGGACTGGCCGTTGCGGCTCCCCGCGGACGCTGCCGGCCCCGACGACCTGCTCATCGATCCGGTCTCCTGGCGCCCCACCCAGCTCTGCCACGAGTGGGGCGACTGGGAGGCGCACGCCCAGGATCCGGCGGTGTCGCACCGCGACCGGCTGGTGATCCACGGGGCACTGGAGCGCTGCCAGGCCTACGGGGAGGAGTCCGCCTACGCCGAGTTCCGTCGGCTGCTGGTGCAGCGGCCGGTGCTCACCACGGCTGAACACTTCGCCCTGCACCGCGACTTCGCGCTTGAACCGGTGTGGGACCTGATCGACCTGATCTATCCCGAGGTGCCGCGTGCGCTGAGCCGGAACGGACAGTTCGCGGTGTGCGGCCGGTGCGGCACGCTGCTGACCCCGGTCTCCGGTGGCGAGTGGTGGTGTGAGCGTGACCGCTGCCGGCGACTGGGCGATCCGTCGGTCGGCCGTTGGATCGATGCCGAACAGGCCGGGGTCGTTCACCAGTTGGAGCGGCCGTTGCGGCGCCATGTGACCGGCCCCGGCCTCGCCGAGGTGGACCTGGAACGTGGACTGACCGCTCTCGGCCTGACGGTGACCATGTGGCCCGGGTTCGATGCCTACGACCTGCTGGTGGTCTTCCCCGACGGCCACCGCTGGGCCATCGACGTCAAGGACTGGGCGCACCCCGGATTCCTGGGCCGCGCGGCCCGTCCCGTACCACGGCGACCCCCGTACGACGAGGCCTTCTGGGTGGTCCCCGCGTACCGGGTCCGGGAACGGCCCGACTACCGACAGACCTTCGAGCGTTCACGTCCCGCCTCGGCCCGCGGACTGCTTCTGGTGACCGACGAGGAGCTGGTGAACGCCGCACGGAAACGGTTGCGTGACATCGGCACGACCACCCGTGAGGAGACCGACCATGCGTGACGAGCGCAGCGCCTACGCCGAGGTGGTTGCCGCACTGGGGCCGGAGTGGGCCGGCGCGGGCGCCCCCGACGGGTTCACACCGCTCGACCTGTGCCGAGTCGAACTCGGTCTACGGCTGTTGGAGCGGCTGTCGCCGGACACTCCGGCCGAGAACGCCTACGCCCTGTTCAGCGGCTACCCGTTCGCCACCCGTGCCGGATTCGCGGACCGTCCGTGGCAGCGCACCGCGCTCGCCGCGGCCCGGTACCTGCTCTGGCCACTGCGTCGGCGCGCCTGGCGACAGGCGCTGGAGGCCTACCGCCTGCTGCCCGATCGACTGCGGGCCTATGCGCTGCCGCCACTGGACTCCGCGCGGCCGCCGCGACCACAGCTGCCCATGGTCGCGGCGGGCCGCGTGCGGGTCTACGACCGCGCCCTCGCCGCGGTGCCCGGCCTGATCGCGCGCGACCTGGACGACGCGCCCGCCGGCACGAGTGCCTTCCAGGAGCGCCGGCGGATCGCCTCGGTGACCATCCCGGAGGAACTGGTCAAGCCCGCCGGGCCCGGACACGACCTGGCCGCGGGCAGGCCGGGTGGCGGCGCGCCCCTGACCGTGCCCCGCGCGGAGCTCTACGCGACGGCCCGGTGGATGGACGCGCGGGAGCGGGAAGCCGAGGTCGAGAGCCCGGGCCACTGGGTGCGTCGTCTCGACGGCCTGCGGTTCGCCGTGCGGGACCGGACCGGTACGGACTTCGCCGAGACGGAGGCGCTCACCCTGGACGGCCTGACTCAGTTGGTCGGCATGGTGGGCGCGGGCAAGAGCACCTTCATGTCCCTGGTCGCCGTCTGGGCGGCGCGCCGGGAGACGCCGCTGCGCACCACGCTGGTGGTCGGTGACGTCGCCGAACAACTGCGGCTCTGCGCCCAGTTCGACGCCCTGGGGATCCCGGTGGCCCCGGTACTCGGCATCACCACGCGGGAGCTGCACGTCCAGCGGCTGCACCGGCGGCTGGCGTCCCGCGGCTTCCACAGCATTCTCGACCAGGAGGACCCCGGCTTCGATCTGCTCAGCACCGTCTGCCTGGTGAGCGGTCTGCGAGGGGCGGAAGGCGGCCCGCTGGAGTACCGTGACGCGCCCTGCAACCGGCTGCACCCCGAACCGACGGCCCGACGGCGTCCGGAACCGGCGACCGCCGCGCCGCTGCGGGCGTGGTCGCCCGAGGGACCGGCGCCGCAGGAGCCGCCGCGGCAGTCCGCCCCGGAGAAGCTGTCCGGGAAGCCGCACGCCTGCCCGATGTGGGGTGGCTGCCCGCGCCACACCGCTGCCCGGAGCCAGGTGGACGCCCTGGTCTGGGTGGCGAATCCGCAGAGTCTGGTCCAGAGTCAGGTGGCCGTCCAGCTCAACGACGAGCGGCTGCGCCAGCTGGAACTCGCCTGCCTGCGCAGCGATCTGATCTTCGTGGACGAGGCGGACAACGTCCAGATGAGCCTGGACCGGCTGTTCGTCCCGTCCGGCACGCTGGTGCGGCCGGACACGGACTCCTGGCTGGACCAGGTGAACCGCTACAAGATCGAGGAGCTGAGCCGGCGCGGCCGACTGCCGCTGACCGACGGGCAGGTGGCCGAATGGAACCGCGCCCTGGGCGGCGTCACGCTCGCCGTCGACCCGCTGTGCACACTGCTGATCAAGGACGAGGAGTTGCGGACCTGGGCGGAACCGTCCTACTTCAGCCCCTGGACCCTCCAGCAGAAACTCCTCGACGGCCTCTTCCGGGACCTGGGCCGGATCCACCGGGAGGCCGACCGCGACGCCGGGGCGGACGGCGCGGCCGTGCCGGGGGACGAGGAGTACGACAGCGCGGGCCCCGATGACGAAACCCAGCTGTACGAGGGATACGACGACGTGGAGCAGACCTCCGCGCCGGCCCCCCATCTCACCCTCTCCCCGGCCCGGCGAGAGCTGGAATCCGCCTGGGACGAGTTCCGTGACGACCCGTTCGGCGAGGGGGACGGCGTGGACCAGCTGGCCGCGTCGCTGGTGCGGGCGGCGCGGGCTCTGCTGCACCACCTGGCCGCAGGACGCACCCGGACGCGGATGCGACGTCTGGCCGACGTCTTGGTCAGCCGGGTGGAGGAGGAGGTGTTGCGGCAGCGGGCCGAGGAGGGGCTGCCGGCCTCGGCGGTCCGCGCCCAGGCGCTGCCGTCGGCGTGGTGGGACGCCCTGGTCCTGCGGATCTCGTTCCTGTTGTTGCTGAGCATCCTGCACCATCGGCTGGAGCGGCTCACCTTCCTCTGGCCGCAGGTGGAGGCGGCCCTGCGGCTCGACTCCCAGGGCAGGGAACTGGCCCGACGGGTGCCGCTGGACTACGCGCCCCTGGTGCCCGAGGCCCCGATGGGCAACGTGCTCGGCTACCAGTACCTGCCGGACGGGGAGGAGCGGGACGACGCGGGACGACGCGGCGGGACCCTGCGGTTCTTCCGGTGCGCCGGTGTCGGCCGCGAACTGCTGCTCTCCCTGCACACCATCGGCGCCGACCCGGGCACCGGGCGGGGCGGACCGCACGTGGTGCTGATGTCGGGAACGAGTTGGGCCGGCGAGTCCACCCGGGCACACATCCGCGTCCCGGTCTCCGTGGTGCTGAAGCCGTCGGACGAGGCCTTGGCGGCGGTTGCCGGGACCAGCTTCGCCACCCGTTTCCTCTACGACCGGGAGGGCCGGGCGATGAGCCTGTCGGGCACGCCTCCCCGCAGCCGGATCGCCCAGGCCGCCGCGATGGCCCACCGGTTGGGCGAGCCCGGGCCGGGCGGCAGCTCGGTGCTGGCGCAGGAGATCAGCCGCATCCCCGAACTGTCCCGCCGCAGGGCGCTGTTGCTGGTCGGCAGCTACCGTGAGGCGCACGCGGTGGCCGACACCCTGAACCAACTCGATGCCTGGCGCGGGAAGGTCCGGGTGCTGGTGCCGGACGACGAGGAGCGGGACCCGGAGGCGGCGGGCACGGCTCCGGGCCTGGACGAGGAGCAACTCGTCGTGGTGCGTCGGGGCGATGTGGCGCGGTTCGCCGAGGACGCCGATGCGGAGGTGCTGGTGGCACCGCTGCTGGCGGTCGAACGCGGCCACAACATCCTCAACGAACAGGGCGAAGCCGCCTTCGGTGTCGCGCTGTTCATGGTGCGGCCGCACCCGCGTCCGGACGATCTGGACCTGTCGGTGTTCGCCGTCAACGACTGGCTGAGCCGGATGCTGCGGGACCAACCCCGCCCGGACGGCCTGGAGGGCCCCCACACTCTGACCGAACTGTGGGAGAAGGCCGGCTCCCTGGACGAGGCGGCGCGCACCCTGCGCTTCCACGGCCGCCGGGAGTGGCGTCGACTGCTCACCCGCCGCTACGCGTACCGGGCGCTGCCCACCTGGGAGAAGCGGGCGTTCGCCTGGGACCAACTCGTCACGCTCTGGCAGGTCATCGGCCGGTTGGTCCGTGGCGGGGTGCCGGCCCGGGTGGTCTTCGTCGACGCGGCCTTCGCGCCGGCCCTGGCCCGTCGGTTGGCGCCGGGCCCGGTGAAACCCGGGCGCGTCGAGACCGGGTCGTCGTCCGCGGTGACCGCGCCGGACGGCCTGCTCCAGGCACTCGGTTCGGTGCTCGGACCCTATCTGAGCACCCCCCCGGGAGCGGTCTCGGACTCCGACCCGGCGGCGCCGGCCCTGGTCCGCCTGCTCTACAAGCCGTTCTACGACGCGCTGCGCACCATGACGCACCGCTGAACACCCGCCGTCCCGCGCCGGCCCGTCCTTTCCCAGCCCGACAGGAGCTCCACGTGCCACCCCTCTACCGCAACGCCCGGACCACCGCGTGGATCCCGGCCGCCCCCGACGCGTCGTTCACGGCGCCGTACCGCGTCATGCCGTTCCCCGAACGCTGGCGTGACGCGGTCCTGGAGCTGTGCAACGCCTCGGTGGTCGCGGCGGGCAAGGAGCCGTGGCGGACGGTCCCCACCCGGCGGTTGGAACAGGTACTGCAGGCGTTCGCCCCCGATGTCCTGGTGCTGCCCCGCCCTTACGGGGACCGTGGGCCAGGGGAGCCCGATCCGTGGCTCTGCGTGCCCGCGGGCGTCCCCGACCCGTTGCCGCCGGAGGTCCTGGACACGCTGGTCGCCCACTGGCTGCGTGATCTGCGTCCCGAGCGGGAGTACCGCGGTCTGCTCAAGGACGCCCTGGCCGAGCTGACGGCGCATCCGCCGCGCTGGGAGATGCTGACTCAGGAACTGCTACCGAGGGAGACGACCGCGGGTGGTACCGCGCGTCCGGCGTCCGTGCAGTTCGCGCTCAGCCCGGACTGGCTCGCCCGTCAGGTACTCGCTCTCGGTTCCTACCCGTACGGGTCCGGACAGCTGACCTTCCGTGCGATGCCGCGCGGCGCCCGTGACCAAGGTGCGCAGCTCGTCTCACAGCCCCTGTGCCACCCCGGCGAGGGAGGCAAGCCGGACGCCTGGTGGTCGGTGGTGCTGTCGATCACCCTGCAGACCACGCCGTTCGATCCGCTGCCCCGGTTCCACCTGCACTGGTCGGTGCGGCGTTGGGCCACCCGGGTCGGCGCGAAGACGGGACGGCTGCGGCTGCCGTGGGCATCGGCCACGACCGTGCTGCTGCGCCCGCGAGTGCCGTTCCTGCCGGGAACCCCGCGGAGCGAGCGGTTCGCCGTCGCCCGACTCGAGCGGTACCGAGCCGAGAACGGTGACTTCGGCGACCGGTGGAAGGACGGCGGCCCGGCACGGATGCTCACCGGCCTGCCGTTGGGCGAGCCGTTCCCGGACGCCGACGACATCCTCACCGACCCGGTCTCGTGGCTGCGCGACGACATGCGGGCGGCGATTCTCTACCGGACGGCGATGGGAAGCCACGACGTCGGTGCCGGATTCATGACGCAGCAGATCTCCCAGCTCACGGCCTGGGCGGAGCAGGCGCTCCCGAATGGGCTGCGCCGGGCTCCCGACCTGACCTTGCTGGATCGCGGGACCCCGCTCAACGCTCCCCGCACCAACGGGCCCAAGGACGGGAAGCAGGCCGAGGAGGAAGCACAGCGGGCACGGCGCCGGCTGAGCTGCGCCTACGCACTGGACGCTCTGCCGGAGATGGAGCGGGAGGGCGGCGTTCCGGTGCTGGAGGCGCGGCTGCTGTGGCAGTCGCCCCGGCTGCGGGACGCAGCGCTCGCTTCGCTGGCCGAACACCTCGGCATCAAGGGTGACGGCGGCTCGTACACCGCCGCGCAGTACGAGGCGGCGACTCCGGGTGAGCCGGTCGTCCATGAGTGGTCCGCGCCGGAGCTGACGGTGCGCGTCCGCTGCCTGCGTCCGCTGGTCGTCACGGGTGAGCGGACGGCCGAAAGCCTGGTCGATCCACTGGACCTGCCGAAGGGTGCCCGGTCCGGGAACACCGACGTCGCGGCGGCCGTCGACCTCCGCAGGAGGCGCATCGCCGAGTGGCTCGCGGCCGACCGGACCTCGGCCGGGCCCGCACTGGCGTTGGTGGAGATCGGTCGGCCGGAGAGCTTCGGTGACAAGCTGTCTGATCCGAAGTTCGCCCTGCGACTCGGATGCGCCCAGGCCGGGTACGTCACGCAGTTCACGACCGTGCCCGTGGAGGCCGGTGGTCCGGACGGCAAGGGCGGTCGCGCGGAGACCGACACGAGTCTGGGACACCGCACTCGCAACGCCTGGGACGACGGCCTGCGTCAACTCGGCGCACGCACCGTACCGTTAGGACAGGTTGGCGAGGGCTTGCCGGCGGGGCTCCGGTACGCGGCCCTGTGGATGGTCCGCAAGAACCGCACCACACGCAATCGATGGGCCGCGTACGTTCCGGTGGGCGTACTGATCACCCCGGATCCGGCGGGCACCGGGGCGGCCCGGGTCGAGGGCTGGGATCCGGACGCCCATGACGGCGCGGGCGGTTGGGTGCCCTACCCGGTGATGCTCACGCGCCTCACCCGCCGTGCCGAGGTTCATCCGCTGCTGCCCGGTCCGCGCCAGGCCGCCGACGCGCCGGCGGCGGAGTCCCCGGCGGAGCAGGAGGCGACCGGCCGCCCGTCCCCGTGGCAGAACCGGGAACAGCAGCGCCGTGAAGCAGCCGAGTGGCTGCACCAGTTGAGGTCCTCGCTGCGCGCCGAGCCGACCGTGCTCTTCGCCGAGGCACACAACGCACGGCAGCACTGGACCTGGCTCCAGGACGGTCGCGTGGAGCGTGACCGGATCCAGGACGGTCTCGCTCCGGCCAGGCACCTCGACCCCGACATGCGGCTGGTCAGGGTGCGGGCCGGCGCGCGGGGTGAGACACCGCAGTGGTGGGGGCTGGCCAAGGGGGGCAAGCCCAACGGCATCCAGCAGGGCGTCTGGCAGCCTGGCGAAGCCCCGGACGGAGCGCGGGTGTTCCACAGCACGACCGCGAAGCCGGTGACGGCCAAGCACGCGGCCGTCACCGCCGACAAGCTCTCGACCCGCCCGATCCTGCAGGGCAAGCGCAAGGGCGAGCCGACCATCGACACCGACCAGAACGCTTGGCTGCCCGGCTTGTTGGAGATCGCCGTCCTCGGTTGCCACGAGAAGGACGGCGACGATCCCCGTGCCTTCGCCCTGCTCACCCACCTCCTGCGCCAGTCCCCGGACTACACCCAGGCGACGGCGCTGCCGCTCCCGCTCCACCTGGCCGGACTTGCGCAGGAGTACGTCCTGCCTACACCGAAGTCCGGCGACGCGGCCGACGAGGAAGGCGCGGCCGCTGAGGCGTGGATGGGATCCGGTTCATCGGCCGAGCCTGCCGCTGACCCGGATCCCGAGGATCAGCCACTGCCGGACCTGGAGGAGCCGGACGGTTTGGAGGTGGAGGGCGACGGTCAGCTCTCCCTCTTTGAGGCGTAGCCCATCGGCACCCAGGGGGCACCGTCGCCTGTTCCCAGCTTCTCCCCGCACAACCCGGACGGGCCGCTCCCGGATGTTGCTGACCGCTGCGAGCACATCGTCGAAGTCGCTTTCGCCTGGGAGGGGCACAGTGCGAGAGGAGGCATGACCGGGTTCCGGTCCTTCGACAAGCTCCGTGCGGTAGGAGGTGCGGATGCCGTCGAGAGCGTGAACCGGAACCCGTCGTCGGCTCAGCGGGACGCGGGCGGTTTCGGCCACGGGGTTCCGTGCGCCGCGGCGTCGAGGACCTCGCCGAGGCGGAGCCAGGCGGTGGGGCCGGCGTGGCTGATCGGGCTGTCGGCGAAGCGCTGCCAGGCCGGAGGGTCGTTGCCGAGCGCGGTGTTCACCAGGGCGAGGACGGCAGGGTGGGTGCTGCTGCGGTAGCGGGGGCCACCGACGGTGAGTGCCGTCCAGGCGGGGAGGGCGAGGACGGTTTCGCGGTCGCAGTCGGGCAGCGCGAGGACGTGCCGGGCCCAGGACTCGCGGTCGTTGGGGCCGCCGCCGAGCCTGCGGCGCAGGTCGTGGGTGAGGGCAGGCAGGGCCTGCTGCGGGGCGGAGTGCCGGGCGAGGACGTCGGGGAAGGCCGGTTCGCTCCGGTAGCCGCCTCGCTGGGCGCAGGACAGCAGGGCCTTCTCGACCAGCTGGTCGTTGCCGGTGTGCTGGTCCAAGTAGGTGGTTAGGACGGCGGATTCGACGACGGAGAGCTGACGTACTGTCACATCGGCGGGGTCGCCGAGCGCGGCGCGGCGGGTGGCGGCCGACTGGGGGATCGGGTCGGCGACGATCCGGGTGATGTCGGTGAGCAGCTTCGTGAACTGCTGGTGGTCGTCGTAGTCCTGGTGGCTGTAGGAGCGGGGGCGGCTCGGGCCGCGCCGGGCGTCGCGGACGATGCGCTGGACGGCGGCCCTCGTCCCGGCCGTCACCTCGGGGAGGTGCACCAGCATGGCGTGCACCCAACGGAGGTCGGCGGCCCGGCTGATTCCGTAGTGCTCCCGCGGCTGCCAGGTGTGCAGGGCCTGTTCGGCGACGAGCGCGAACCGGCGCGCCAGATCGGAGAGTTCGTCCGGCGGGGTGCGCCACGGGTAGGGGTCGCCGCCGTAGGGCGGCTTCGCCTCGGCGGGGTCGAGGATGAGCTTCCACCGGCCGTCCGCGGCGTGTTCCACCCAGGAAACCGCCACGCCACAGCCTTCCTTGGCCTCGTGGAGGGCGTCCTTCCCCATATAGAGGCTGAGCCTCCTGCGTCCCCTGTCGTCGAGCGAGGCCAATTCGGTGGCGAACTGCTCCCGGACGAATTCCTCGGAGGCCCCGTCGACCAGAGCCCGGCAGATCCGCGTCGTCAGCATGACGGCGTCGAATCCGGCCAGGTCGGCCAGCGCGATCCGACGGAGCAACTCGGGCTCCACCAGCCACGGTAGGCCACCGAGCAACTGCTCCCTCACGGTGGAGCTCGCCCTAGCTCCGTCCGTGGCCGCCACGAAGCGGGCGTGACGGTCCGGTTGTTGCTCCAGCACTGTCCGCCACATGCGCCCCCATGCTTCGCACTCCGCCCAGAACCTATCGAACTCTTCTGTGAAGTTCTCGCCATCCGCGTGCACCTGCTCCGGCGCGCTGGGAAGCAGCGCGACCGCGGCGTCGAAGACACGGTCGTCGAGGCGTCCGGTCCGGAGTACTTCCTGCGCCGGCGTGCGGTCCTTCAGCATGGCGGACGTGAAGTGCGGCGGCTGCGGTACCCGCCGGTGGAGTTCGGCAGCCACCGCGGCGGTCAGCGTCGGCGGACGGTCGGTGGTGCTGAGCATGCCGAGTCGGTAGGCGGAGCAACCGCGCAGGGCGTCCGCCAGCAGCTCCATGTCAAAGTCCGGGTGTCCCAGGGCAAGGGCGGCCAGTTCGACGGTTGTGCTCGCGCGATAGTCGGACTCCTCCTGCCGCAGCCCCTCCGCCACGGCGGTCGTCAGCATCCAGGCCGGTGCGCTTGTCCGGAACGGCCCGCGCAGGAGGGCCGCCAGCAACTCTCCCACCTGCCGGTCGTCGTGGCGATCCTTTGCCTGCTGAGCCGCCATCAGCGCCGCAGCCGAACCAGGTTCGGCACCGGCCGCGACGGCGGTCAGGAACTCCACAGGCAACCGGTTGCCGATGGCGGACATCGCTCTCCCTTTCCGAGACGGATCAGCGCCACCATCCTGCAGCATCGCTCGGACACATCGGGCTGCCGGACGCGATCGCACCAAGCCCCGAAGACCGGCCCGCCAATCCGGCTGGACTGCCCCCCGAGGTCATGTACGGTATTCGGCAGCACCCGGTCCGGGCCGCCGACAGCATCGGTGGAACCAGCCGCAGCAACGACTTCACCCGTCCGGGGACTCGCCAGCAGCGCGTCCACCAGCGGAACTCCTCATCCCAGAGCGCACTGCGCCCGCCTTTCCGGAGTCTCCGTATGCCTGAGCGTCAACTCATTGCTGTACCAATCGACTTCCTGTGCGAACACACTCCAAGCAAGAGCCGCGTCCTGGTGCGCGTCGGCCACGACCGCGGCCCCGACTCCCTGCAGGCCGTTCTCACCTGCCGCCAGGCGGAACTGGCCGACCGCGCGGCCTGGTTGCTCCTCCAAGCGCTGAAGTCCACCCCGGACACGTGGGCGGTGAATCGCGTGGACGAATTCTGTCGGCAACTGCCCGACGCGCCGGCGGCCTCCCTGCGGCAGGCCGTGACCCGGGCGCTCTCCCGTGCCTGGCCCATCGACCCGGGGTCGCTTGCCATCTGGCCTGAGCAACAGGGGAACCAGGCCGCAGCCGAGTCGGACGAACCCGATCGGGATGACAGGGCGGTGCCTACAGCCTTTGGGGCCGGTCCGCGCCTGCGCGACCTTCCCGGCCAGGTGATCAGGGTGGCTGTGCTCCGGGAGTTCCACATCCGCAACCGAAACGCGGTGCTGGAAGCGGCGCGCGCCCAAGGCTGGACGCCCGGACCGGCCGAGGAGCTGTACGCCAACGATCCGCACGACGTGATCGGCGCCGTCATGTGGCTCACCGACGAGGACATCGAGATCGCTGGCGCCGACTCCCTCACCGGTCGTGGGCAAGGAGGCTTCCTGCGCCGGGACAAGGGGGACGAGGTCGCCCGTTGGAGCCGGAACGTCGTCGTCGATTTCGGCCCCGGCTCGTCCCTGCTCATGGCCGGCCGGTCCGAAGAGCCCGCCCAGGACGAAGTACCCGACTTCGCCTCGCTGTTCGCAACGGAGCCCGTGCACTGCGACGACCCCGAGTGCGAGGACGAGTCCTGCCTGTGGAGCCTGACCCCGCGCACCGCGGACATTCTCCACGGAGCGCTGTGCGAACTCGCCGACGAGGCGTACGAGGACGCCGAAGAACTCGGCGACGGTCGGCTGATGCCGGACGTACACGAGGGAACCTGGGGCGTGTTCGCCCGGCTGCCGAAACCCACCTTCGCCATGGACCACCGATGGCGGCGCAGGTTCGCCCGTGCCGTGGACGACCTCACCGACGACCTGGAACACGGCCACTGGCCCCAACCGACCTGCACCGCCGAGGAAATGGCCCTGCACCTCGCCCTCGACGACGCCGGCAGCCAGTGCGGCGAACTCGCCGTGGACAAGTCGTCCGGCCACGCCGAGTTGCCCGTTCACCGGGACGACTACGACTTCAGTGCCTGCACCAGCATGTTCTTCCAGGACACCGATGTGCTCATGCTCTACAGCTCCCGATACGCCGGCATCGAGGGTCCCGACACCAACCAGTGGTTGGGCCCCGGAGAGCTGCGTCCGGCCGTGTGGTTCGAACCGTTCGACAACGTCGACGCCCGCGATCCCCGGCGGGGCTTCCGCCGCTGACCCGAGGACGGCGCGCCAGGCGCCTGTATCCGAACATGCCGTTGCGGCAACCTACTCCAGCCGTGAGGAGTGGGTTGCCGGTGCCCGCGGCTACGCTCACGGGCCGAGACCGACAGGGGAGTAACGTGCTCGAGAACGCTCTGACCGCAGATGTCGCACTCGGGCCCTTCACGGGCAAGCCGATCACCGTTCATTCGGCCACGAGCAAGAACGCCAAGTTCCACGCCACGCGGTCATGCAGCATGCTGCGCACTCGGGATGTCGTCACCGCCCAGGTGCCGCTGAATGCGGAGACGATCAGGCGGATGTGCGCGCAGTGTGACCGATGCAGCCGTTGGGCCCGGCCCGGGACTGGACTCGGCATCTTCCTGCGCGCGCTCAGCGGTTCGGGGCTGTTGTACCAGCTCCACGCCTACACCGGGCCCGACCAGGACGAGGATTGGGCGGACGACGAAGTGCGGGCTGCCGCGGCCCTGCTGCGTTCCACCCCCGAGACCGACCCGGAGGACGAGGAACCGGACGCGCAGGCGCGCGAGGATGCCGAATACCTCCGGGGCAGGGTGCGCGAGGCATGGAGCGGCGCCGTCAAGAGCCTGCACCTGACCGAGGCCGCCCTCTCGATGTACGACTGGCTCGGTGAATGGGCCGAGCCCGCGCTCGCAGCGAAACGACAGTACCTGGAGACCGACCCTGCGCACGCAGGCGGCGCTCTTCGTCCCGGAGAGCGGCTTGCTGGAGGCAGCAGCGGCCGGCTCCCTGGGAAAGCCCGAATTCCCGGTCGACGACCCGGCGTTCGCCGTCCGCGGCAACCGCACGGAGGTCGCAAAGTCCCTCGAATCCCTGTGGTCCGACTGGCAGCACCGGGCCTCTGGCAGCTGCAGCCCGGGGGACGAGCGCTGGCGGGCCGTGTACGAGATCACGGGGCGGCTACGCTCCCACCGCAAGGGCTACGACCAGCTCTGCTCCGCCGTGGACGAGTTGGTCGCCTCCTGGGAGGGCCTGGCACGGGCGGCCGCTGAGGACGCCGGAGCGGAGCGGACCCGACAGGTGATTGTCCGCCTGGCGGAAGCCGTCGACGACTCCTCGGCAGGGTACGACCGGGGCTTCCTCGCGGACCTCGACGAGTGGAGCACCGGCGTACTCGTGACCTACCTCACCGACGCCGACTGGGGCCGCCGCACCCTCACGCTGAACGTCCCGCGGCTCGTCGCGGACCGGCTCCTCACCTCCAGGTCCCCCTTCACCGAGTGCGGCCTTTGGCGTCCTGACCGTGCCGAACCTCGGAAGCCGGCCGTCCGCCTCACCCCTGGCGTCTTCGACGACACCCCGGTGTTCGATCGGCTGCCGATCCACGCGGAACACCTGCGCGCACTGAACGCGGCCCCGGTGGGAGTTGACGAACTGTGCCTGGTCTTCTCCCCGGGAGCGGGATCCGAAGTACTGCCCCTGTCGACGCTCGAGACACGAGTGGCCGCAGGATGGAACGGGACCGTGATCGCCCGCGCCTCCGATCTGCCCCAGAGCGTCATCGAACCGTGGATCGAGGAGATCGGCCCCCGGCCCACCGACGGCGAACGCATCTGGCCGCCTGCGGTCCAGAACCCGTACGACCCGCGTTTCGGCGCGGACCTCGGCTACGCCGACGGCGCCTGCATGACGGCCTGGCTCGGGTACGACGAGCGCTTCAAGGAACCCGACCTGCGCTGCCTGGCCATGGCCCGCGGAGCCGGAGACCTGCGGACACTTGACGGCGGCCGTGATCGCGAGGGCCGCCGCCGGACGGTCTCCACCTCGGTGTGGCACGGCCTGCTCGCCGGTGCCGACCGCCTCGACCTCCAACCCTTCCGCGCCCCCGGCACCGACCGCTGGCGTGACGGCAGTGGAATTCCCTTGGGTGTCCTCGCCGACGTACAGGTCTACACGACTGACGCGGACCCCGGGTGGCAGCGCAAGGGCCACTCCCCGTTCTGCCAGCACGCCAGGGAACGCGGCGTCGAGAAGAACGACGACCTGCTGCGCGTCGCGGACCTGCTCGCGCGCAGCGACTTCGACTGGTGCAGCAAGTGCCACGGCTACGCGATCCGGCGGTTCACCGACACCCAGCTCTCCTACTACCGGGCCGCGCACCAACTCCACGACATCGCCGAGGAACTCCGCCAGGACCCGGACAGGCCGCTCCGGATGGACGGAGAACTCCTGGCGGAACGCCTTACCGGACTGGCCAGCTGGCAACCGGAGGGCGAGGACTACTGGAACGCACCAGAGTCGTGGCGCTGGCACGAGATCGTCCGCGAGCTCCGCACCCGCCTGGCGACCCGAGGCCGGACAAGCTGACCGGTCCGTGCCGTAGCGGTGGAAGGGCTGATTCGTCCCCCTCCGCCGTTACGGTGAGTAGTCCCGGCTCTGGGACCATTTTGGGACCAGCTGTTTTGGCCGCTGGTGGACGCATGCGGACGCACCTGGACGGAATTGGACATCTCTGGCCGTTGTCACAGTTGGGCCTCCGTCAGCTCGGGTAAACCATGCCAGCGGCTCCTGTCGTCCAATTCCCGTTCCTGTAAGCTAAGTTTATAGCTGACTTGGGATCGGTCAGGCAGATGGACGGTTGGTTGGTTAGCGAAGGTATTTGACTTGGGGGTCAAGGGGTCGCAGGTTCAAATCCTGTCGTCCCGACTTGCAAAACTGCAGGTCGTAGGCCGTTTCCGCTTCTGGCGGGAGCGGCCTTTTTTGATGTTCTGTCGGCTGGTGGCCGCAGGGTGGTCGCCGGGCCACGTCGGCCAGGTGGCGTTCGGTTCGATTTCCTGTGGCGCCTGATGGGCTGCCAGGCGGCGGTGGGGGCGCGGGTTCTGGTGCCATGGGCGCCGGGCGCGGCAGGTGGGCTCGCCGAGGACTGCGCGGTCGGCGATGGTGAGGGTCCAGGCGATGGCGTCGGCCCGCGGCGCGGGCGGCGAGTCGGGTGAGTCCCGCGTAGATGTTCGCGGTGGTCGACAGGGTGCGGTGGCGCAGGGTCTTGGAGACGACCGGCAAGGCGACGCCTGCGGCCATGGCGAAGCTGGCGGCGAGGTGGCGCAGGTCGTGCAGATGGAAGTGGTCGAGGACGTTCTTGGGGTGGAGCGGGCGGCCGTGGCGGTGGAAGACGTAGCCGGCGGCGGGGGTGATCTGGCCGAAAGCGCGTGAGCCGGCGCGGTCCTCAAGGGCGGCGGCGACACGGTCGGACAGGGCGACCCAGGCGCGGCTGCCCTTGGTCTTGGGGGCGGTCAGCAGGAGCTGGTTGTTGTCGATTGCGGAGAGCGTGGCTCGGACGAAGAGGGTGCGCTCGGGCAGGTGGACGTCGTCCCAGCGCGGCGCGAGGACTTCGCCTTTGCGCATGCCGGTGCCGATCATCAGCTCGGCGAGGTCGGCGAACATCGGGTCGGTGACGTGGGTGAAGCGCAGGAAGTGGGCCGCCTGTTCTTCCGTCCACAGGTGTCGTTCGGCCGGGGCGGGCCTGGAGATGAGCGGGGGTTTGGCAGGGTTGCGGGGGCGGCGTTCGCCGGTGACGGCGTCGCTGAGGGCGCTGGAGAGGGTGGCCATGATGCGGTGGACGGTGACTCTGCCTCGGCCGTGGTGGAGCTGGTCGGTGACGAAGACGCTCAGGTGGTGGCGGGTGAGGTCGTCGAGGGGGATGGTGCCGAGGGCGGGGATGAGGTCCTGGGTGATGTAGGCGCGGTAGCGGGCGATGGTGGTGGGCTTGAGGTGGAGTTCCTTCTCGGTGAGCCAGGTGGTGAGGTATTCGGCGGTGGTCTGGCGTGGGTCGATGATCACGCAGGCGGGCAGGGACTGGTTGAGGCGTCGCAGGGCGATGCGAGCGTCGAGTTCGTCGGGGAAGCCGGATCGGCGGATGGTGTGGCGGTGGCCGTCGACAGGTGGGGAGTCGACGGCGAAGGACCAGCTGCCGTGACGGGGGTCGGTGGCGAGGTGGGGGGCAGTGGGTGCCGAGTTGGCGGTGGTGGTCGTCGCGGCAGCCGCAGCGCCGGTAGACGCGTCCCCGGTCCCGGTTGTCGGAGGGATTCGGTGAGCAGCGCATGGTGATCGCCTCGAAGGATCGCGCGCGAGTCGTCCTTCTCCCAGTCTGCCTCCGCGGGGCGATCACCGTGCGACCGTGAGCTCATGGAAAGGGCTGTGACCTGCGGATCTCCCTTGACCGTAGACAAAGGGAGATCCGGCTGACCGACGGGCGTCGGCGGCCGGCCAGCCTTGGTGGGGTAGGCGGTCAGGTGAGCCGGTCGCTGTTGGCGGCGGCGGTTTCGCGGACGAGCTGGGCGAAGCGTTCACGGCTTCGCTGCTGGTGCTGCTCGGCCTGCTCGTCGTCCCAGTCCTCGGCATCTGCGTTGAGGCTGTCTTCGTCGTCGAGTTCGTCGTACTCGCTTCGACCGCCCAGCTGGGGGTTGGGCAGGGAAAGCTGCCAGATCTGCTTGCCGTATGACCGTATTCCAGCAGGTCAAGGGCCTTGCAGCGATCACCTGACCTGTCATCGGAGGCTGAGTCTCGCCCATGGCCGTGCGGCCTGGAACGGCTGCTTCCTTTCTCCGCCTGCGGCCCGACAGCGCTACCGGGCCACCGAAGCGGGCAACGGGCCGGCTCTCGTGTCAGAAGGCGCGGCACCCGCGAGATAGGTGGCATTCAGTTACCAACTGAGACTTTGAGTGATGATATCGGGTGGTTCTGATCCCGTTGCTCCTTCCGGGGCGGCTTGTTCCGGGCCGGGCGACCCCTGATCTCGCCGTGTTCGAAGGAGAAGCTCATGCGGGATGCAGCGGTCGGGGACGGGGACTTCGCCGACGAGGCCGGCGTCAGGACGCGGGAGCCGGCGGCCGGTTCCGGGGGCCTGGACGGCGAGGCCGTCAACGACGGTGCCGGCGGTGAGTACGAACTGCTCCCGCCTTCGCAGGACCGGCAGCCGCCCGCACCGGCCGAGGAGGACTATCCCGACGCCCGCCCCCGCTGCGGGCCGTGGAGCAGAGCGCGCCGGCGGAGGCCGAGACGATGCTGTCGGCTGCCGCGGCGATCCAGCCGGACCGGCTGCTGCGGACCTGGATGTCCCGGCTCCCGGACACCCTGGACCTGGCCGACCTGATGATTCCCGGCACGCACGAGTCGTGCGCCCGGGGCAAGCCGGTCAGGTGGGCCAACTGCCAGACGAAGGACCTCGACTGGCAGCTCTACAACGGGGTCCGGTTCCTCGACCTGCGCTGCCGCCGTGTCGGCTCGGGGTCGAATATGAGCTTCACGCTCCACCATGGCGACTACTACCTCGACATGATGCTCGGCGACGCCCTGAACCACCTCTGGGGCTTCCTGCAGTGGCATCCCACCGAGACCCTCCTGCTGCGGATCTCCCAGACGAAGTCCGACGCCTCCGCGGCCGACTTCCGGCGCACCTTCGAAACCAACTACCTGCCCAACTGGCGCAACCTGTTCCATATCTCCCCGTCGATCCCGAACCTGAGAAGCGTCCGCGGCAAGGTCGTCCTGATGACCGGCTGGCCCTACATCGGCGGCCTGGCACTGAGCAGCACCGCGGTGTTCGACACCCAGGACGAGTGGAACGCACCCATGATGGATCGCAAGAAGGCCGAGGTGACGGGCCACATGAACCGCGCGGCCAGCGCCACCGCTCCCCGGCGCAAGATCTACATGAACTACACCAGCGCCAACGACAAGCCGCCCTTCGGCGCGACCCCCTGGAGCTACGCCGAGAAGCTCAACCCGCACACCCTCGCCCAGGTCAACGCCCGGCCGGGCAAGTGCCTGGGCATCGTTCCGATGGACTACATCAACCGCCACAATGGCAGCACCAACGGCGACCACGTCGACCTGCCCCGCGCCCCCGTCAACCGCAACGCCGTCCGCCAGTACCAGACGCTGACGATGAAGCCCTCCGGAGAAGTCGTCTGCGAGCCCTACAGCGCGGCCGCGACGCAGAGCTTCTACCTGGTCGACCAGAACGACGGATCCGTCGGCATCCGCCACCAGGGAACCAACAGGGCGCTGTCCCTGAGGCACGACGGCATCGTCCTGGGCGAGCCGTACGTGGGATCGCAGCACCAGAGCTTCCGCATCATCGAGCACGGTGACGGCTCCCGAGGTGTCCGGGGCCACTACAACAACCTCGGCCTGACCCTCGTCACCGACACCGGCCAAGTGCACGGATCCCCCAACACCACGGGCATCAACATCACCAAACAGGCGGACGGATCAACCGGCTTCCGCCACTACTACAACTGACCCTCTCTGCAGACCGGACCACCACCCACACACCGGGCCGCCCGCGGCGGACGCCCGCACCGACCGACGTGATCTGTGCGGGCGCCCCACCGCGTCGCGCGAGGCCGTACAGCTGGCTTACCGTCACTCGCTGGTCGGCGCTGCGTAGCTTCCGTTGACGCGGGCCGCGGTGGATCCGGGCTGTCCCGTGGTTCGGCCGGAGGCGCGCGCTTGGAGGTAGGCGGTCCAGTCGGTGGCCGCGCGGGAGCGCCAGCTGGTGACGGTGTTCAGGTGGAGGCCGAGCATGGGGGCCAGGGCCGCCGGGGCATGTCCTGGGCGAGCTGCGCAAGGGCGGTTGCCCGGGGCCGGTCGGCTGGGGACGCCGTGGGCGGTGAGGCGGCGGGCCAGGGCGCCGCCGGTGATGTGCTGGCTGGGCTTGGCCGAGGGGAAGCGCCAGCGGCTCGGGTGGTTCGCGACGCCGAGCGATGAACGCGCGGGGCTCTGTGGGAAGCCGCGGGCCGGTGCTCTACGCGTCCTGCAGGACAACTTCGTCGAGCACCGTGGCGGCATGCTCGGCCCGCTGGGCGTCAGCCTGGTTGAGGGCGGTGGCGAGGGCGTCGACGGCCTGCTCGGCGGAGTCTTTGAGGAGGTGGCCGTAGAGGTCGGTGGTGATGGCGAGGTTGGCGTGGCGCAGGGTCTTGGACCGTCGAGCCGGCCGAGCCCGCGCCGCAGACGATCACGTCAACTCGGCCCGTGCGTCTCGCCCACCCGCGGCGAGGGCGGCCCTGCGTCACCTGTCGTTGCCGTTCGTCCACGGCGCTCGCTCCTCTGCCAGGGCCCGTAGGATCGGGCCGTTGGCGTGGTTGTCCCCGCTGAGCGGAGCGGCCGACCCTGGTCGGGCGGGCAGTTCGGCGCTCCTGACCCGTGGCCGGCTCACGGGGTAATGCGGGGCTGTCCGCTGGAGGCGCGGAGGCCGCCGTCGACAGGGAGCTGAGCACCAGTCACGTACCGCGCGTCCGCTCCGGCGAGGAAGGCGACCACGGAGGCGATCTCCTCGGGGAGGGCGACGCGGCCGAGCGGGATGCGCTCGGCGAAGGCCCTGACCACTGGCGATTCGGCGGTCAGGCCCGCTGTGATGCCGGTGCCCAGTGTGAATCCCGGGTGGACCGCGTTGACGCGCACCTCGGGGGCGTGGTCCAGGGCCATGGCGCGGGTCAGGTTGACCACGGCGCCCTTGGCTGCGTTGTAGGCGGCCATGCCATAGTCGCCGCCCAGGCCGCCGGTGGAGCCCACGTTGACGATGCATCCGTGCGCGGCCCGCAGCGGCCCGAGTGCGGCCCGGCTCGCGTGGAAGACCGCGTCCAGGTTGAGGGCCATCGCGGCGCGCCAGGCGTCGGGGGTCACGGCGTCGACGGCGCCGAAGGCGGGCGCGCCCGCGTTGTTGACCAGGACGTCCAGCCGACCGAGTTCGCCGGCGATGTCGGCGAACAGCGCGTCTACCTGGTCGGGCACGGTGAGGTCGGCGGTCCGTACGAGCGCCTTGACACCCTTGGGTGCCCCGGCGGCCGTGTGCTCCAGCTTCTCCCGGGTCCGTCCGACCAGGACGACCGTCGCGCCCTCGGCGGCGAAGCGGTGGGTGATCGCCGCCCCGATCCCCGACCCGGCTCCGGTCACCACCACGACCCGTCCGGTGTCCGTGCTCACAATGCCCTCCTCGGTGCAGCCCGCGCGAACCTGCCTTGCTCCTGGCAGGCCGGGAACCCGGCCTCCCACGACGACATTCACCTTAGGAGGGGTGTGCGCCTGTACGCTTGGACGTGAGAGCCACATCGCGGGGACTTCAGCGCCAGCCCGGGGAGGCGACGGTGACGGGGACGAGCGGGCCGGGCAGTGGCGGGAGTTTCTCGGCCGACGTGACCGCCCCGGGCGCGCCGGAGCACGGGTTCGACCGGTTCCGGCAGGGCTGGGAGAAACAGGTCGGCGAGGCCTACCCCGCACCCGCCTTCACACCGGGGGCCGCAGGAGAGTTCAGGATCAGCGCCCGCGCCGTCCTGGTCCACCAGTCCGTGCTGGCCGACGTGCACAGCCACTCGCTGGCCGGTACCAACGGCAGCGCCCTCGACCAGGGCGACGACATGGTCCTGTTCCACGCGGTCACGCACAACGTCTGGGACTTCACCCGGCGCCGGGAGGGCCGACTCACCGTTCCAGCCGGGGACTTCATGCTCCAGCGCAGCGGACCGCCGACCTTCGAGGCCGCCCGGCAGGCCAGAGCGACGGTACTGATCCTGCCCGCCCGAGGCCTCGGCCCGCTCATCGGCGACCGGCTGGTCACCGGCTCCTCGGCCAAGGCCGAGACGCGGTTGCTGCTGGGGCACGCACGGCTCCTCTCCCAGACCGCGGGGGGCCTCTCCCCGGGCGGCGCGCAGGCCGCCCACCTGGCCCTGATCGAGCTGGTCCGGGGCGTGCTTCGGCAACGGCCCGACGCCACCGAGCCCGCCCACGCGCCCGCCCTGGCCCAGGCCGCCCGGGAGCTCGCGGACGTCCGCCTCGCCGATCCGCAGCTCTCTCCCGCCCTCGTGGCCAGGGAACTCGCCGTCTCCGTCCGGACCCTGCACCGGGCGTTCGAGGGCGGCGAGGAGACCGTCGCTGGCTACATCCGCCGTCGCAGGCTCGAACAGGCCAGGGCTGCGCTGTTGTCGGCGATCGGCCGGCCCAGCAT
>NZ_JBIWAP010000009.1:120384-252653 GCF_044760075.1 Kitasatospora sp. NPDC098663 | reverse complement strand
GGTTACATTCCGAACCCGGAAGCTAAGCCTTACAGCGCCGATGGTACTGCAGGGGGGACCCTGTGGGAGAGTAGGACGCCGCCGAACAATTATTCGAGAGAAGCCCCCGCCGGGTGAACCTGGCGGGGGCTTTTCTGTTGTAGGGTCAACGTGCATTGTCGTCACACGGGACAGGAGGCCCCCGGGTGGAGGTCCAGGAGACGCGGGTCCAGACCGATCGCGTCCTCACCATCCCCAACCTGCTCAGCATGGGCCGGCTGGTCGGTGTTCCGCTTTTTCTCTGGCTGATTCTCTGGCCGGTTTTCGATGGCCCCAACAACGATGGTTGGGCGCTGCTGATCCTGATGCTGAGCGGTGTCAGCGACTACCTCGACGGGAAACTCGCGCGGCGATGGGGACAGGTCAGTCGGGTGGGGCAGCTGCTCGATCCGCTGGCCGACCGACTCTACGTGCT
This sequence comes from Kitasatospora sp. NPDC098663, assembly GCF_044760075.1. Classification (NCBI taxonomy): domain Bacteria; kingdom Bacillati; phylum Actinomycetota; class Actinomycetes; order Kitasatosporales; family Streptomycetaceae; genus Kitasatospora; species Kitasatospora sp. NPDC098663. Next base: position 252,199 of record NZ_JBIWAP010000009.1, on the reverse strand, counting down.
GTCCACGCTGGTCGGTTTGACCTGGCGTGAGATTCTTCCGTGGTGGGTGACGGCGATTCTGCTGGCCCGGGAAGTGTTTATCGGCGCGCTGTTGCCCATTTTGAACCGGCACGGTTACGGGCCGCTCCAGGTGAGTTTTCTGGGGAAGGCCGCGACCTTCAATCTGATGTACGCGTTTCCGCTTCTCCTGCTCGGCAGCGTGGACAGCTGGATCGCGCGGCCGGCCGAGGTGGTGAGCTGGGCCTTCATCTGGTGGGGGACCACGTTGTACTGGTGGGCCGGTATTCTTTACGCGGTTCAGGCCCGGCGGATCACCCGGGCGGCCTCGACGGGCTCCGCGTCCGCAGTCTGAGACGTGATCTGAGAGAAGTCCCACGCCGTATCGGTGCGTCGGACGATACCTTCCGGGTAGGGATCCCTCTGGAACGGTTTGATGGACCTGTAGGTCCACCACCGCAAAGGAGGACGCACCCGTAATGAAAGCCGTTGTCATGGCAGGGGGCGAAGGAACCCGACTCCGCCCGATGACCTCCAGCATGCCGAAGCCGCTGCTTCCGGTCGCCAATAGGCCGATCATGGAGCACGTGCTTCGGCTGCTGAAGCGGCACGGCCTCTCCGACACCGTCGTCACCGTCCAGTTCCTGGCCTCACTGGTCAAGAACTACTTCGGTGACGGCGAGGACCTGGGCATGCATCTGACCTATGCCCACGAGGAGACGCCGCTAGGCACCGCGGGGAGTGTCAAGAACGCCGAGGACGCGTTGAAGGACGACTCCTTTCTGGTGATCTCCGGTGACGCACTCACCGACTTCGACCTCTCGGAATTGATCGACTTTCACCGCAGCAAGAACGCGCTGGTCACCGTCTGTCTCACCAGGGTGCCGAATCCCCTCGAGTTCGGTATCACGATCACGGACGACGACGGACGGGTCGAGCGCTTCCTGGAGAAGCCGACCTGGGGACAGGTCTTCTCGGACACTGTGAACACCGGTATCTACGTGATGGAACCAGAGGTCTTCGACTACGTCGCAGCAGGTGAGTCCGTCGACTGGTCGAGTGACGTCTTCCCGCAATTGTTGAAGGAGGGCAAGCGGGTCTACGGCTACGTCGCCGAGGGCTACTGGGAGGACGTGGGCACCCACGAGAGCTACGGCAAGGCCCAGGCGGACGTCCTGGAGGGCAAGGTCGACGTCGAGCTCGACGGGTTCGAGATCTCGCCGGGCGTCTGGGTGGCCGAGGGCGCGGAGGTGGACCCGGAGGCGGTGCTGCGCGGGCCGCTGTACATCGGGGACTACGCCAAGGTCGAGGCCGGCGTCGAGATCCGCGAGCACACCGTGCTCGGCAGCAACGTGGTGGTCAAGCGCGGCGCGTTCCTCCACAAGGCGGTCGTGCACGACAACGTCTACATCGGGCCGCAGAGCAATCTGCGCGGCTGCGTGGTCGGCAAGAACACCGACGTGATGCGGGCCGCCCGGATCGAGGACGGCGCGGTGATCGGGGACGAGTGCCTGATCGGCGAGGAGTCGATCATCGGTGCGAACGTCCGGGTCTATCCGTTCAAGACCATCGAGGCCGGCGCCGTCGTCAACACGTCGGTGATCTGGGAGTCCCGCGGCCAGGAGCACCTGTTCGGCGTGCGTGGCGTGTCGGGGATCCTGAACGTCGAGATCACCCCGGAACTGGCCGTGCGGTTGGCCGGCGCGTACGCCACGACCCTGAAGAAGGGGGCGACCGTCACCATTGCGCGTGACCACTCGCGTGGTGCGCGTGCGCTCAAACGGGCGATGATCTCGGCGCTCCAGACGTCGGCCATAGACGTCCGCGACCTGGAGAACGTGCCGATGCCGGTGGCCCGGCAGCACACCGCGCGGGGAAGTGCGGGCGGGATCTTCCTGCGGACCACGCCGGGGGTGCCCGACTCCCTGGACATCCTCTTCTTCGACGAGCGCGGGGCCGACCTCTCGCAGGCCGGCCAGCGAAAGCTGGACCGCGTGTACGCGCGCCAGGAGTACCGGCGGGCCTTCCCCGGTGAGATCGGGGACCTGACCTTCCCGTCCAGCGTCTTCGACTCCTACGCGGGCAACCTGCTGCGGGCCGTCGACACCACCGGGGTCCGGGAGGCCGGACTGAAGGTGGTCGTGGACACCGCGCACGGCAGCGCCGGCCTGGTTCTGCCGAGCATCCTCGGACGGCTCGGAGTGGAGGCGCTCACCGTCTCCAGCGGGCTGGACGAGGCGCGGCCGACGGAGGACGCGGAGGAGCGGCGGGCCGGGCTGGCCAGGCTCGGCGAGCTGGTGGCCTCCTCCCGGGCGGCCTTCGGCGTCCGCTTCGACCCGGTCGGCGAGCGGGTCGCGTTCGTCGACGAACTGGGCCGGGTGATCGACGACGACCGGGCGCTGCTGGTGCTGCTGGACCTGGTCGCGGCCGAGCGGCGTAGCGGGCAGGTGGCGCTGCCGGTGACCACGACCCGGATCGCCGAGCAGGTCGCCGCGTACCACGGCACCCAGGTCATCTGGACCACGACGACGCCGGACGACCTGGCGAAGGCGGCCGCCACCGAGGGCACGGTGTTCGGCGGGGACGGGCGCGGCGGTTTCGTGGTGCCGGAGTTCAGCGGAGTGCTGGACGGGGCCGCGGCCTTCGTGCGGTTGGTCGGCCTGGTGGCGCGGACCCAGCTCACGCTGAGCCAGATCGACGCGCGCATCCCGCAGGCGCACATCCGTCGCCGGGACCTGGCGACGCCGTGGGCGGCCAAGGGGATGGTGATGCGCTCGGTGGTCGAGGCGGCCGGCAGCCGGCGGCTGGACACCACCGACGGCGTCCGGGTCGTCGAGGCGGACGGGCGCTGGACGCTGGTGCTGCCGGATCCCGCCGAGGCGACCACCCACCTGTGGGCGGAAGGTCCGGACGACGAGGCCACGGAGGCGCTGCTGGACGAGTGGGCGGCGGTGGTCGACGGCGCCGGGAGGTGACGACACCGGCCTGATCGTTCGACGGTCCTGACGGTCGGGGCGCGCGGCATGGTCCGCGCGCCCCGCTGTCCGTTTTCACACTGTTCGCAATGATCCGTCACTTTGTGTCGTGAGTGCAGCTCAGGGGGTGTGCGTGGGCCCCTTCGCCGACGTGGGACGATGGTCCGCATGCCAGCGACGCCGACGCCGAGTGCCCCGAACGGACGGTACAACCGTCCGGACGCCTCGATGTCCCTGCTGACCAACGTCATGGACCACAGCCTCGACGAGGGCTACGCCGAGGCTGCCGCGGCGCGGGGCGCAGACCACGACAGCCGGATACCCAGGACGGCCCGAGGCCTGCTCACGCTGGGCGCCGGGCTGGCGCTGGTCGGGGTCGTGGTGACGGTCGGCGCGGTGAACGCGCACAAGGCGGAGCCGACGCTGGCCAAGGAGCGGGACGCGCTGATCCACCGGATCAACGACACCAACGGCTCGGCCGACCACCTTCAGCAGCAGGTCCAGGACCTGCGGCGCAAGGTCGAGAGCACGCAGCAGCAGGCGCTGGCCACGGGCGACGGCGACCAGGGCGGTCTGACCGGCGCGGTGGGTCTGGGCGAGGTTTCGGGGCCGGGCGTCAAGCTGGTCCTGGAGGACGCGGCGGGGACCGGCGGCGGGGGGAACGTCGATCCGCGGGCCGGGCAGGGCTTCTCCAACAGTGGCCGGCTGCGGGACCGCGACCTCCAGCTGGTGGTGAACGGCGTGTGGGGATCCGGTGCGGAAGCCGTGGCGATCAACGGTCAGCGGCTCACCGCGCTCTCGGCGATCCGGGCCGCGGGCGAGGCGGTGCTGGTGGACAACCGGCCGCTCGTCCCGCCGTACAACATCCAGGCGATCGGGGACGGGCCGAAGCTGCTCACCGCCTTCGAGAACGACATGGCCGGGCAGTACCTGCGGTTGCTCCAGGAGAAGTACGGCATCAAGTCGACCATGTCCGCGCAGAAGAACCTGACGCTGCCGGCCGCGGTGGGCGTGACGCTGCGGACCGCGCAGCCGGTCACGTCCGAGCCCTCGCCCCCGGCGTCCCCGTCGGCGGCTCCGGTCGCGCCGACGCCGCCACCCACCGCCGGAACCTCCGGGAGCCCGAGCGCGTCCGTTTCACCGTCTGCGGGCAGCACCGGGCGGCGTACGCCGAGCGGGTCCGCGAAGACCACGACAGCCCACTCGTCCACGACGGCCCCGCCCGGGTCGTCGTCCGCAGGGACAGGAGCAGCTAGACCGTGATTGCCGTACTGGGTCTCGTGATCGGGGTGGTCGTCGGACTCTTCGTCCAGCCCGAGGTGCCGGACGCCGTCGTGCCGTACCTGCCGATCGCGGTGGTGGCGGCGTTGGACGCCGTGTTCGGCGGCGTCCGGGCGATGCTGGACGGGATCTTCAACGACAAGGTGTTCATCGTCTCGTTCCTGTCGAACGTGGTGGTCGCGGCACTGATCGTCTTCCTCGGTGACCAGCTGGGCGTCGGCTCGCAGCTGTCCACGGGTGTGGTCGTCGTCCTCGGCATCCGCATCTTCTCCAACGCGGCCGCGATTCGGCGCCATGTCTTCCGCGCCTGAGTCGGGCCGCGGGGCGGCGGAGGAGCACCCGGACGGCGGCGGGAAGGCCTTGGAACGGGCTGCCGAGGCGCCGGGGCCGGAGTCGGCGGCCGAGGCGGGCCCGGTCGAGCCGGTGGACGGGGCCGCAGAGGTCCAGCACGCCGACCAGGCCGAGGATCCGGAGGAGCCGGGGAAGGCCGAGGGGCCCGAGGAACAGGCTGCGGCGAAGTCTGACGCTAAGCCTGAGCTTGATGCGGAGGCGGCGCCCGCGCCCGTGGTGCGGCTCGTGAAGGCCGCAGCGCCTGCGTCCGAGCCTGCGTCTGAACCCGAGCCTGAGTCCGAGCCCGAGCCCGAGTCCGTGGTGGAGCCGGCCGCCGTGGACCGCAGTGCGGGACGGCGGCGCCTCAAGGCAGCTCTGTGGCCGCCGCGGATGTCGCGCGGGCAGCTGGTGGTGGCGCTGCTGCTGTTCTCGCTCGGCCTGGGGCTGGCGATCCAGGTGCGGTCGACCAACGACCACCACAGCCAGCTCCGCGGGGCCCGCCAGGAGGACCTGGTGCGCATCCTCGACGAACTGGACAGCCGTCAGCAGCGTCTCCAGCAGGAGAAGGCGGAGTTGGAACAGTCCCTGGCCAAGTTGGAGAACAGTTCCAACCAGGCCAAGGAGGCCCAGGAGCAGACCAGGAAGAAGGCGACGGAGCTCGGCGTGCTCGCCGGCACCGTCAAAGCCACTGGTCCGGGCATCGTACTCACGGTCGATGATCCCCAAGGGCAGGTGAAGGCAGATATGCTGCTGGACACCCTGCAAGAACTTCGAGCGGCGGGGGCGGAGGCGATTCAGATCAACGATGTGCGCGTGGTGGTCAACACCTACTTCACCGACGTGTCGGGCGGCGGGGTGCAGATCGACGGGAAGAAGGTCTCGCAGCCCTATCGGTTCACCGTCGTGGGGAACCCGCAGGATCTGACACCCGCGCTGAACATCCCGGGGGGTGTCGTCCGTACTCTGGAGAGTCACCAGGCGCGGGCGACGATCACCCAGCAGCAGAAGGTGGTCGTGGACGCCCTCGTGGATCTGAAGACGCCGCAGTACGCCAAGCCGGCTTCGAAGTGACGGGGCGCCCGACGAACGGCCCGTCACCTGCGGGCGGCACCCGGTGCGGGGCGCCGCCGTCGCGTCGGCGAGACTGGGTCGTACCAGCACGCACCGGAGCACCAACCGCAGTACCAACCATCGGAGTACCACTCCAGCAGGCCCGATCCGCAATCGGGTCCGCGGCCTGTCCGAGGTTCTCACCCTGCCCCGCGGGCGGGTCTGTCACACGCAAGGGGATTCGCCCGTGAGTTTCTTCTCGAAGTTGTTCGGTCGTAACAAGGGCCGTGGCGCGGCTTCCGTCGAGGCGCCGACCGCGCGGCACCGCCGGCCCGAGGACGAGGCCGTTGTGCCGGGCATGCGCCCCGCCCCCGAGGGGGCGCCGTACGCCGAGCAGCAGCTGTTCCGGGACGGTGCCGCCGCCCAGTACGCCGGGAATCCGGTGGGCGGCTACGGCGCGTCGGTTGACCCTTCCGGCGACCCGCGCATAGGTTTCCAGTCAGGACCCTCAACCTCTGGTGGAGGGTTTGCCCCGGACCCGTACGCCGGGCACAACCCGTCGGGTGTGCCGCGCCAGGAGGCTGTGAACATGGCTGGCCCCACTCCGTGCCCCAGGTGCGGCAACCAGAACCCGGCCTCGGCCCGGTTCTGCTCCAACTGCGGTACGGCCCTGCGCGGTGGCCTGCTTCCGGAGGGGGCGGCGGAGACCACGTCGACCATCTCCATCTCCGGCCTGGAGTCGTACGACCCCAACACCACGACCGGCACCGGCGCCACGCCGGCCCTGTCGGCCGAGGTACTGTCGGCGATCGACGCGCTGCCGCCGGGCTCGGCGCTGCTGATCGTCCAGCGCGGTCCGAACTCGGGTAGCCGCTTCCTGCTGGACTCGGACGTCACCACGGCCGGCCGTCACCCGCAGGGCGACATCTTCCTGGACGACGTCACGGTCTCGCGGCGCCACGTGGAGTTCCGTCGGACGCAGGCCGGGTTCAGCGTCGCGGACGTCGGCAGCCTCAACGGCACCTACGTCAACCGGGAGCGGATCGACGAGGTGTCGCTGAACAACGGTGACGAGGTGCAGATCGGGAAGTACCGGCTGGTGTTCTTCGCCGGCCACAACCGGGGGTACTGAACCCAACGTCGGTAGGAGCCCGAGTGAGTACGAATACCCCTTCATCTTCTCTCGGGGCGGCCACCCCCGCATCGTCCGGTCCGCAGACGGACCGCGGCGGGCGCGGGGTGGTCGCGGGCCCCAGGCAGCCGCTCCGCCCGGACCGGCCGGGTGGGCGGCGGCGCGGCGGCGACGAGCTGCTGAGCATCGGCGCGGTGTTGGCCTTCCTGCGCGACGACTTCCCCGAGGTCACCATCTCCAAGATCAGGTTCCTGGAGGCGGAGGGGCTGGTTGAGCCGCAGCGCACGCCCTCGGGGTACCGCAAGTTCAGCCCGGCCGACGTCGAGCGGCTGGCCTACGTCCTGCGGATGCAGCGTGACCACTACCTGCCGCTGCGGGTGATCCGCGAGCACCTGGACGCCATCGAGCGCGGTGAGGCACCGCCCGCGCTGCCGCCCTCCGCCGACGCCCGGCCCGGGCCGGTGGAGGAGGCGGACCGGGAGCTGGGGGCTTCGGCCGACGTCCCGTCCGGAGTCCGGCTGGGGCGTGCCGAACTGCTGGCGGCCGCCGAGTCCGGGGAACGCGAGCTGTCCGAGTGGGAGTCCTACGGTCTGGTCGCGCCCGGTCCGGACGGCGGGTACGACGGCGAGGCGCTGCAGGTGGCCCGACTGGTCGCGGAACTCGGCCGGTACGGGCTGGAACCGCGGCACCTGCGGGCCATGAAGGCCGCGGCGGACCGGGAGATCGCGCTGGTGGAGCAGGTGGTGGCGCCACTGCGCCGGCACCGGAACCCGCAGACCAGGGCCCATGCCGAGGCCACCGCGCGGGAGCTGGCGACACTGTCCGTGCGGCTGCACGCGGCGATGGTCCAGGCCGGTCTGCGCAGCCGCGGATAGCGCCTCCCGCGGGGTTCCCACGGGGTTTCCGCGGGGTGGCCGTCCAGACCCCGGGCGGCCCGGGTGCACCGCGCTGACCAGCGGCGTCGGCCCTGCGCTTTCATATCCGGGGCCTGAGCCATAGGGTTGCCTGTGTGAATGAGCTCGACGTCGTGGGTGTCCGAGTGGAGATGCCTTCCAACCAGCCGATCGTGCTGCTGCGGGAGGTCGGGGGCGATCGGTACCTGCCGATCTGGATCGGTCCCGGCGAGGCGACCGCGATCGCCTTCGCCCAGCAGGGCATGACGCCGGTCCGCCCGCTGACGCACGACCTGTTCAAGGACGTCCTGGAGGCGCTCGGGCAGCAGCTCACCGAGGTCCGGATCACCGACCTGCGGGAGGGCGTCTTCTACGCCGAGCTGGTCTTCACCGGCGGGGTCGAGGTGAGCGCCCGGCCGTCCGACGCGATAGCGCTGGCCCTGCGCACCGGTACGCCGATCTACGGGAGCGAGGAGGTGCTCGCCGAGGCGGGCATCGCGATCCCGGACGAGCAGGAGGACGAGGTCGAGAAGTTCCGCGAGTTCCTCGACCAGGTGTCGCCCGAGGACTTCGGGGGCAGCGGCCCGCAGTAGTAGTGCGGACCGGATTTCTCTACAGGCCAGGCCGTTGTTTGGCTTGCCGTTTTGCCAAAAACCGTCGACCTACCCACACTAGGGGCACGAAAAACCACTCTCCTGAGTGATGTGGTTTGGCTGGCCCGGCGTGGCGATCGTTGACGGGTCATAGGGGACTGCCTACCGTCAGGAGTGGCTGTCCGGGTGACCGATGCCCGCAGTTCGGGTTGCCCGCAGCACCAGTGGACGGAGGCAGGCATGAGCAGCACCGGCGATGACACGGCCGTGGGAGGCCTGTGCGCCATGCACCTGCCGCGCACCGCTCGCACCGTGACGGACCTGCCCCGGGTGGGCAGGTTCCCGGCCGTGCAGCCCGGTCAGCCCGCCATCGAGCGGCTGGCCCCGACGTCCGAACTGATCGGCTACCGAGGTCCGACGGCCTGCGCGGCGGCCGGCATCACGTACCGCCAGCTGGACTACTGGGCCCGCACCGGTCTGCTGGAGCCCAGCGTCCGTTCGGCGTACCCGGCCACCAGCCAGCGGCTCTACAGCTTCCGCGACGTCCTGCTGCTCAAGATCGTGAAGCGGCTGCTCGACGCGGGCGTCTCGCTGCAGAACATCCGGGTGGCGGTCGCCCATCTGCAGGCGGCCGAGCAGGGCGACCTGGCCGGGATGACGCTGATGTGCGACGGCGCGACGGTGTACGAGTGCACCACGCCGCAGCAGGTGGTGGACCTGCTGAAGGGTGGTCAGGGGGTGTTCGGCATCGCGGTCGGAGCGGTCTGGCGGGAGCTGGAGCTGACGCTCGGGCGGCTGCACGCGGAGCGCACCGACACCGGCGAGACGCTGGTCGGCCACGACCCGTCCGACGAGCTGGCCCAACGGCGCAACCGGGCGGTCTGAACGCAGAACTGACGAGGCCGCGGGCCCGGACGGGGAACCGTCCGGGCCCGCGGCCTCGTCGTTGCGCCTGGTGAGGCGATCGAGGGAGGACACGTGGGGTTCGGCACCGGGATAGCGGGTCTGCTGCGGCGTCGGGGCGGGCTGCTGAAGGTCCGGCTGCGGCGGCGGTCCGTGCAGCGCAGGGCCTTCCAGGCGGCGACGGTGCTCTGCTCGCTGGCGCTGGCGCCGAGCGCGTGGCTGTGGTGCTCGGCCGGGGACCGGGTCGGCACGGTGGCCAGCGTGCCGACCGCGCCGGTCGCGGTGGTCTTCGGCGCCGGGCTCGACCAGGGCAAGCCGTCGCCGTACCTGGAGCACCGGCTGAGCGCGGCGCTGGACCTGTACCGGGCGGGGAAGGTGCAGGCGATCCTGGTGACCGGCGACAACGGCCGGGACAGCTACGACGAGCCGGACGCGATGCGGACGTACCTGATCGAGCACGGGGTGCCGGCGGTCCGGGTGGTGGGCGACTACGCGGGTTTCGACACCTGGAACTCCTGCACCCGGGCCCGGCGGGTCTTCGGGGTGGAGCGGGCGGTGCTGGTCAGCCAGGACTTCCACGTCCGCCGGGCGCTGGCCCTGTGCGAGGCGGCGGGCATCGACGCGTACGCGGTCGGGGTGCCGGAAGTGCACGACGGCACCTGGCTGTACGGCGGGCTGCGGGAGATCCCCGGGGCGGGCAAGGCGGCGGTCAACGCCTGGCTGCGGCCGGACCCGCTGTTCCTCGGCCCGCAGGAGGACGGCATCCCGAAGGCTCTGGCGGACGCCGCGCAGCGCTAGGTGTTCTGACCCGGCCTGGGCCCCGCCCGGGTTCGTACGCATTGTCGGACCCCTGCGGGATGATCGGCGGGTGCGATCACTGCCGAGCATCATCCACCTCGACATGGACGCCTTCTTCGCGGCGGTGGAGCAGGCGGCCAAGCCGAGCCTGCGCGGCAAACCGGTGGTCGTCGGCGGGCTCGGCGGGCGCGGGGTGGTCTCCACCGCCTCGTACGAGGCGCGGAAGTTCGGGGTGCACTCGGCGATGCCGATGGCGCAGGCGCGCCGGCTCTGCCCCAACGCGGCCTTCCTGAGCGGCCGGTTCGAGGCCTACCGGCAGGTCAGCGAGCTCGTGATGGGCCTGCTGCGCGAGCTGTCGCCGCTGGTGCAGCCGCTCAGCCTGGACGAGGCCTTCGTCGACCTGGAGGCCGGCCCCTACGGTCCGGTGCTGGCCGAGTCCGACCACGAGACCGGGGAGCGGCTGGTGCTCGCGTTGGCGGAGGACCTGCGGGCGGACATCCAGCGGCGCACCGGGCTGACCGGGTCGGTCGGGGCAGCCGGGTCCAAGCTGATGGCGAAGATCGCCTCCGAGCAGGCCAAACCGGACGGGCTGGTGCTGATCGAACCCGGGCAGGAGCGGGCCGTGCTCGGCCCGATGCCGGTCCGGGCGCTGCCCGGGATCGGGCCGGCCACCGAACAGGTGCTGCGGCGGGCCGGACTGAACACCGTGGCGGACCTCGCCGAGGCGGGGGAGGGCGAACTGGTGCTGCTGCTCGGGCGGGCGCACGGCGCCGGCGTGCACCAGATGTCGATAGGGCTGGACGACCGGCCGGTGGTGGCCGATCAGGACGCCAAGTCGGTCTCGGTGGAGGACACCTTCGAGGTGGACCTCGCCGACCGGGAGCGGGTGCTGCGCGAGGTGGAGGTGCTGGCCGCCCGGTGTGTGCGGCGGCTGCGCGCGGCCGGGCGCTCGGGGCGGACGGTGGTGCTCAAGGTCCGGCGGTTCGACTTCTCGACGCTGACCCGTTCGGAGACGCTGCGCGGGCCCACCGACGACGAGGCGGTGGTCATCGAGACGGCGCGCCGGCTGGCCTCCCAGGTGGACATCACCGGTGGGGTGCGGCTGCTCGGGGTGGGCGTCGCCCAGCTGGCCGACTACACCCAGGAGGACTTGTTCGCGCAGGCCCTGCGGGAGGAGGCGGCCGAGCACGCGGAGGCGGAGGTCGAGGCGGCCGAGGAGGAGCCGGAGGCGGCCGCGCCGCGCCGCTGGATGCCTGGGCAGGACGTCCGCCATGCCGAGCTGGGGCCCGGGTGGGTGCAGGGCAGCGGTGTCGGGCGGGTCACCGTACGGTTCGAGACGCCGTGGAGCGGGCCGGGGCGCATCCGGACCTTCGCGGTGGACGATCCGGCGCTGGAGCCGGCCCGTCCGCTGCCGCTGTGGGGGGCCGAGAGGTCGGAAGGGCCGGCGGAGCCGGGGGTGCCGGGGATGTGAAACGCGAAGCGGCCCCAACCGGTGGGGGGGGGAGTACCGGTTGGGGCCGCATACCGTGCCGGACTTCGTGCGGTCGTGATGCCCTCGCGACCGTCCGAAGGCCGGGCCGCCGCGCCCTGTCCCTGAGCGCGGCGGCCGGACGCCTGGTCAGGCGTCGGTCTTGGCCAGCTCGGGGCTGGAGTTCCGCTCGGCCGTGCCGCCCGAGGCGACGACGGTGGCGGCCGGCTTGACGCCGCGGATCAGGAACGGGACGACGCCGGCGACGGCGCAGACGACGGCCGCGGCCCAGAACGCGTGCTTGTAGGCGTCCAGCGTGGGCAGCAGCAGCGGGATCTGCGGCGGCAGCTTCATGGTGTCGCCGGTCAGGATGGCGGCCATCACGGCGGTGCCGATCGCACCACCGACGGTGCGCAGCACGGCGTTCATGCCGTTGGCGATGCCGCTCTGCTCCACCGGGACGGCGCCGTTGATGTAGGCCGGCATCGCGGAGAACGCCAGGCCGATGCCCAGACCGAAGATCGCCGAGGAGGTGTAGATGTCGCCCTCGTGGCTGTGCCGCACGGCCAGGTAGGCCATCGCGACGGCACCCAGGACGCCACCGAGGACCAGCGGCAGGCGCGGGCCGCGGCGGGCGATCAGCATCGCGCCGACCGGAGCCGCCACCATCGAGCCGATCGCGGACGGCAGCAGCAGCAGACCGGCGTGCAGGACGGTCGCGGTGAAGCCGTAGTGGGTCAGCTTCTCCGGGGTCTGGGCGAAGTTGCTGATCACCATGAACGAGCCGTACATGCCGAAGCCGATCAGCAGGCCGGCCAGGTTGGTGAAGGCGACGGCCGGACGGGACATCATCTTCATGTCCACCAGGGGGTGCGCGACCTTGGTCTCGATGACCCCCCAGATCAGGGCGACGACGGCGGCCACGGCGAACAGGCCGAGGGTCTTGGTCGAGGTCCAGCCCCAGTGGTTGCCCTGGCTGACCGCGACGAGCAGGGCGGAGAGCCAGCCGGCCAGGGTGAGGGCGCCGAGCGGGTCGGCGCCGCCCTCCTTGTCGGTGACCGGGTCGGACGGGACGCGGAACGCGACCAGGGCGACCGCGATCAGGCCGAAGACCAGGCCCATCCAGAAGATCGACTTGTAGCTCCAGTGCTCCAGCAGGAGACCGGTCGCGACCAGGCCGAGGCCGGAGCCGACGCCCATCGAGGCGCTGATGGCGGCGACGCCGCCGGTCACCTTCTGCTTGGGCAGCTCGTCGCGGACGATGCTGATCGCCAGCGGGAGCACGCCACCGCCGGCGCCCTGGAGGACACGGGCGACGACCAGCCAGGTGAAGGAGTGGGTGCTGACCGCCAGCGCCGAACCGGCGACCAGACCGGCCAGCGAGATCAGCAGCATCGGCTTACGGCCCCGGAGGTCGCCGAAGCGGCCCAGCAGGGGAGTCAGCACGGCTGCGGAGAGCAGGTTGGCGGTCATCAGCCAGGTGATGCTGGACGCGGAGACGCTCAGTTCCTTGGCCAGCGAGGGCAGGATCGGGACGACCGCGGTCTGCACCACGCTGAACGACAGCATCGCCAGGATGAGGGCCGGCAGGACCCGGGCGCTGCTCTGCTTCTCGGCCGCGGTGGTGGGCTGTGGTGCCTCACTCACGGTTGCTTCCTCCCGTACATAGTGAATGAACTGAAGTAACCATGCCGGGAGATACTTCAGAGTGTCAAATATCCATTGGTGACGCTTTGGCAAAATCGAAGGATTCCGGCCGGGCGGCGACCGGGACGAGGGCATGCCGAGGGCCCCGGACCGAGTGGTCCGGGGCCCTGGGGAGAGAGGTCAGGCGAACGGGCGCAGCACGGCCGGGCGGGGGGCCTCGGCCGCCGGGGTGGCCGTCGGGGTCGCCGGGGCGGCGGCGGTGTTGTCGTGGATCTCGACGTGCTCGCGGCGCAGCTCGTCCCGGATCACCTCCTCGGCGGTGTAGCGCTCCACCACCAGGCGGACCCGCTCGATCGGGGTGAGGTACTTGCGGACCACCGGGCGCTCCTCGCGCAGGGTGACCTCCTCCACCGCCTCGGTGATCTCCTTCTCGGTGAGCGAGGCGCGCTCGGCCTCGCTCACCGGCATCCGCTCCACCCGGACGCGCTCGCGGACCACCGGGACGCGGCGCTCGACCTGCTCGCTGGTCACGTACTTGCGCAGCTTCGCGGTGCCCACGATGTGCCAGTCCGTGGTGATGTCCAGGCGCTCCTCGCGGCAGGTGATCTCCACCGGGCCGTTGGGGGACGACGGGGCGGGGCCGGTCGAGCGCTCCGGGACCGGCGCGGCCATGGCCGAGTTCGTGGTCGCGGTGGTCGTCACGATCGGGGCGGGCTGCGGCTTGGGCTCGGTCGTCGTGGGGGTGGCCGCGGGTGAGGGGGTGTTGAGGGTCCGCACGTTGACCTCTGTCGCGGTGCCGGTGGGGTCGGCAGGGGTGGTGGTCGGGGCGGGGTCGAGGGAGTGGAAGGCGATGGGCTTCACGGGCTCGGCCGCCGAGGTGGTGCCGAAGTCGAGGTCGGGGCGCGCGGGGCGGTCGCCGTCCCGGCTGGCCGGGCGGTCGCTCTCGCGGCCGACGGGCCGGTCACCCTCACGGTCGGCAGGACGGTCGCCGTCCCGGCCGACCGGGCGGCCGTTCGCTGGGGTGTCCAGGCCGTAGTAGCGGTAGAGCTGGAGCTCCTGGGCGGGCGACAGGTGCTGGCCGACGCCGAAGTCCGGCGACTCCTTCACCAGCGACTTGTCGTACGGCACCCGGAGCTCGTCGCCGGAGAACTCGCTGGTGGTGAGCGGGACGAAGGCGTCCCGGCCGAAGATGCCGGTCCGGACGGCCGCCCACTCCGGCTGGCCGGTGGCGTCGTCCAGGTAGACCTCGTCGACCGTGCCGATCTTGTCTCCGTTGCGGTCGACCGCCTTGTGGCCGATGAGGTCCCGGGGGTCGATATCGGTTTGCACTCTTTCCTCCAGTGCGCTGCGCCTGCGGAACTCCCGCAGGACCGTGGCCGGAGCACCCGTTCCGCCTGCCACTTCACACCAAAGGCCATGAATCGGACGGGCGCGACCGGGGTGCGCCGGACGGGCTTCGGGCTGGACCGTCCGGGGGACGCGCGTAGACCCCGAGCGACCCGACGCGACCGTGATCGGGGGGCCTGCCGCTGGTACCCTGGGCGGCGACCGCCGAGCCCGCTCGGGAGAGTCCCCGGCCACGGAAAGCGCTGGTCGGGGCGCCGAAGGAGCAACTCCTCCCCGGAATCTCTCAGGCATCCGTACCGTGTGGGGTAGGTCACTCTGGAAAGCAGGGCAGGACCGTCGGCAGGGAGCCGACGGGCACCACCCTCACCGACGGTGCAAGCCGGCGGCGTGCCCACAGCGCGCCGTGCGGGTGAAGCTCTCAGGTCCCGATGACAGAGGGGGAGGCCTGTCGGGTTCGCCCGCCCGGGTCGAGCCGCTGTCCGCAGCGGCTCCGGCCGGTCGGCGTGCGCACCCCCGCCGGTCCGTGACCAGGAGGCCTCGACCACCATGAACGCCCAGCCGAACGCGGGACGCCCCACCGGCGCCTCGACCCTCACCGAGCTTGAGCTGGCCAGCCCCTTCGAGAACCGCCACATCGGCCCCGACGACGCCGCGCAGCAGAAGATGCTGGCGTCCATCGGCTACGGCTCGCTGGACGAACTCGCCGCCACCGCCGTTCCCGAGGCGATCCGCTCCATCACCGGCCTGGACCTGCCCGGCGGCCGCAGCGAGGCCCAGGTGCTCGCCGAACTGCGCGAGCTGGCGAGCCGCAACCAGGTGCTCCAGCCGATGATCGGCCTGGGCTACTACGGCACCTTCACCCCGCCGGTGATCCTGCGCAACGTCATGGAGAACCCGGCCTGGTACACCGCCTACACGCCGTACCAGCCGGAGATCTCCCAGGGCCGCCTGGAGGCGCTGCTCAACTTCCAGACCCTGGTCTCCGACCTGACCGGCCTGCCGACCTCCGGCTCCTCGCTGCTCGACGAGGGCACCGCGGCCGCCGAGGCGATGGCGCTCGCCCGCCGCGTCACCAAGGTCAAGGGCGGCGTCTTCCTGGTCGACGCCGAGACCCTGCCGCAGACCACCGCGGTGATCAACACCCGCGCCGTGCCGACCGGTGTCGAGGTCGTCGTCGCCGACCTGTCCGAGGGCATCCCGGCCGAGATCGCCGAGCGCGGCGTCTTCGGCGTGCTGCTCCAGTACCCGGGCGCCACCGGTGTGGTCCGCGACCTCACCCCGGTCATCGAGCAGGCGCACGGCCTCGGCGCGATCGTCGCGGTCGCCGCCGACCTGCTGGCGCTGACCCTGCTCGCCTCGCCGGGTTCGCTCGGCGCCGACATCGCCTGCGGCACCTCGCAGCGCTTCGGCGTCCCGATGGGCTTCGGCGGCCCGCACGCCGGCTACCTGTCGGTGCGCGCCGAGTACGCCCGCTCGCTGCCCGGCCGCCTGGTCGGCGTCTCGGTCGACGCCGACGGCAACCGTGCCTACCGCCTGGCGCTGCAGACCCGCGAGCAGCACATCCGCCGCGAGAAGGCCACCAGCAACATCTGCACCGCCCAGGTGCTGCTCGCCGTCATGGCCTCGATGTACGCCGTCTACCACGGTCCGGACGGCCTGGCCGACATCGCCCGCCGCACCCACCGCTACGCCGCCGCCCTCGCCGAGGGCCTGCGGGCCGGCGGCGTCGAGCTGCTGCACGGCGAGTTCTTCGACACCGTCACCGCCGTCGTCCCGGGCCGTGCCACCGAGATCGCGGCCGCCGCCCGCGCCAACGGCGTCAACGTCCACCAGGACGGTGCGGACCGGATCTCGGTCTCCACCGACGAGACCACCACCCGCGAGCACCTCGCCGCCGTCTGGGCCGCGTTCGGCGTCCCCGCGGTCGAGGTCGCCGAGGGCGCCGACGCGCTGCCGGCCGCGCTGCTGCGCCAGGACGAGTACCTGACCCACCCGGTCTTCCACAGCCACCGCTCGGAGACCGCCATGCTGCGCTACCTGCGCCGCCTGTCGGACCGGGACTACGCGCTGGACCGCGGCATGATCCCGCTGGGCTCCTGCACCATGAAGCTCAACGCGACCACCGAGATGGAGGCCGTCACCTGGCCGGAGTTCGGCCAGTTGCACCCCTTCGCGCCGATCGAGCAGGCCCAGGGCTTCCTCAGCCTGATCCGCGAGCTGGAGCGCCAGCTGGTCGAGGTGACCGGCTACGACGCCGTCTCGATCCAGCCGAACGCAGGCTCGCAGGGCGAGCTGGCCGGCCTGCTGGCCGTCCGCGCCTACCACCACGCCAACGGCGACACCCAGCGCGACGTCTGCCTGATCCCCTCCTCCGCGCACGGCACCAACGCGGCCTCCGCGGTGATGGCCGGCATGCGCGTGGTCGTGGTGAAGACCCTCGTCGACGGCGACGTGGACGTCGAGGACCTGAAGGCCAAGATCGAGCAGCACCGGGACAGCCTCTCCGTGCTGATGGTCACCTACCCGTCCACCCACGGCGTGTACGAGACCCAGATCACCGACATCTGCGCCCTGGTGCACGAGGCCGGCGGCCAGGTGTACGTGGACGGCGCCAACCTGAACGCCCTGGTCGGCCTCGCCAAGCCGGGCAAGTTCGGCGCGGACGTCTCGCACCTGAACCTGCACAAGACCTTCTGCATCCCGCACGGCGGCGGCGGCCCGGGCGTCGGCCCGGTCGCGGTGCGCGCCCACCTGGCGCCGTACCTGCCGAACCACCCGCTGCAGCCGGAGGCCGGCCCGGCCACCGGGGTCGGCCCGATCTCGGCGGCACCGTGGGGCTCGGCGGCCATCCTGCCGATCTCCTGGGCGTACGTCCGGCTGATGGGCGGCGAGGGCCTCAAGCGCGCGACCCAGGTCGCGGTGCTGAACGCCAACTACATCGCCAAGCGGCTGGCACCGCACTTCCCGGTGCTCTACACCGGCCCCGGCGGGCTGGTCGCGCACGAGTGCATCATCGACCTGCGTCCGCTGACCAAGGAGACGGGCGTGACGGTGGACGACATCGCCAAGCGCCTGATCGACTACGGCTTCCACGCGCCGACGATGTCCTTCCCGGTGGCCGGCACGCTGATGATCGAGCCGACCGAGTCCGAGGACCTGCACGAGATCGACCGGTTCTGCGACGCGATGATCGAGATCCGGGCCGAGATCGACAAGGTCGGCTCGGGCGAGTGGGCGGCCGCGGACAACCCGCTGCGCAACGCCCCGCACACCGCCGCCGAGCTGGCCGGCGACTGGGCGCACGGCTACTCGCGGCAGGAGGCGGTCTTCCCGGCGGGCGTGAACCCGGCGGACAAGTACTGGCCGCCGGTCAGCCGGATCGACGGCGCGTACGGCGACCGCAACCTGGTCTGCTCCTGCCCGCCGCTGGACGAGTACGGCGCCTGATCCGGACCGGACGTACGGCAGGGCCCCGACGGGAGGTATCCGTCGGGGCCCTGCCCGTTGCCGTCGTCCGGCGGCTGCCCCCGCCGGGTGCGGTCAGGCCGCGTGGGCGACGGGGCGGCGCGGTGCGATCACCCGGCCGTCGGGCAGCAGCTCTCCGGTGTCCTCGAACAGCACGACGCCGTTGCAGAGCAGGCTCCAGCCCTGCTCCGGGTGGCAGGCCACCGTGACGGCCGCCTCGCGGTCCTCGGACTCGGCCGACGGGCACTCAGGACGGTGCTGGCACATACGTACCCTCGCTTCGCTCTGCGATCCTCCCCCGTGGTGCGGCCGCCGGCAGAGCCGTCGGGAGCCGCCGCGGTAGCCGGATCCTGTCCGCGCGCCGACCAGGTGTGGACCGACGCTCAAGTGGGTAGGACAGGTGGTCCTTCCACGCTGGTTCCCAGTGTCGGCATCTGTGGACGTGCGCGCAGGGATTTCGTGACATGCGCCACAACTCCCGGGCATAGATCACCCGTTCAGGTGGGTCTGGCGGGAAAAGGCGCACCGACGGGTCAGCTGCGGCATGGCCCGAGGAGGTCAGAGCGGATGGCCCGTCCGGGTGGTTCGGGCGGGTGAGGGCGACGCGCACGCCCACCGGGCCACCGGGTGGTGGCCCGGTGGCCCGGCGGCGTGGGGTCGGCTCAGGAGGAACCGAGCAGCAGTGGCTTGGCGAGCGGCGCCCGGGCGAGCAGCGGCAGCAACTCGCCGGCCGGGTAGGCGCGGTGCGCGGTGACGCCGAGCGGGGCCGGGGCCAGCGGGATCAGCTGGTCGGCGGCCGGGTCGGCGTCGGGGCCGTGCAGCCACAGTGCCGTCGCGTACTGCCCGGGGAAGGTCAACAGCCGGGGCTGCTGCCGGGACCGGGAGCCCTGGGCGAGCTGCCAGGCCTGGCGCAGCGCCCGGACCGTCGAGTCGAGGTAGGGGCCGGCGGTGAAGTGCGAGAAGGTGTGGCCCTCGACGGCCTGGACGACCTCGGCGGCGGCGGCGACCTCGGCGCCGTCCTTGATCAGGAAGCGCCAGCCCGTGCGGCGGGCGGCGCGCAGCTCCGGGCGCGGCCCCTCCAGGACGTGGACGGCGAGCGGGTGCGTGGGGAGCAGCGGGCCGACCGGATGGCGCAGTGCTGCGGCGGCGGGTTGGCGCAGCGCGGTCTCCGAGTCGAGTGCGGCCAGGACGGCGCGCAAGGCGCTCGGCGGGGGCTGGGGGGTCTGCAGAGTCATGGCGGGGTCCGCCTCTCCGTGCGAGATCGGCGTGCGAGTGCGGCATACCGGCGTGGCGCGGCGTGTCATCGGTGACGGGACCTGGCCGTGTCCGGTTGTGCATGATCGCGGTGCCGGCGCGGTCGCCGCCGTCGACGAGGGTTTCGAGGCGGAGCGGGCCGGCCGGAGCGCAGTGCGAATTCTATCGAACAGGTGCGCAGGGTGACCTGTTTATCACAGGCGGTGGCGCCGGGCAAGTCGGCAGATCTGCTGAATATCCGTCAGTTTCCTTGCATTGCAAGCCAGTACAAGCATTCGGGTATCGATCTTCGAGGTGGGCATGATGCTTGCACGGTCGGGTCGGCCGGTGTCTCAGGAGGAGGGGACCATGGGCGAGAAGGTCGTGGCGACTCGGGCTGATCTGGCGGACCGGCAGCTGTACCGACGCAAGCTCCAGGCCTGCCTCGACGCGCTGGGGCGCATGCTGCGCGAGGACCGGTTCGACCGGCCGCGGGCGGTCATGGGCCTGGAGATCGAGCTCAACCTGGCCGACGAGGACGGCCTGCCGGCGCTGCGCAACGCGCAGGTGCTGAGCGCGATCGGCTCCAGCGACTTCCAGACCGAACTGGGCCAGTTCAACGTCGAGGTGAACATCGTGCCGCACCGGCTGTGCGGGCACGTCTTCGAGGACCTGCGCGAGGAGCTCGAAACCGGGCTGCGCTACGCCGACCGGCGGGCCGCCGAGGCCGGTGCCCGGATCGTCATGGTGGGGATCCTGCCGACCCTGGAGCACGGCCACACCGGCCTGGACGCGATCTCCCACAACCCGCGCTACAGCCTGCTCAGCGACCAGATTCTGGCCGCCCGCGGCGAGGACATCGCGCTGGACATCGAGGGCGTCGAACACCTCCAGCTGGAGACCATCACCATGGTGGCCGAGGCCGCCGCGACCTCCCTGCAACTGCACCTGCAGGTGACCCCGGAACGCTTCTCCTCGGTGTGGAACGCGGCCCAGGCGATCTGCGGGGCGCAGCTCGCGCTCGGCGCCAACTCGCCGTTCCTGTTCGGGCGGGAGCTGTGGCGGGAGACCCGTCCGGTGCTGTTCCAGCAGGCCTGTGACACCCGTACGGCGGAACTCAAGGCGCAGGGCGTCCGGCCGATCACCTGGTTCGGCGAGCGCTGGGTGGACTCGGCGTACGACCTGTTCGAGGAGAACCTGCGGTACTTCCCCGCCCTGCTGCCGATCTGCGACGACGAGGACCCGCTGAAGGTGCTCGCCTCCGGCGGGGCGCCCCGGCTCGCCGAGATGCGGCTCCACAACGGCACGATCTACCGCTGGAACCGGCCGGTGTACGACATCGCGGGCGGGATCGCGCACCTGCGGGTGGAGAACCGGGCGCTGCCGGCCGGGCCGACGGTGGCCGACACGCTCGCGAACGCCGCCTTCTACTACGGGTTGGTCCGGGTGCTCGCCGAGCAGCCCCGGCCGGTCTGGACCCGGCTGCCGTTCGAGCGGGCCGACGAGAACTTCCGGCAGGGCGCCCGCTACGGCATCGACGCGGTGTTCCAGTGGCCGCGGGCGGGCCGGGCGGGCCGCGGCGGCGGGCTGACCACGGTGTCCGCCGTCGACCTGGTGCTCAACGAACTGCTGCCGATGGCCCACCAGGGCCTGGACGAGTGGGGCGTGGAGCCCGCCGATCGGGACCGCTACCTGGGGATCATCGAGCAGCGCTGCCTGCGCCGCACCAACGGCGCGGCCTGGCAGAGCGCGACCTTCCACCGGCTGCGCGAGCAGTACGGGATGGACCGGCCGGCCGCGCTCGCCGCGATGACCAGGCGCTACATCGAGCACATGCGCACCGGCGAGCCGGTGCACACCTGGCCGGTCGGGTAGCCGGACCGCTGTGTCAGGATGATCGCTCCGGCGGTCGGCCGACGGCCGGAGCGACGCCCGCCCCGCTGGAGCCGCCCGTGACCACCCTCCCGACCGCACCGGAGACCGCGAAGCCCACGCGCCGGCTGCTCGGCGCGGAACTGCTGATCGTCCTCGGCCTCTCCCTCGGGGCCAGTGGCGTCAGCGCGCTGATCAGCTTCGCGGCCTCGCTCACCGAACCGATCCAACTCGGCCAGCAGGTCGCCACGTTGAACGGCTCGCGGGCGCCCGGCCGGCCCTGGCTGGACCTGGTGTGGCAGCTGTACTACATCGGGCGCGGCCTGATGCCGGTGGTGCTGGTCGGGTACCTGCTGGTGCGCGAGGGCGCCGCGCTGCGGGTGCTCGGCTTCGACCTCGGGCAGAAGCTGCGCGACCTCGGCCGTGGCGCCGCCGTGGCGGCCGCGATCGGCGGCTCCGGGCTGGTGCTGTACCTGGCCTCGCAGGCGGCCGGCTACAACCTGACGGTGGCGCCGTCCGGGCTGCCGGACGTGTGGTGGCGGATCCCGGTGCTGGTGCTCTCCGCGTGGCAGAACGCCGCCCTGGAGGAGGTCGTCGTCCTCGGCTACCTGCTGCGCCGGCTCGGGCAGCTGGGCTGGTCGTGGCCGGCGGCGGTGGTGGCGAGTTCGGTGCTGCGCGGCTCGTACCACCTGTACCAGGGGGTCGGCGGGCTGGTCGGCAACATGGTGATGGGAGCGGTGTTCTGCCTGCTCTACCGGCGCTGGGGGCGGGTGATGCCGCTGGTCGCGGCGCACGCGTTGATCGACACGGTGGCGTTCGTCGGGTACGCGCTGCTGGCCGGGCACGTCAGCTGGCTGCCGACCCCCTGAGCGGGAGGCGGCCGGCGAGGGTGCGCGGCGGCCGGGCGAGCAGGCGGTCGACGTGCCGGCGCTCCAGGCCCGGGCCCGGGTCGATCGGCAGCAGCAGGCGGTCGCGGCGGCAGAGGGAGTTGCGGACCAGCCGCGGTGGGATGACGTCGTCCACCCAGGCGAACGGGCGGCCCGCGGCGTAGCGCAGCAGCGGGGCCCACTTGCGGGCCGAGAGCAGCTCCATCAGCGGGACGCGCGGGTCACCGGGCTGCGGGACGTCGCCGGTGAAGCGGACCAGCGGGAGGGCGGGCAGGCCGATCGCCGGGGCGATGTGCGTATTGGCGTGCTCCTCCCAGAGCGCGGGGTCGCCCTTGCACCTCCAGGGTGCGGGCACGCGCTGCTGACTGGAGAGTGGAACCATGGCTCGGAAGCCTGCCGGACCGGTGCGATATGTCGATCTGCTTCTTCGGAAGTCGCAGGTCGTCCGGGGTACGGCGGCCCGGGACATCCTGTCGCTGAAGGCGCAGGAAGTGAAGGGCCGGGCATGGGCGAAGACGAACCGATATGAGATTCGCCGGATCTTCCGTGAGAACCTGAGCGCGTACAAACTGACCGTGAAGCGCCCGGACTTCGACGCGGCGGTCCACGCGCTTCTCGAAGGCGAGTCGGACTGTCTGTGGGCGTACGACTCCTCGCGGTATAGCCGCAAGGGTGCGGGCGACGTGCTGAAGATCCTGGACAACCCCGGGAAGCGGCTCGTCTTCGATATCAACGGGCTCGACACCGACCGGGTTGAGGACCGCCGCCGGATCATTGAGGACGCCGAGCGAGACCGTGAGTACAGCCGGGTGCTGTCGCAGAAGGTCCGGGATACCAAGGCCGAGCAGCGTGACGAGGGCAAGTGGCTGGCGGGTGCGCCGTACGGGTTGAAGGTCACGAAGAAGCGCAAGCTCAAGCACGGCAAGTTCTGGCCGGTGATCGAGCGAATCCACAACGAGGCCGCCGAAGGCTTGTCCAATCGGAAGATCGCGCTGGGGCTGACGGCCGACGGGTTCCGGTCGACTCGGGGAGGCGCGTTCCGGGCGAATACGGTCGGCACGATCCTGCGGAACCCGGTGTACCTCGGATGGCAGATCACGCGGGTGAACCACGTCGCGCAGGTCTACCTGAATGCCAAGGGGAAGCCCGTGAGGGTGTTCGCCAAGGGTGTGGAGGGTATTCCGCAGGAGACGTGGGACAAGCACCGGCGGATCGCGGCGGGGTGGGAGCGGCGCAAGAACCTTCCGACCGTGGAGGAGCAGGGGAAGCCCGTGAAGCGCTCGCCTGCGTCGGGGCTCATGTGGTGCGAGGGCGGAGGCCGAGACCCTAAGAAGGGCCACACGGCGACGATCCACGGCCAGTCGTTCCGATGCGGCAGGGTCAACCTCGGGCTGGACTGCCCCGCTCCGGTAACGGGTATGCGGACATCCGTGGAACGGGTCCTGGCGGAGGAGTGGCGCAAGAAGCTGTCGACGGCGAATCCGCTGGACCCCGCCCTACTGGCCGTCGCGGAAGGGTGGGTCGAGCTGTCCCAGCCGGAGGAGAGCAAGAAGGAGGCCGACGCCCGGGGGCAGCTCAAGCTCGCGGAGGAGGCGGTGGCGCGCATTGACCGTTTGGAGGCCGCAGGGGCATACCCAGGCCGGGACGGAGAGGCCACCTACGTCAAGCAGCGCCGGGCGGCGGTGGAGGACGTGGAGAACGCGCGCAAGGACTGGGAGTCGATCGCCCAGCCGATGGCGGACATCTCCGTGCTCACCGATCCGGTCCGTGCCGCGAAGCTGTGGGAGTCGTCGGACGACCACTACCGGGGGCAGCTGCTCCGGTTGGCGATCGAGAGGGTGTACCTGCTGAAGGCTCCGTATTCGGGTGGGCGGTTCACGGTGGACCGGCTGGACATCGTGTGGAAGAAGCCGCGCGGGTGGAAGCCGCCGAAGGAGGAGGGCGAGCAGCTTGGGACCAGCGGGTCCTGAAACGCAGAAAAGGCCCCTGGTCAGCACTGTGAGTGCCGGCCGGGGGCCTTAACGTGGGTCAGGTGGACAGGGTGCGGAGCAGGGCCAGGGCGAGGCGGCGGGTGCGGCCGATCTCGGCCAGCAGCTCTACCGCGTGGTCAGGCACCTCGGGTGAGGCCAGCAGTACCCTCGCGTCAGGGGTGCTGAGGTACTGGGTCAACAGGTACTCGCCGTTGCAGCGGTCGGCCTGGAGGCTGCGCAGGGCGACCTCGGCGATCACCCGGGGGTGGTCGGGCTCGCTCATGCCGCTATCCAACCATCGCGGCTGTCACCAAGTGCAATCTTCGATGCCCATGGCCAGATCCAGTGCCACGTGCTCCGGAAGGGGGACGACCGACCGGGTGATCTGGCCGGGTACGGAGTGCTCGGTCTCGATGACGATGACGCGCATCCCGGCGGGGGTGCGGGCTTCGTAGGCGCGGGCGGCCTGGTGAACGACCGCGTGGATCACGGGAAGGGTCACGCCGCACCTTTGAGCAGGTAGTTCGCCATGGCGATCTTGGAGGCGACTCCGGCGTCCGGGCCGAGCAGTTCGGACGCGCGCAGGAACGCGCGCTCTCGTTCGGCGGTGGTGTCGTTTTGCGGGAGCATCACGTCCGCGAAGGTCGGCGGTTGCGCTTCGGGGTAGGCCGGAGGGGTGGGCGGGAGGGGCGGCAGGTCGGTGAAGGCCGGAGGCTGCGGGAGGGCGGTGGGCGAGGTCGAGCCGCCGGCCACCAGGTAGGGCAGTCCGGCCTGGCGGTCCTGCTCGGCCTGGCGTGCGGCTTCCATCTCACCGAGGCGTCGGGCGGCCTCGGCCTCCTCCTGGCGGACGCGTTCGATCTCCTGGGCGAGCGTGCGGGACTGCGCTGCGGCCTGGATCAGGGCGTGGCCGAACTGCTCGGCGACCTCGGGGTTCTGGTAGACGGAGGCCATGGCCTCGCCAGCGCGGATCAGTACGCCGATGTCGCCCTCGGCGTCTACGTGGAGGCGGGCGAAGTCGTTCGGCCCGTCGTACTTGCAGGGGAAGCGCTGCTCGTCCCGGTGGACGGTCTCATTTACGGTCGTCATGGGGGTTGTCTCTCCTCGTCAGGTGAACAGGCCCAGGAACGCCTGGACTTCGCGGGCGCAGTGGGCGGCGTCGTAGCGGACGGTGTCGCCGTCGAGAGTGATCTCCAGGCCGTAGCCGTCGCTGTCGCCGTGGTCGGCGAGGACGCGGAGCACCGCGCCGCCGCGCAGGTCGTAGGTTCCGATCAGGGACTTCATCGGGTGTTCCTTCCGTGGGGGTTCGGAAGGGTTGTGCTGGGGCGGTTAACAGAGGCGTTCACGCGGCGTCCCGGAGCTTCTTGCGGGCCCTGGACCAGGTGGCCTTGACGCTGCCCGGGGTGGTGCCCAGGGCCTCGGCTATGGCGGTGGCGTCGAGCTTGCCGGTGTCGGTGAGCATGGGCGGCTCGCCGTCGAACCCGAAGGCGCAGCGGGCGATGGCGGCCTCGCCCCGGGACATGGCGGCGAGCAGGGCGGCGGCCTTGACCTCGGCGGCGGCGGTGAAGCGGGCGCGGGTCTCGGCCTCAACCTGGTGGTCGATGATCGCTCCGGTGGCGTGCTTGCCCCGCTTGGCCCCGGTGACCTTGACGCCCTTGCAGCGCACGGCGTCGCGGGAGACCTCTACCGGGTTGTGGGCCAGGGAGGGCTGGAGGTTGGTGCACCAGCCCTCGCGGGTGGCCGCGCCGACGACGGGTCGGCCGTCCTTGAGCGCGAGGTGGAGGCGGGCGGCGCGGGGGGTGGTGCCGAGTGCGGTGGTCTCCACGAGGTGGTCGGGGTCCTGTGAGGGCATGGCTTCGAGAGCGATCTCGGAGACGGTGGAGATGGGCAGGGGGCGGACGAACGCGGCGGCGACCAGTTCGGCCCGCTCGGGGGAGAAACGGCGGCTGGCGTCGGGGTGGTTGACCAGTTCGGTCTTGGCCTGCTCGAAGTCGCCTGCGGAGCGCTTGAGGGCGCCCATGAACGCTCCTGCGGCGTGACGGGGAGCTGCGGGGGCGATCTCGCGGGTGGCGGCCGAGCGGCCGTCCAGCTTGGCCTTCTCGAACGCGTAGCTCGTGAACTGCGCGGTGTTGTCGGCGTTCACGTCCCAGGCGTGGATGGCGCGCCAGAAGCTCAGCCGCATCTCCTGGGCGATGTCCTGGGCGGCCTGGTGGCCGTCGCCTTCCATCTGCGCCGCGCGCTTGCGGGAGACGGAGCGGGCGATGCCCTCCAGGTCGTTCAGGATCTCCTCCGTTGCGACGCGGCCCCGGTCGAGCTTGCCCAGGCCGGTCAGGGCGGGCAGCGGCTTGGGGGTCTGGGCCAGCGAGATCAGGGCGGGGGTGATGCAGGAGGAAGACATGGGGATTCCTTGGCATGTACAGAACAATGGGATGGGCGTGCGGTATCGCCGTGCGGCGGGCCGCGTCAGGGCATGGCGAAGCTCGGACCGGCGCAGGGCCGCGTCAGGGCATGGGAAAGGCCCCCGCCGGACTTCGGGATAACCGAAGGGCGAGGGCCTGGGGTGACCGGTCTCAGGTCACGGGGTCATCAGGCTCCGAATCCGCTCCGGGCGAATGCCGGAGCGGGAGCCAGTGAAAGGCGGCGGGCGAATAGCGCCATGCACCGCAGGAGGATCATGTGAAGGGCTCGGGCGAAGCGGGACCACGCCCGGCCGGATGGGGGACTTACGCCCCTGTGCACATGCAGGGCCGCTAAGGCCCGGGGGGCCAGCTGTGCGATCTCGCGCGGGTCCGTGAAGCAGATCATCGGCAGGTCGCGGAAGACCTCGCCGTCGGTGAGGCCGAGATAGCCCGCGAACCGGTCTGCGATACCCGGGTCGTAGTCCGCCGGATAGTGCTGGCGAGTCAGAAACAACTGGCAAATGAAGAACCGGAACCCGGCCGGACGCGCCCAGCTCCCGGTCTCCATTGATCACGCATCCTTCACGGAATCCACACATTCAGAAGTAACGAGTGCTGACCCTAGGTGGCGATCACTGGGCAGGCAACGCCGACCCGGGACCTTCGACGTACGCCGAAAGTCCCGGGCATGCCGATAACCTGCATCGTTTACGCAAAGTGAAGGTAAAGTGTGATCGAGGCCTCATTTGCCGTAGTTGCGTAGATAGCGACTGCCTTTATTCAGCCTCTCTGAAGAATCTTCGAAATGGCCGAGTGCGGAGTTCTCGCCCCGGCACAGGAGTTTCCTGACCGCTTGCCCCTTCGGCTTGTCGTGGTCGTGGTCGACTACCAGGCGATCCCCGACGGCGGCCTTGCGCCCGCAGATCGCGCACCGCCACCGCTGGCTGCGGCCCATCCGCTCGTACTCGGCCAGGGTGATGCCGTACAGCCTGCGCAGCCGGGCGTCCCGCCTTTTGCGGACCACCTGCGGGTCCTTGTTCGCCTTGTGGTTCGCGGCCTTCACACAGGCCCGGCACACGTTCGCCCGCCCGTTCGGCGCGCGCTTGCGCCGGCCGAACCGAGCAAGGGGCTGCTCGTCGTCGCAGACCGCGCAGAACTGCGTGAACTCGCTCTCCGGTTCACGCCGCATAGGCCCACTCCTCCGGGAGCTTGTAGCCGTCTGCCCAGCTCGGCCCGAAGACCTCGGCGTCGGTGTCCAGCGGCACCCCGAGCAGCGTCATCCTCATCGCCTCGGCACACGCCTGAGCGACCTCCGCGGCCTCCTTCTTCGGGGCGGTGCCAACCACCTCGTCGTGCACCCACATGGTCAGGTAGGAGGTGAGGCCCTGCTCGTCCATCCTGATCAGCGCCTGCCCCATCGTGTCGCGGGCGGTGGACTGGCAGGTGTAGGCCACGGACTTGTAGAGCTTGTCCCGGTCCAGGTGCAGCCGCCGGCCGACGACCGTGGTCATCGTGCACCGCTGCGCCAGCGCGGTGCGTTGCATCTTGCGCGCCCAGCGCTTGATCCCAGGGAATGCCCGGCCGTAGCGCTGGAGGGTGTCCCTCATGACGTCCACCTCCTGGCCGGTCTGCTTGGCCAGGGTCGCCGCACCGCCCTGGTACGCGGTGCCGAGACCGGCAATTTTGGCCAGGGTCCGCTGGGCCTTCGAGTAGTCCGCGCCGAACATCATCTCGGCCGCGTAGCCGTGCAGGTCGTGACCTTCGGCGATGGCCCGGATCATCCGGGACTCACCCGACAGCGCGGCCAGCACCCGCAGTTCGACAGCCTGCTGGTCCACCGAGAAGTAGACGTTGCCCGGCTCGGCGACCACGCACCGGCGGATCTCCCACCCGTGTGAGGGGAGCTGGGCCATCGCCGGGTCGGAGTGCGAGGCCCGGCCGGTCTGCGCCCCCAAGGGGTTGATCTTGGGGTGAATGCGGTCGAAGGCGTCGCGGTTGGCCAACATCGCCTCCGCGTACGACACCGACCACTTCCCCGCCCGCTTCGCTCGCAGCACGGCGTCCGCCAGCGCGTTGGGCTCGCGCATCCCCAGGCGCTTCCAGTCCTGGTCCAAGTCCGCCAGCGGCAGCAGGACTTCCTTCGCGACCGACAGTGCGCCGCTGTCGGTCCGCTCGGTGAGCCGTTCGCCCATCCCGGCCAGCGCGGCGGCCACCTGGTCCGGGGAGTTCACCGAGTCGACGCCGAAGCGCGCGGCCACCGCGGAGAACCGCTCCTTCTCGGCAGCGAGCCGGCCGATCAGGCCCTCGGTGTACTCGGGGTCGATCAGCATCCCGCGCCGCTGGAGCTTGGCGCACACCAGGGCGAGGCGGTGTTCGTAGGGCAGCAGAGCCGAGCGCAGGCCCTCGGCCCTGTACCGGTCCAGCAGCTTGGGCAGCAGCCGCGCCACCAGCAAGGCGTCGAGACCGGCGTACAGCTCGTAGACGGGGTGCGAGAGGCTGATGCCCGCCCACCCGGTGGCCTTGGTCAGCCCGAGCCCGTTGAATACGCGGGTCAGGTCGCCCTGGGTGTCGGGCGCGGTGGGGTCGACGTACCAGGCCGACAGCGGCTTGAGCGACAGGCCAACCCCGCCCTCGAAGTCGTGGCGGCTGTCCAGGAGATGGGCGGCGATGCGGGAGTCCCGGGCGCGCGGGTAGAGGTCTTCGAGCCGGATGCCCAGCTCGGTGTCGACCTTCAGCGCGTCGAAGGCGAGGTTGTGCGCCACCAGGTTCGGCAGCGTCGCCAGCGCCTCCCGGGCGGCTTCACGGAAGGGTCCGCCGAGTTC
This sequence comes from Kitasatospora sp. NPDC098663, assembly GCF_044760075.1. Classification (NCBI taxonomy): domain Bacteria; kingdom Bacillati; phylum Actinomycetota; class Actinomycetes; order Kitasatosporales; family Streptomycetaceae; genus Kitasatospora; species Kitasatospora sp. NPDC098663. The sequence continues at coordinate 223,140 of NZ_JBIWAP010000009.1, read as the reverse complement.
GACAGGGATCACCCACGCGGTGTGGGTGTCGCCGAGCTGGACGAGCCGTATTCGGTCCGTCCAGGCCAGGCCGGTGGTCTCGGTGTCGAAGCCGATCAGGGTGTCGGCCGCCGCGTGGGCGGTCCACCAGGTGCGGAACTCCCGCAGGTCGTCACCGTTCTCGGCGACCTTGATCTCGACCGGCTCTCCCGCCAGTCGGTACGGGTGTACCCGCATGGTCTCGCTTCCTAGTCGTTGGTGGTGTCGAACACGCCCGGCCCAGCCGGAACGGGCGAGGCGGCGAAGCGCACGCCCAGCAGGACACGGCCCTTGTTCATGCGGTGCTGGCGGATGCCGCGCTCGTCCAAGGCACTGACGAATCCGCGGCGGGTCCACGCCTTCTCGCCCTGCGCCTCGCACCAGTCCCGGTACGCGGTGTAGGCGTCCTGGGAGAGAACGTGGTCGCGGTCCTCGCCGGTCTTCACCAGGACGTCCGTCAGGAACTCCGCCAAGGCGTCGGAGTTCTCCTTGAACGCGCCGGTGGCGGCCTTGATGGAATCCGGCTCCTTCAGCCCCTCGCGGTACCACTCGACCGCGCCAGCCACCGCCCACGCGGCGATGCCCTCGGCCTCACCTCGCAGCTCGGCGAAGATCCCGTGGTCACGCTCCTCGGGCGCGAAGTACCTGTCGAACGTGATCAGCTTCACGCGCCTCCACAACCCGGCGTCCTGGGAACGGAATTGCGGGGAGTGGTTGGACGCCAGCCACAGCAGAAACGTCGGCTGATAGGTGAAGAAGTTCTCCCTCATGAAACGCGCCGTCAGCTTGTCGCTGCCGGTCGCCCGCTTCAGCACGGACTCCGACATCGCCTTGCCCGCCTCACCCTCCGAGGCCATCACCATCCGGGCCCCGCGCAGCGCGGCCAGGTCGGCGGGGATCGAGCTGCCCCGGTCCTCGAACGTCTCGAAGCGGGTCGTCTCGGACAGCGCGTCGAAGACGAAGCTCAAGCTGTCCAAGAACACCGACTTGCCGTTCGCACCGACACCGACCAGCACCGCGAACGCCTGCTCCGCCGTCGAGCCGGTGATGCCGTAGCCGCACAGACGGTGGATGTAGGCGGGCATCAGCGGCTCGTTGGGGAACACCTCGTCCAGGAACCGCAGCCAGCGCGGGGCCTCGGCCTTCGGGTTGTACTTCCACGGCAGCGACTTGGTCAGCATGTCCGCCGGGTCGTGCGGCTGGGCCGCGCCCGTGCGCAGGTCCACCGTGCAGTCGGCGAAGCTGAGCAGGTGCGGCTGGTTGTCGAAGTCGTCCACCGTGCAGTGGACTCCGCGCACCGACGCCAGCTCGCGCATCAGGTCGTCAATCCTGCGCGCCATCGTGAAGCCCTTCGACGCCTTCGCCAGCGGCAGCGCGGCGACCTGCTTCTCATACTCGCTTTCCAGCGCGTCACCGGCCAGCTTCAGCGCCAGCGCCTCGCGGATGATCGCCTTCTCCCTCGCCAGGGTCTCCACCAGCGCGGCCCCGAGGTCGTGGGCGGCCTGGCGCACCAGCACCTCGTTACGCACCCAGTGCGTCCCCGACCACACGTGGAACCCGACGCCGTCGGCGTACCGGATGCCGTTGCGGGTGTACCGCACCAGCGCGTGGGCGTTGACGATGTCGGACGCCCCGTACCGGGACGCCGCCTCACGGTAGGCAGCCACCGCCTCCGATGGAGGCAGCGTCAGCGACGGCCGGTCCGGCTCGTAGGGGGTGGTCAGGCTGTCGATGGCGTAAGCCGTCATCGGGTCTCTCTCCATACTGCGTAGTCCTTGAAGCCCTCGGGCAGCGTCAGCCGACGGGCGTGCACCTCCCGTTCGTGGAGGGCAGCGAGGATGGTCCGGGTGAACTCCCGCCCGGCGCGGTCGTTGTCCCCGCACACCCGCACGTCGCGGTCGGCCAGACCGGCGGCCAGCGCGTCCAGCGTCGACGGGTCGTTGTTGAGCAGCGCGGCCCCGCGCACCCCCACCGCGTTGAAGCCGTCGGCGACCACCGCCAGCGGGTCCGACAGACCCTCGGCGACGATCCACGGCGCATCCGGCTCCGGGCCGGGGAACACCCCGAAGCGCTGCCACTCGAAGCCGTCCGGGTTGGCGAGCGAGATCCACCGGCCGGGGCAGCGCCCCGACAGGTCCCGGCCCTGCGCGCCCCGGGCCACTCCCGCGAAGTCGTGCATCGGCACCACGAGGCGGGGATACCGGACGAACGAGGTCGGAACCCAGTCAGGACACGGCTGCGGACCCGGCCACCAGCGCAGGCCCAGCCGGCCCTGCTCGACTACCGACAAGCCGAAACGTTTCTGCGCGTAGCCCACGGCCGGGGCTGCCTCGGCCTCACCGGCCGGCAGGGCGTCCAGCCACACCCGCAGCCCCGCCGTCAGGAACGGGGAGACCGGCTCCGGCCGGGCCTCGGCGACCGCGACCAGGCCCTCGGCGTCGACGTTGAACAGGTGCCGGGGCAGCAGGCCCATCCCGGCCACGATGTCCTCGAAACGGCACCCGGCACGGCAGGCCAGGCCCACCATCCCGGACGTCTTCAAGTTGACCCACAACGACGGTTTCCCGTCGGCGTGGGCCGGGCAGCGCGCCACCCACTCACCGCTCTGGTAGTCCCGCCACTCTTCCAAGCGGTTCAGGATCGCCGACATGCGCAACTGCCCTCTCCTCTCTAGTAACCGGCCTCCCGCAGGGCCTTGACGATCGCCGCGTGCGTGCGGATCGACGTGACGGCGTATCCGTCCTCGGTCTTCGCCCGGGGCCGCTTCACGTACGCGACGCCGAACGGCAGCCCGGCGTTCTTCGCCTCGGCCTCGGCCTGGCGCACGTACGAGGCCAGGTCGAACGACTTCTCGGCCTTGCACTCCCCGGTGAAGGGCCGGACCGCGAGGTCGCCTATGTCGGCCGCGCCCTCCTGGACGTTGCGGCGGACGTTGTCGCGGTCGGTCGGGTCCTTCCAGCGGACGGCGCGGTCGCCGCCCTTCCACAACTCCCGGTACTGGCCGAGCTGTTCGTTCAGGTAGTCGGCGACCTCGCGCTCGAACGCGGTTCCTTTCGCCTTGTTGCGGTTGGTCACTAGGCGGTCACCACCGTCAGGCCCGCGCCACGGAACACGGCCACCGCGGCGGCCTGCCAGTAGCGGGCGAAGTCCGGCCGCTGCCGGGCGTCGTGCAGGAACAGCAAGGTGTCGCCGGGTCCGGCGAGCCGGACGTCGCCCAGCGCCGGGGCGGTCCCCAGCCCGATGCGGAAGGTCACGTCTCGCCCTCCCCCTGGCGCGGTTCGCGGAAGTCGACGGTGTGGGCGGAGTCGGAGGCCCGCAGCAGGCGGCGCGGGTTCGCACCATCGGCGGCCAGCGCCCGTGCACGGGCGTGCAGGAAAGCCCGTCGCTGCTCGGGCGGGACCTTCCACAGCGGGGTGAAGTGGTCGCTCAACGCGCCGGGACCTCCTCCGGCAGATGCGCCCAGGAGGTCCGCCGAGCGATGTGGCGACAGGCCCGCTCGGAGATGTCGAACGCCTCGGCGAGCGCGGAGAGGCTGGCGCCCAGATCGGCGGCGCGGCGGATCGCGTACACCTTGCGCTCGGTCAGCTTCGCCTGACTGTTGCGGGTGCCGGCCGACGGCGGGCGCGGCGACTCGCGGAAGGCCATGCGCATGATCTCCTGCGCGCGGTCGGTCGCGGGCAGGACGTTGACGAGGCGGGCCGGGATCGGCTCCGTTGAGGTCGTCATCGGGTCTCTCCGATCAGTGGTTCGGAAGGGCTTCGAGCAGTTCGGCGAGGGCATCCAGGGCCCGCAGGTAGGCGGCGCGAGTGCGATCCGGCTCGCGCATCTCGGCCAGTGAGTCCGCCATCTGTCCGAGGGCCTGCGCGACCGGCCCCGGGGTCCGCTCCTCGAAGCCGTCGACCGCGTCGAACATGCGGACCACGGCGGCCTCCACCTCGGGGGACGTCCGAGGCGTCACCATGGTCGGGACGCTCCGCGCGGGCGGGTGGGCCCTGCGGTAGAACTCCTTCCACGTCGCTGCGGTCGGAAGGTCCACGTCCACGCCCGGAACGAGCTGGTCCCGTGAGGGCACGTGGCCTGCCTCGGCCAGCAAGTCCCAGGTGGCGAGATAGTTGTTCACCGTGCCCCGGGCCTTGCCTGCGGCTGCGGCGAACGTGCCCGGACTCACCTTCCTCGATGTACTCGGCAGGCGGTGACCCGGTCCCGCCGAAGGGGCGACGCAGCGTGCGGCGAGCATCGCCAGGAACGCCTTGCTACTGGCCTTGCCGAACAGAACGGCATCGGCCTCCCACGCCGCGCTCACTGCTCGGCACCCAGCGCGAGGAGGAACGCACTGATCGCGGGGACCAGCTCGGCGGGGACCGTGACGGCGACATAGCGCTGTCCGGCCCCCTCACGCTGCTTCAGGTAGCGGCGCACGGCGCGCTCGGTGCGGCCGAGTAGCCGGGCGACCTCCGGGAGGCTGACTCCGTGATCGAGCAGGTCGGCGAGGTGCAGGTTGTCAGTGAGGTCCCACCGCTTGCCCGCGTTCACGCGGTCAGCGGGGTAGGTCCAGGTGACGCCGTTGTGGTTCATGGGTTTCTCTCTCCAGGGAAACGGGAGCGGGACCGGCCCCGAAGGACCGGTCCCGCTGGTTTGGTGGTGGGGAGCGCCGTTAGAACGGCGGCTCCTCCTCGACGGCCGAAGCCGGGGTGTCGGTGATGGCCTGCTCGTACGCCTTGATGACCTTGGCGGTGAGCTTCTGGTAGTCGACGTCTCGGCCGGCCTTGCTCGTGTAGTTCACGCGCTCGTTGATCAGGTGGACCAGCGCGGGGCCTCCGACCTTGGCCAGAGCGTTCTTCAGCGCGGGCAGCTCGCTGATCAGCGTCCAGCCCGAGGACTTGTAGCGGAAGACGCCCAGGTGCGGGTCGTGGGCGAGGTGGAAGTTGATGCGGATGTCCGGCTTGGGGCCCCGCTCGTCCTTCGCCCGCGCCTTCAGCTCCGCGATGGTGCGCGGGCAGCGGCACGGCACGCCCACGTCCTCCGGCGGGCTGAGGAACGCCCGGGTGTCGCAGTGGTGGGCGAGCTTGCCGTTGACCCAGTGCTTCATGTCGAACTGGATCGCGTCGGGGCCGTCGATGACGACCTCGACCCGGTCGGTGTCGGTGTCCACCGCGATGGCGTCCTCGGCCTCGGTGTCCAGCTCGTGCGGCGTGCCGCCCAGCAGCTCCGCCACCGCGTCGGCGGTGGCGGGTACCGCGCTGGTGACACGCCACGTGTGCAGGGCTCGGGGGAAGCCGCCGTTCGGGTCGGGCTCGTAGGCCCGGAAGGTGCCCGCGATGTCCGGCCGGGCGTTGGCCTCGGCGCGTTCGGCGCGCTCCGCCAGCTCCGGGTCGGAGTTGAAGATGTTGTCGAGTGCGTCGCTCAAGTGCTTCCGTTCTGTCGGGTGCGGGCCGCCGGTCGGTCGGCCCCGTGGATGTTCAGGTCGGGGCGGTTAACAGGCCGGGGTCAGGAGGAGCGGCGGGCGGTGCCGGTCTGGCGCCCGGCCTCGTTCTTCCAGGCGACGCGGCCGATGATCCCGGCGTCCGAGGCCCGGTCGTCGGCGAAGCGGCGGCGCAGGGTCAGGAAGCGGTCGAAGATCGGACGGTCGATCTTCACCGGGCGGAACTCGGCCTTGGCCGGGGTGATGTGGAGCACCGCCCCCGCGTCGATCTTCGGGAAGGGCTGGATCTTGCGGTCCACGGTGATCAGGTCGTCCGCGTGGGCGTAGGCGGCGAGCTGGGCCGCGACCGACAGGTACACGCTCTTGCTGGTCTTCAGGTCGCCCAGGATCGTCTTGCCGCCGATCTTCACCATGAAGTCGAAGCTGCCCGCGTACTCGTGCTCACGTGACCAGGCGACGTCTTCGGCGTGCAGCAGCTCAGGCTGGTAGCGGTCGAGCCACGCTTCGATGTGCGCGACGTACGGCTCGACGTCGTGGTGCGGGTAGGGCACCTCTTCGCCGCGCAGCCGCAGCTCGAAGTAGTCGTGGACCAGCGAGCCGACGTCGGCGCGGACCTTGGTGTACCTCTTCGCCGCGTACTTCAGGAAGTCCACGGCTGCCTGCCGGTCGCGGGCGGCGATGCGCTGGACCACCTCCAGGTCGGTCACCGCGGTCTCGGCCGCCATGCCGGCCGACCAGTCCTGAAGGAACGGCTTGGCCTCCATGTTCAGGATGGACGTCACCGAGGGGGCGAGGTCGCCCGTCTCGGGATGGATGTAGTAGCGCGAGCCCTTCTGGTGGATCGTGCGGACGCCTTCGGACATGCGGTCCTCTCTGTTTTGGGCATGCAAAAGCCCCGGCCGTCCAAAGGACAGCCGGGGCTGATGGTTACTTACTTACCTTACCGACCCCACAGGCTTCAACGGCGGCGCAGCAGCGCCCAGGTGACGGGACCGGTCAGGCCGACAGCTGCTGCGGTCGTCGTTGGCCAGCCGACCTGGTTGTGCAGGCTGAGTGTGGTGAACGCCCCGTGGACGTAGATGGCGGCTTCCCGCCAGGTGATCGGCCGATCAGCCGCCGAGGGCTTGGGATGCCTGGGCTGTGTCATGATGAGAAGGTTCCTCTCTGTGGCTACGAGACCGCATGACGGAACACGCGGGCCACCCCCGGCAAGGGGTGGCCCGCTCCGCGTGGTGAGATCCTACGTACCATCAGAGGACTCGCCAAATCTCATTTCTTCGCACACACATCGCTCCAGCTCAGCGCCTGCGTGGTGGTTTCGTCGCTGAATCCTCAACCCTCTGGAATGGTGTCAGCGCACAGTCCTGAATCGCCCCCGAGTAGTGCCCTCTAGCAGCTCGGCGCGCCACCACGGTATGCCAACTCAGTAGGCCAACCGCGTTGGCGTGCCGACATGGCCCGAGCTGTGTCGGCGCGGAGGTTAAAACGGGCGTTTTGGCACGCCAGGCAGCCCCGATGGCAGTTCGATACATAAATCGAACGACTCATGGACTTAGGTAGTCGAATGACCCGACCGGGCGACCCTTCTTGATGACTCAATTAAACCATTGAATGGCATTCAAAAATTGATTCGTCAGGCATGATTGAACGCTGCGTTCCGACATCCTTGGATTGAAAGCCCTGGAACCAATAGAGGCCGGGATGGGAGTATCTATCAGATTATTTCCATTAGGGTCGGGGTTGCGTTAGCGACGGAATGCTTTCCGAGAAGCCAGGAACCTCGGCCTCGACGCGGGCGTTCGCGGCCTGCTCGTCGGCCTCGCGCTCGTCCGCCGTCAGCAGCTCCGGCACGGGCGTGTAGACGAACAGCACGTTCTCGATCGCGGTCGCGGTGCGGTCGATCGCGTCGCAGCGGTCGCGCAGGGTCATACGGTGGCCTCCAGGGCATCGCGGATTCGGGTGTGAAAGGCGGCGAGAGAGCCGGTGTTGTCGATCACCAGGTCGGCATGCTCGGGACCGAGCTGTTCGCTCGGGTGGATGCCGTCGGCCCTACCCCGGTCGATGAACCAGACCGTGAAGCCGTTGGCGCGCAGCGCGGCCACCTCGTTGTCGAAGCGCACGTCGGTCACGACCACCGGGCCGTCCACGGCAGTGGCGGCCCGCAGGCACCGCATGATCCAGAAGTCCGGGTCGACGTGCCGCCGGACGCCCTCCGTGCCGAGCCGCTGCAAGAACCTGCGGGCCTCCGGGAACCGGTCCTTCACCGTCTCCCAGCCGTAGCGGTCCACCGCGTCGGTCAGGCGGATCAGGGCCGGGGCGTGGACGCCCAGCATCTCGGTGCCCACCACCGGGTCGATGTCGAAGGCCATGGCCTTCAGCGGGTCGGCCAGCGCGAGACGGACGTACCCGTACTCCCGCAGCACCGAGGCGGCCGTGTCCTTGCCGGACCGGGCGCGGCCGATCAAGGCGATGTTCTTCATGTCGTCACGCTCCTTCGCAAGCCGTTGAGCCAGACCGGTTAACAACCGGCCCGCCGCCCGCGCGCTGGCCAACCCGGTGCACGCCTCCGCAACCCTTGAGGTCACCCGGTTAACAACCCCTCCCGGGGAGGCCGGAACGCGAAAAGGCCCCGCCCTCCCCGAGACGGGGAAGACGGGGCCAGGGGGTGCGGGTGTCAGCTCAGCGAGTCCTCCAGCGCGAGCAGCGCCGCGCGGGTCTCGGCGAGTTCCCGGCGAAGCTGGGCCAGGACGGCGGGGTCGAGCCCTTCGAACGATGCCGGGGCCAGCGCCGCAACCGTGCGGTGCACGCTCTGCACCACCGCGACCGTGCGAGCCGGGGGGACCACGGCATCGTCACCGGCCTCCGGGTCCAGAACCGCGCCGATGCTCTGGAGGGCCGCCCGACGGTGGTAGTTCTCCGCCCGGATCGTGCTCTGGGCCTTGGGGATGATCTTGTAGTAGGCGAAGACTTCGGCGGCCGACGAGAAACCCGGGAAGCGCGCGGCCAGTTCCTCGGGACGCTCGTCCAGCGAAAAGACGTACGCCACTCGAACCGGCGAGAGCGCATCCCGAATGGCCTGAAGGATGCTCTGGCGGTCCTTCGCTACGGCGTCCCGGACCTCCTTGGGGGACATCGGCGGCGCCTTGATTCCCGCAGCGTCCAGAAGCGCTGACATCCACTGTCGCGCGGCGTAGCTCTCCCGACGGAGATCCGGGAGTCCCTTCGAGTTCGGAAAGATCAACGCAGTCTCGAACACCACCTCCGCGAGAGGGCCGAAGTCGCGGGTCTCCCTCGCGGGAGCTACCAGGGGCACGGCCTTGTCCATCACGGCCTGTGCGCCGGGGACGGCCTGCCAGCCGGGGGCGGCGGCCTTCTTGCGTGGGGGCATGGGTTCCTCTCAGATCAACCGGGATCGTTGTGCAACCAACGGTCCCGGTCATCCATTCCACCACGGCGGCCCGGGGACGAGAAAAGGCCCAGACCTGTCCGAGGGCAGGTCGGGGCGGGGGTTCATCGCTTCGGCTTCATCTCGTCTGTGCCGAGCACGGGGGCGGGGTGCGGGCAGGCGCAGCACTCGGTGAGGGCTTCGGCGCGGGCGGCCTCGCTGTTGGCGGCGTCGGTCTCGTGGGTGACGACGCGCTTACCCGCGGAGTGGCCGGCGGCCATTGTGGCCGCCATCAGCAGGAGGCCGATGACGGCTTCGTTGGTCTCGATCCCGGCGAGCTTGGGCGCGACGGTGCCCAGCGCGGTCAGCAGCGCGACGACGGCGGAGCGGGTCTTCACCGGGTTGGCGGTGATCCAGGTCTTCAGGTTGTCGATGGTGGTCAGCCCTTCAGGCGTGCGACGACGTCAGTGATCAGTGCGGTGCCTCCGGCGAGTCCGGAGGCGACGACGCCGTAGCGCCAGCGCTCCAGCGCGCGGACGCGGTCCTCGTGGTCGCGGAGCGTCTGGTCCACGGCGTCGCTGCTCTGGGCGAGCGAGCGGACGTCCTCCCGGACCTCGACCAGCGTGTCGTAGATTTCGCGGGGGCCGATGACCACGCCGCTCAGTCGCTCGTCCTCGGCCATCAGTACCCCCCTGAGTTCCAGGCGATCGACTCGAACGAGCCGTACGTCGCGTTCGCGTAGCGGACCCCGGCGATGATCGAGTCCACCGGGTTGAGGATGTCGCGGTGGCCGGGCAGCGAGTATGTGTCGAATGTGGGCCGGATGGTCTGGAGGAGGCCGTACGTCCCGCCGTACAGTGCCTCGTTCGAATCCCAGTGGTTCTCCGCCTTGGGGTTGCCCCCGGACTCGACCATCACGCGGTGCTCGATCGCCGCCGCGCTGGGGACGAGGTCGCCGTTGGCGCGCAGGATGTCCCGGGCCTGTTCGGTTCACCCGGCGAGGTCGTTGGAGTAGCTGGTGCTCGGGGTGGCCGGTACCACCTGCTCGACCGGCGGGGCCGGGGCGGGTTCGGCCGGTGCGGGCGCGGCAGGTTCCGGGGCCGGGGCCTTCGGGGTCGGGGCCTTCGGGGCGGCCGGGCGCGGGACGGGGGCGGAGCCGTCGGGGATCACGATCGACTGCTCGGGGAAGATCAGGTCCGGGTTCGCCACGGTCGCGGCGTTGGCGGCGACCAGGGCCTCCAGCGTGACGCGGTAGCAGGCGGCGATGCCCCACAGAGTGTCACCGGGCACGACGGTGTGGACCGGCGCGGCGGTGGCTCCGGCGGTGGCGGTTGGCAGGCTGACGACCTGGCCGACCTCGATCCGGTCCGGGTCGGCGATCTGGGGGTTGGCGTTGACCACGGCGTCCAGGCCGACGCCGTAGCGGGCGGCGATGGCGGAGAGGGTGTCGCCGGCTGTGACGGTGTGGGTGGCCGCGCCCGGGGCCGGAGACGGCAGCGGGTCCGGGCTGGGGACGGGCTGTTCGGGCTCGGCCGGAGCCGGGGCCGGAGTCGCCTCCGGGGCGGGTGCCTCGGTGGCCGGGGCTGCCGTGGGCGTCGCGGTGGCGGCGGGGACGGTGAGCTGCTGGCCCTCGGTGATCCGGTCCGGGTTGTCGATCTGCGGGTTCAGCGAGAGCAGCCCGGCAACGGTGGTGCCGAGCGCGACGGCGATCCCGCCGAGCGTCATGCCCCGGCGGACGGTGATCGTTCGGGTGGCGGGCTGCTGCGGTGCGGGAGCGTCGCCGTGCTCGGTGAGGAGTCGGGCGAGCTGGCGAGGGCCGGGGATGCCGTCGGCGCTGTCGGTGTCGCCGAGCTTGAGCTGCCAGGCCCGGAAGGACGCGGTGTCGGCGGTGCCCCACACCGGCCCGGGGCCCTCCTTGTAGCGGGAGCAGCCCGCGCGCACCAGGGCTCGGCCCACGGCGGTGATGTGCTCGCCGCGCGCACCCGGGCCGTACGGCAGACCGTTGATGGTGACGGGCTGACCGGTCGGCGTGCCTGTGCTGGTTTCAGTACCGCTGTTGGTGCCGCCGGAGGTGAAGGCGGGGCGGCCGACGCCGAGGACGACGGAGCGGGGACGGGTTTTGCGGGCGACGTAGCCGCCGGAGCCCTGGCCCGCGCCGTCGCCCTTCGCGGTGTTGCCCTCGACGGTCTTCACGCTCTGGCCGGGGTCGCAGTCCTCCAGGACGATGCCGACGTGGTCGGCGGTGGGGCCGCCGTCCCAGGTGAAGAAGATGATGTCGCCGCGCTTGAAGGCGGCGGAACTGCCGTACCACTGGCCCTTGTTACGGAATGCCTGGACGTGCGATGGGCAGTAGGCGAAACGGCCGACGGCTGCGGCTTCGCCGCCCTTGTCGGCACACCAGGAAGCGAACATGTCGCAGTACGGCTCGTGGTTGAAGCCCGGGGCGTACCACTTGCCGAAGGGGGTGTCGTAGTACTTGCCGTTCGGGGAGAGGCTGCCCCGGTAGTTCTGGTCGGCCCACCGCAGGGCCTCGGTGATCATTGCATCGCGGGAGATGGAGCAGGTCCTTTCAACAAAAAGGCCCCGCCCGGGATTTCGGGCAGGGACGATGGTATGTATATGACCGGTTTCTGTCTCTTGGCGTGGCCTATGAAGTCCTAGGCTCACTGTCAAGCGACGGGGAGCGGAGGGCTCTGCCGTCATGCTCTTAGAGCACCGGAAAGGGAGCACTCAATGCGCAATGGACGAAAGGCCCTCGTGGCAGCGCTCGTGGCGGGTATGGCCAGCATCAGCCTCGCCACTGCGACTTCAGCGTCCGCTCAGATCTACGGGCCTGGATCTTGCAGCAATGGAGCCATGGACATCGTTGGCCCCAGCGGGGCTTACCAGTGCTTCACGTGGGACGGCGTGCACGGCGGGTCGCGTAGTGGCAGCTATCTCCTCGTCAACGACTGGTACAAGCGCGTCGACTCGGGCATCTACCGCCTCACCGTGAGCTGGCATGACACCGTGTCTGGCCAGTGGTGGAGCGTACCGCTCGGATCCTTCCAAGCCTCCCAGCAGCCCTCCAGCAACAGCATCCTGTACAGCATCACATTCAACTAACCAAACTGGGCTGTCGTTTCGACCGTGGCGACCCACTTCCGGCCAACGCTGGTCAGGCGTAGCCGGGTGGGATCGGCACGGGGGTCCAGATGCCGGCCTCGGTCGCGCCGGGGGCCTGGTTGAACGGGAGGGCGATGGCCACGCCGGGGTCGACGGTGCCTCCGCCTTCGATGTCGGTGCGGGTCTGGAGGAGGAGGCGCTGCCACTCGCCGGGCTGGCCGCCTCCGGTGGGCAAGGCCCAGTCGAGCCTGACCCAGCCGTTGTTGAGTGCGTCGCCGGTGTACTGCCATTCCGCGGTGACGGGGCGGGCCTTGTCGACGTCGAAGAGACGGAGCCAGAGGCCTGCGCCCTGCTTGGTGGAGACGCGGCAGTCCAGGCGCAGGACGGGGTGGACGATGCCTGCGGTGGGGATGGTGGCGGCGGCGCGCCAGGTGGTGTCGACGTCCAGGCCGGGGCGGTAGGGGGTCATGGGGAGCACCGCGCCCAGGGCGCTTGCGGTGCGTTCCATGGCGGACAGGCGGGTGTCGATGCCCTGGAACTCGTCCGCCAGGGTGGGGCGGCCGTAGACGGTCATGCGGCCATCTCCAGCTCTCCGCGCACCCAGTCGTCCACGCGCTCGAAGATCGTGACGGGGACGAGGAAGAGGTTGGTCTCCTCGCCGGACTTTGCGACCTTGGTGTTGATCTCCTGGATCACGTACTCGGCGTCGATTCCGGGCCAGTTGGTGGTGCGGGCGCGGACGCGGATGCGGTGGCCGACGCGCAGTTCGGCGGCGGAGTACTCGCCGCCGGGGTGGAGGGTGATCTCGGGGACGATGAGGGGGAACGCGCCGACGGCGGTCATGCGCTCGGCCTGGGCGGTAAGTGTTTCGGTCCTGACCACCGAGTTGTTGGTGGCGATGGACGCGAGGCGGGGGATGCGGCGGCCGTCCTCGGTTTCGAGCGGGCCGTTGTACCACCAGCTCTTGAGCTGGCCCCATCCTTCTCCGGCCCCGTTGACGCCGGTCTCGGTGCACATCTGGTCGCCGTCGCTGGTGACGGAGGTGACGGTGCAGTTGGTGCCGTGCTCCAGGACGATGCCGGTGTCCACGCCTCCGGCCGGGTACAGCCACCTCATGCGGTTGCGGATCACGTGGGCGTCCACGTCCCAGTCGTGGTCGATGCGGAAGTCGAAGCCCTTGATCACCGCGCCCAACTGCTCGACCGCTTCGCCGACCGATTTCCACTCGAACCATGGGTAGGTGCGTTCCCGGGCCATGGTGGTCAGGTCGGGGTCGAAGGTGAGCGCGCCGGGGCCGTTGCTGCCCCAGTAGCCGGACCGGCCGGGGGCGACGGGCGAGGGGCTGTCGGCGAACTGCTGGATCAATTCGCGGGCGATGGTGGTCTGTTCGCGCGGAGTGGTGCCGGTGCTGTATCCGAGGTTGATCGTGTTTCTGCGGTAGTAGTCCCACAGGCCGACGCAGCCGAGCGTCATCTTCTCGGCGGCGAGGTCCACGGACCAGGTCAGCAGCGGGCCGCCCCACAGGACGCGGCTGCCGCGCTGGACGTGGGCGATGATGCGCCACGGCGAGATCAGCGACCAGTCCAGGCCCGCGAGCGGTTCGGCGGCCAGCGGCACGGTGAAGGACGCGGCCCCGGGGGCGTTGAGGATGGAGCGGTAGTTCAGGGCCGAGACGGGCAGCTCGGCCAGCAGTCGGCTGCCCTTAAACTCGGAGAGGATCACGCGGTAGTCGGTAGCCTCCGCCATCAGGCCGCCAGGGTGACGATGGCATCGGCGTAGGACGTCCAGGCGGCGGAGAGCTTGACGTTGTTGTTCAGCGTGTACTCCGGGGCACAGGTCGCCGAGACTTCCAGCGGCGTTCCGGCGGGCACCCGGATGGTGGCGCTTCCCCGGGCGTCGCGGGTGTCACCGGCCTTGGTGTACTGCGGGCGGCCCGCGCGGCGGCGTTCGCCGTGGCCTACGAGCGTCGGGATGATCCAGCCCTCGCCGAACTCTCCGCGATAGGTCGCCTCGAAGTTCACCGTGACCAGCCGGGGGTAGGGGGCCGCTGGAGCGGTGAAGACGTGCCAGCCGTCGTCGCCCCACGATCCGTCTCCCGCCTGGTAGACGGCGTCCAGCCGGACCGCGCCGGGGACGAGGGGGGCGGTGGTGCCGGGGCCGGTGACCTTGTGCAGGGCGGCGGTCGCCGAGTCGTAGACGAGACTGCCGGCCGGGGCTCCGGTGGCGGCCTGGGCGATGCCCTGGGCACCGGCGGTGCGCAGGTGGCGAAGGGGGGTGGTGTCGAGCTGTCCGGCGGGGACGAAGCGGATGTCCTCGATGCCGGTGATGCCGGTCCGGTTGATGGAGACCAGTGCCAGGCGCACCGTGTTGGAGGGCACTGGCCAGTCCCTGGCGCCCGGGGTGGACTCGGCGAGGACGGCGATCGACCAGCCGCGCGCGCCCTCCTTGGTGACCTGTGTGCCGGAGGCGGCGGTGGCGTACGGGGTGCCGTCGGCGGTGAAGGTGACGGGCTGCATGTACTGGTCCGCGGTGGTGCGGATATCCATCAGCAGGGGGCCGGCGGGCAGGCTGTCCGGGTCGGCGAAGGCGACGACGAGGTCCTGGCGGGCGGCCTCCCCGGCCTTCGGGGTGGAGCACTGGAGCTGGACGGAGGCTTCCAGGCTGGCGAAGTGCACCGCGCCCTTGTGGGACACGGCGATGTCGTCGGGCAGCCACACCGAGCCCGCACTGATGCTGACGCGGGGGGTGGGGTTGTCGACCTTCTCCACCAGGAGGGCGGTGGGTCCGGCGACGCCGACGTGGGCGCCCCGGGTTCCGCCGATCATCGTGCGCAGGTCGAGCGCGTCGTACCTGCCTTGCTGGATGAACAGGGGGGCGCGGAGTTCAACTGCCAAGAGTGGTGGGGTCCTTACATCCAGGCGGAGCGCCAGAGCACGTCCGCCGTGACCCCGTCGGGGCCTTCGAGTACGTCGAGTTGCACGGTGCTCGCGCCGGGCGGGACGGCGAACCAGGCGGAGCCCGGGTCGACCTGCCCGAAGCGCGAGGCCCCGTTGAGGGTGATGCGGCGGCGGCCCATGTCGATCACGAGGGCGTCACCGCGTCCGACCCGGAGCCCCCGGACGGCGAAGCGCTGGCGGACCCCTGCGTGGACGAGGGTCAGCGACGGGTCGCGGATCTCGCCGGTGGCCGGGGTGAGCCGGATGACGGGCCAGGTGTCGACCGAGCCCCGGTTGTCGATGTCCGGCGCGGCCCGGGTGGTGGGCCCGCTGCCCATGTCGAACGGGAACGTCAGCGGGAAGATCGGCCGGCCGCCCCGGGGGACGGCCACGGCCACGGTCGCCCGCGCCTCGTCGGCGGAGTACAGCCGGGGGTCGGTGGCGAGGAGTTCGACGGTGACGCGGCGGCGGCCCGCGTGGAAGTCGCGGTCCACGGTGACGGCGCGTTTGCGGACCCGGGCCGTGATGCGGGCCTTGCCGCCCGCGATGCCGGGGAACGCGAACGAGAACGGCCGCTCGGCTCCGCCGGGGGCGAAGGCGGCCAGCAGGTCCGGCAGCTCGTGGTCGTCCAGGGCCAGCATGGTCAGGGTGACGGTGCGGGCGCCCATGTAGTCGGTGCCCGGGGTGAGGCCGTCGCGCTGAAGCAGTTCGGCGTCCGAGGTGCGCACGTCGGGCGCGTCCAGGAGGCCGGCCACCTCCTCCAGCACGATGGAGGAGTTCTCACCGAGCAGCAGGCCGCCCCAACTGGCCGTCCATGGGGCGGCGGTGTAGGGGTTGCGGGCGCTGGGCTGGGGGCCGGTGTCCGGCATCGCCGGGGGCGGCAGGTCCGGCAGGGTGCGGAAGACGACCGGGTCCGACCAGGCGTCCAGGCCGGGGCCGGCGCAGTGGTAGCGCACCCGGTACTCGGTGTCCGGCTCCAGCGGCGGGTCGTCCGCGAGCGGGCCCCGGTCGCCGACCAGGGCGGTGCCCGGCCAGTCGGGGTCCTCGCCGTCGTAGTGGGCTTTGCCCGTTGCGGTGTTGGTGGTCTCGATGTCCGTCCACGCGCCCGGCGTCTTCGTGAAGAAGACGCGGGCGGTGTGGGCGGTGACGTCGCCGATGAAGGGTGGGGAGAGAGCCCCGATTGCTACCTCCCGGAGGTCTTCAGCTCCCACGCGATCTGCTTGCCGATCTCGTGGGGGTCCGCGTTGGTGCGGGCGTTGACGGTGATGGCCGGGCCGTAGCGCTCCCGGCCCGCCTTGGTCGCGGTGTCGGGGTGGCGCAGTCCGGCGGCGGCGCGCTGGCCGTAGCCGTAGGTGTCCAGCGAGCGCAGCCCCGAGGCGACCGGGCGAAGTGCCTGTTCCAGCGGGCTCGCGTAGGCGGCGGCCGGCATCGCGGCCAGCATCATCGGCGCGGCCATCAGCGAGCGCGGAGCTGCGGCCGAAGTGGCCGGTGCGGGCGCGGACTTGAACGGATTGAGCGAGCCGAAGATGCTGGAGACGACCCCCGTCACGGAGATCGACTTCATGCCGTTGACCAGGCCCTGGATCGCCGACTTGCCCTTGTCGAACAGCAGCGAGCCCAGGTCGCCGATCGCCGAGACGATCTTGCCCGGCAGCGAGGCCACGTACGAGACCACGGTCGAGATGCCGGACGACACTCCGCTCGCGATGTTCGACCATGCCGAACTGACCGTGCTGGTACAGGAGTTCCACGCCGACGACGTCCACGACTGGACGTTGTGCCAGGCCGTCGAGACGGCGGAGCCCACGGACGAGGCGGCCGACGAGACGGTGGAGGTCACGGACGACCAGGACGAGGCGGTCCACGAGGTCACGGACCCCCAGGCGGAGGCGGTCCACGAGGTCACGGAGCCCCAGGCCGACGCCACGGCCGAGCCCGCGGAGCGGGCCGCCGACGAGACGGCGGAGGTCACGGACGCCCAGGTGGAGGCCGTCCAGGAGGTCACCGCGGACCAGGCTGCGGAGGTGGCGGACGTCAGCCCGTCCCACGCCGCCTGGACGGCGTGCCAGGCAGCCACGGCCCCGGTCGCCAGGTCGTCCCAGGCTCGCATCGTGAAGGCGAAGGCGACCACCAGCGCGCGTAGCCCGAGGTCGACCAGCCGCATCAGGGCGGCGGTCGCCTGCGCGTTGTCCTTGAAGGCGTCGAAGAACTGGCGCAGCGTGTCCGCGAACCACGAGATCGACGCGGCGATCTCGGGCGCGAAGGCGACCGCCAGGGAGGCGATCCCCTGAAGGAAGGCGTCGAGCAGGCCGACCAGCGGGCCCAGGATGAGCTGGAGTTGGGCCCCGCCGTTGGACAGGGTGATGAAGAAGTCGCCGAAGGCGGCCCCGATGCCGACGAGCGCCACCGGCAGCTGGTCGGTGAACGCCTTCATCCCCGGCGAGGCCATCGCCTCGGTGAGCTTGGGGAACAGGACGTCCGTGAAGTCCAGGATCGACTTCACCATAGGGCGTACGAACTGCGCCCCGGAGTCGAAAAAGGCCTTGAGCTGCGGTTCGGCCTGCTTGAACCAGGCCGTGACGTCCTTGACCGCGCCACCGAACTGGTCGCGCATCAGCGCCGTTGCAGGCTTCAGCGCCTCGCTGGCGGCCTGCATCGCCTCCTCGGCCTTCTTGCCGAGGGCCTTCATGTCGCCTGCCGCCGCGACGGCCGCAAGGCCCAGCGGCAGGACCGGCAGCGCCGCCAGCGCCAGGACGCCGATCAGCCCGGAGGCGACCACCGTCACCCAGGAGGCGATGGCGGTGACCAGCACCAGCAGCGGCAGCGCGGCGGCGGCGGACTGGGCGAACCCGGCCGCCATGCCCAGGGTGCCCTGGGCGGCCGAAGCGATGCCCGACCCGATGCCCTGGAGGGCGGAGGCCGTCTGCTCGATCGAGAGGGTGAAGAGCCGGCCGAAGTTGCGGCCGATGTCGGCGACCCCCGAACCGAGGGTCGACAGGCCCGACTTGACCCGCTCGAAGCCGCCCCGGGCGAGGTGGACGTTGATCCCCAGCCGCCAGCGGCGGCCGGTGAACGCCCGGACCCGGGCCTCGGCCGGGCCGGTGTCGGCGTCGACACCGACCCGGGTTCGTCGCTCGCGGGTGAGAGCGGCGATCCGGGCGGCGGCCTCGCCGGTGTCGGCGACGATGTTGACCCGGACGTTGCGGTCGTGGGTCAGCTCGCGCAGCCGGGCGTTCACGCCCGTGGTGTCAAGATCGAGCTTGACGGAGAGCTTGGTGTACTTCTCCAGCATCTCCAGGTAGTCCTTGAGCTTTCTGCGAAAGTCCGAGGTGTCCGGCAGGACGCGCACGTGCACGCGTCCGGCCTCCTTGCCGCCGGGACCGGCCACAGGCTCACCTCCTACGTGAGTCGGACCGGCGCGGACCGGGCAGGCGCGGCGGAGCGCGCGAGCACGGACGCCGGAAGGCGGAACGTTTCTGCAAGGGGGGTTTGAGGCTCGGCGATGGCCGGACCCCCTCCCTCGCCGACCTCACGCTGGAGGGCCTGGGCGAAGGGGTTTCCGCCGGAAGGCCGGCGGGCGCGCTTGGCGTACGGGCGCGGGTAGGGCTTGGGGCGCTCGACGGTGCGCGGGTTCTTGGCGGCCTTGGCGACCTGGACGTGGGTGAGCGCCTGGACGGCGTCCACCAGGTCCGCCAGGACGTACGCCTTGGCGTCCCAGCCCAGGGCCTCACGGCCGCCGCGCATCGCGGCCAGCGTCGCCGAGTCGTCGGGGAGCGTCCCGATCAGGGCGAGGATCAAGCGGGCGGAGTGCCGTCCCCGGACGAAGTCCAGGACGTCCACCCCGCAGTAGCGGCGCAGGTCGGCGGTGACCTGCGCGCCGTGCTCGTCCAGCAGCCTGATCAGGCTGCGGCTTCCCCCGGCGCGGCCTCCGCCATCCAGCCCTCAAGGATCTTCATCTGCTCCGGCAGCGGCAGCGCGTCCACAGACTCGCGCATCGCCTTCTTGTCGGAGGCCACCGAGACCAGCAGCGCGGACATCGCCTCGATCCGGCGTTCGTTGGACACCTTCTGCGACTGCACGATGTCCAGCAGGGCGAGCGAGGCGGTCAGGTCCTTGCCGGGCAGGGCCTCGATCCGGCGAAGCCGCAGCTTCTTGCCGTTCTTGGCCGTGAACTTCAGGCCCTTGCCGGTGTGTGCGCGCTCGGCCTCGGCGGCGAGAACTGCGAAATCCAGGGTGGTGCTCAGGGGGAAATTCTCCTAGCTGGGTGGTGTGTTGAGATATACGTAGCTGCGCTTGGCGTACTGATGGTGATTGCCTGCCGAGTGACGCACAGTTCGCGCCGTGATCAGCAGCAAAGGTGCGGGAATATCAGATTGTCCTATCTGGTATGTGGCCGAATATTCGTCCCTCTCCCGGGTGATTGTCGCGAATGTGACACCACCCCTACGGTGTCCTCCAGGGGCAGGAACTCTGCCCATGAGGGAGGTCGAATATGTTGGCGAAAATGCTTGCCCGCAGGGTAGTTCCGATCGCGCTGGGGACGACACTCGCATTCGGTGCCGTGGCACCGAATGTCGGTGCGACGACCCTCGCCGAAGGAGGGTCCACGCCCGTCGGGTTCAGCGTGGACCGTGGCAGTTACGGCTCGGCGCAATTCAACGGCACGCTGACATGGGACGGCGAGGGCGGGTACACCGTTTCCGGCCAAGTGGGGGTCAATCTTCCCTCGCCCGGCCGGATGACCGCCTGGCTTGAATACGGCGGCGAGCGCGAAGGCTGGAAGCAGTCCAACGAAGCCGACACGGGAGCCGGAGGCCACATCTCGAAGGTCGACTACGCGAATGTCAACGTGTCGGGCAAGATCCCCAAGGGGGACAAGCTCGAACTGCGTGTCAGTTCTTGGATGGCCTCGATCAACGCGTACAAGGCAAGCCCCAAGCAGCAGTTCGTGATCTCGTAGCGAGACGTACGCCCCCGGGCGGGTCAGGCAGCCGGTGCCTGGAGGCCGGCGGCCAGGTCGAAGACTGGCGTCACGCTGCCGAGCGGGGTCGCCTGGTTGAGGGCGACGACGGTGGCCTTGACGGGCATTTCGCCGAGCGCGGAGGGGTCCATGGTCACCGCGTCCGCGCCGATGATGCTGGTCTTCGGGTAGTGCCACACGACGGCCTTGCCGCCGTCCACGGCCGCGATCATCAGCGCCCGGTTCTGCGCGCTCGGGGACGTCGGGATCGAGAAGAGGCCCTTGCTGTCCAGGCCCTTGTCGGTGCCGTAGTACAGCTTGTAGGACTCCGCGGTGAAGTCGGACAGGTTGATCGTCACCGCGTAGGTCTTGCCGGGGTCGGTGGTCTTGAGGCTCTTGTTCTGCCACGAGCCCAGCACCTCCGGCTCGTCGCCGTCGACGCTCATCTCGATGCCGTTGTCGAGCGAGGTGTTGCCGATGGACTTCCAGTTCAGCCCGGCCGGGCCCCACTTGGTCGAGTCCTTCGGGTCGAGCCCGGCCTTCAGGTCCGGCAGCGCGGTGCCCGGCGGGGCGACGTAGATGTATCCGGTGCCCGGTACCAGGACCGGGGCGTCGTCAGCAGCCAAGCTGACTCCTTTCCGGCCCTCAGCGGGGCCTTGTAGCGATCATGTAGTTGGCCGAGAAACGGAAGAAGCCGGTCTGGGCCTCGGTCATGGGGTCGGTGGTCATGAACGGGCCCGTGGCCTCCCTGAAGCGGGAGAGGTAGCCGTCCGCGTTGCCGAACTGCTCGAAGGTGAGGCGGACCAGACCGGCGCGGGCCCGGCGGGCGAGCAGGGAGGCGTCCGCGCGGCTGGTGGCGTAGGTCTGGACGGTGAACATGCCCTCGTCTATGAAGCGCTTGTCCTTCATCACCCCGCCGACGCGGCGGGCGATCACCAGGCCGCCCGACGTGCGCAGGGCGAGCTGCCAGTCGGTGGGCAGGTAGACCGCGCAGCGGTGCTCCGGCACGACGGTGCGCAGCGCGTCCATGACGATGCGCTCGGAGTCGGGCATCAGGTACGGCTCGCGGCTCACCACAGGGCGGCCTCCATCGCGTGGATGCCGTCCACGTGGCGCCCGGCGCGGTGGTTGAAGCCGCCCCAGTTCTTGTCGGCGGCCAGCGGGTCCAGGTTGACGATGGCGTAGCCCTTGGCGTGGCGGCGCACCTTGATCCCGGCGATGAACTCGCCGGTCTCGATGTGGAGGGCGGCTTTCGCGACGACGCGGGCCGCTCGTTCCTCGGCTTCCAGCTTGAGGGCGCCCATCACGCCGGGCAGGGCGGCGACCATGGAGTCAGCGTCAGGACGGATCTCCGCCACTTTGCCCGCCTCCTTCCACGATCACGGTCACGAACCTCATCCGGTCGGACGCGCCGTGGTGGGCGCGGGGGGCGTCGACCACGGCCCAGCGGGTGCCGGGGTCCCCGTCGTCGGCGAACTCCAGCGCGGACCACTTGTCGATCACGACGTTCGGCGGAAGGACCACCTTGCGGCGCACGGGCGGGGACCAGCCGACCTGAGCGCCGACCGGGGCGCGCCAACCGGCGGCGTCGCCGACGGGGGCGACCCACGCCCAGTAGGCACTGGACGGCCCGGGTGCCGGCCGGTGGTCGCCGTAGCCGTCATCGGCCATGACCACCGTGTGGACCGTCACGCGGGTGCGGCCCCGCTCCAGCAGGCTCACGCCAGCCCCCAACTGTCCTCGGGGTCCGGGTAGGGGTAGCCGGTGCGCAGGCCCCGCGAGAGCACGGAGCGTTGGCCCTGCACGGACTTGAGACCACCGCGGCCGGCCACCCGCTCGATCAGCGCGCTCTCGCCCCGGGTCAGGGCGAGGCCGATCGGCGTGCCGTCGGGCATCCGGTAGGACACCTCTCCGGCCTGCTCCTGCACGTACCCCTCGGGGTTGCGGAAGCGGCGGTCCGCGACGGCCAGGGCCAGGGTGCGGATCACCGGAGGGTGGCGCTGCGGGGTCCATGCCGGGTGGCCGGTGGCGGCGATCACCCAGAAGGCGTCTTCGAGCGCGGCGCACGCCCGCTCCCAGTCCGGCGTACCGGTGGCGGGAGCGGGCTTGCCGAGCCGGGCGAACAGCGCGTCGACCGTCAGAGCGCTCGTCACGCGGCCAGGGCGAACTGCTTCGGCTCGCCGGTGAACGTGACCTTGACACCCCGGACCTTGACGATGTTCGCGGGCTTCGACCAGTCGGTCTCACCCTTCTTCAGGTCGGTGACCAGGGTCGCGCCCCAGTACGAGGACAGGAAGGAACGCTCCATCGCCGCACCGGAGTTGTAGTCCTTGATCCAGCGCAGCGCGAAGCCGCTCGCGTCCTGCCGGCCGCCCTTCGCGGACTCCGGGACCGACGGCGAGCCGGAGACGAGCTGGACCGCGCTGCGGTGGAAGGCGTAGACGCCCAGCGGGCTGAGCTTGTCGTTGGTGGACTCCACCAGGGTGAAGCCGTGGATGCGGCCGACGGTCGACTCGCGCAGCGCAGCGCCGCCGTTGGCGGACTCGTTGGCCTTCAGGATGTTCGGGTCGTTGAGCAGGTAGAACGCGGCCTCGGAGCCGAGCACGGCCATGCGGCCCTCGGCCGGGATGTTCTCCCGGTTGAGCTGGACGCGCAGGCGCGCCAGGGCCTTGCGGATCATCTGGCCGGCCTGCTCGTCGCTGGTGGCCTTGGTGAGGTCGACGGGGATCTTCGCGGCGGTGGCGACCTCGGGGAACTCGGTCATCGCGGTGGCGACCTTGTTCTCCAGGCGCTCGGTGACGCTGTCCACCTGCGGGACCATGACCTGCTCGCCGAAGGACAGGAGGTCGAGCGAGAGTTCGGCGTCGGACAGGTCGACCGCGCTGTAGGCGTGGGTGTCGAGCTTGACGGTCAGCAGGCCCTCGTTCAGGTTCTCCGACTGAATCCAGGTGGAGGTGTCGTTGAACTTGCGCTTGGCGTCGATCGGCTCTTCCGCGCCCTTGAGGCGGGCGGGGCGGCGGATGTTGATGACCTGGCCGGTGGCGTTGACGAACTCGGACGCGGCGCGGCGGTCGAACATGCCCGCCAGGACCACGGAGTCCTTCAGGTTGGCCAGGGCCTGGCCGACGAGCTTGTCAGGGTTCTGGAAGGCGTTGGCACGGTTCGGATTGAGAGAGATGGCGCTGTTCCTCGGGAAGACGAAGAGCCGCCCCGGGCGTAGGGCGGCTCAGATGGCGGGTGGGGTCAGATGCCGTAGCGGCGCTGGCGCAGCTTCTCGGCCAGGCCCTTGTACGGGTCGGGCTCGGAGTGCGGGGTCAGCCCGCCCGCGCCCAGCAGCGGCTTGGGCGCGGCGACGGCGGCCAGCTGCTCGGCATGCGCGCGGATCGCGGCCTCGTCACCACCCTGTACAAGCTGGGCGAGGACGGGCGGCAGCGCGTACTCGGAGGCGATCCGGTCCCGGAGGGCCTGCTCCTGGAGCTGGGCGACCTGCGCGCGCAGCTCGTCCGCCTCGACACCGGCCTCGGTGGAACGCTCGCGGGTGGCGTCCAGGTCGGCGTTCAGCCGCTCGTACAGCGCCTTGTAGTCCGGCTCCACCGGAGCGGGGGCGGCCGGGCTCTGCTCGCCGCTCTCCACGGCGGGGGCCTCGGGCTCGGGGGTGGCGGGCGGGGTGTCCGGGTGGGCCACGCCGCCGGGGATCGCCTCGGCCGGGGTCGGGGTCTCGGGCGACGGGGTCTCGGACAAGCTCTCTCCTAGGTCTTCGTGGTCGTGCTGTAGTAGGTGCGCCAGTCGGCCAGCGAGCCCCCGCCGAAGTCCCGCCACATCCGGGAGAACTTGCCGTTCTCGGCGGGCAGTTGGTAGCGGCGGGAGAAGATGGGGACGGCCTGGCAGTGGCAGTGCGGGTGCGCGCCGAACGCGGCCGTGCGCTTGGACTTGTAGACCGCGCCACGGCCGGCCATCAGCGCGCAGAAGTAGCAGGGGCTCGCGTCGGTCTTGCGGTAGTAGCCGATCGCCCCCGGGTCGTCCTGGAGCGCGGCGTGGATCGCGTCGCGGCCGGCATCCTGGACGAGCATCCCGCCCGCCCCGGTGCTACCGGTCTTCAGCGACTCGGCGAACTCCTTTTCCCAGGCGACCAGGGCCGGGTCGTCCAGCGCGGACGAGCCGTGGCGGGCCGGGCGTTCGCGCTCGTGCGCGGCCACCCGGTCGGCGACCTGGTGGCGGAACGTTTCTTCAGCCCTGCGGGCCTCGCGGGCGAGGTCTTCGGCGGGGAAGGGATCGCGGGTGTCCATGGGCAGAGCCGTTGACGGGCCGGAGCCGGTCCGCTTGCCCGTGGCCCGGTTGAAGTCGGCCCACAGGGAGCCGAGTGAGGCACCCGGCCGGTAGCCGGGCCCGCCGATCACCCGGCCGGTCTCCAGCGCCCGCACCAGCCGGTAGAAGGCGATCGACAGGACGCGGGAAGCCGCCGCGGATTCGCGGACCGCCGCCGACCACTCGGCTTCCAGCTCGGTCAGCGAACCGGCGATCTCGCGGGCCTCGACGGCGGCCAGGGTCTCGGCCCAGCGGGCGGCGAACTCACCGGCCAGCGCTTGCTGCGCGAGCTGGTACGCGGCCACCGCCCGCAGCACCTCGGCCGTTCTTGGAGTCCACGCCACCGGCCGTCGCCTCCTTCTGCTGCTTCAGGGCCTCGGCCTCGGCGGCCTCCGCCTTGCGGGCGGCCTCCTCGGCGGCCTTCACCGCCTCGTCAATGTCGGCCTGGCTGAAGCCCGGCACCTTGCGCAGCGCGACCGCGAGCGGGACGCCCTGCTGCATCAGCTTGACCATCGCGTCGGCCGCCTGGGCCAGCGAGCGCGTCGCCTTCTCCGCCCACTCGACCTGGCTCTCGTCCTGCTCGATCTCGCCCCGGCCGGCCGCGAGCGCGCACAGCCGGAACACCGACTCCCACGACTCGCCCAGCGAGTCCTGGAGCGTGGACAGGAACCGCTTGAACGACGTCTCGGCAGCGGCCAGGGCGTCCGCACTCAGGTTCACCAGGTTCGACCCGGCGAGGTAGTGCGGCGGCACGTCCGCCAGGCCCATGATCTCCTCGACGGTCTGACGGCGGGAGGCCAGCAGGTCCCCCGTCGGCATCGTCGGGAGCTGCCCGAAGCGGGCGTCCGAGTTCGGGGCCATCAGCAGCGTGGACGGGTCCAGCGAGGGCACGTCGTAGACGGGTTCGCCGGTCTCCGGGTCGCGCAGCGGATCACCCGTCTCCGGGTCCAGGCGCTCGGAGGGGGCCAGGCCGGAGGCCCAGCGGATCGCGTGCGCGCCCCAGTGCTCCGTGAGCAGCAGGGACAGCGTCTGCTGGTTGAGGCGGTCCTGCGCGACGATCAGCGGCTCGACCAGGCTCCGGCTGCGGCCCCGCAGGTCCACCGCCGGGGAGAACCGCACCACCGGGCACAGGCCCATGCCGTGCGGCTCCGAGGAGAGCACCGCGGAATCCGGCTCGGCGTCCAGGTCGACGGTGTACTTCGCCACGTCGTCCCACAGGACGGCGACCGTGCGGTCCTCGTCCGGCTGCTGCTCGGGCACGTGCAGCGCGAACAGCGGGAACTCGTCCCACGCCGGGTCGGCGTAGACGGCCACCGTGCTGATCGCGTCGTAGGCGCGGATCAGCGGCTCGCGGCGGCCCTTGCGCGGGTCCGGGGTGACCACGGCGTACGCCGCGCCGGAGGTGAGGGCGGCGCGGTGGATCGCGTTCTGCCGCTCGTCCAGCCGGTTCTTCTGCCAGTACCGCCACTCGAAGGCGTTCTCACCGGAGCCCGGCTTGCGGAAGCCCTGGACGCGCAGGGCGTTCAGCGGGGCCTCCACCGCCAGGCTGCTGACGTTCACGATGGAGCGCTTCACCAGGTCCTTGAACTCGGCGTTGGCCTTGGCCGGCATCCACGGCGCGCGGTGTGCGCCGCGCGCGTAGCGGTCGACCAGGTTGAGCCGGTCGAAGTCGCGGTCGATCAGGCCCTTCGCGTGCCGGGCACGCTTGATCACGACGGGGAGGGACATCAGAACCCTCCTCGGGTCTGTAGCTGGCCGGGGGCCTTCGGGGGCTTGAGCTTGCCGCTCTCGGTGAGGCGGCGGTGGGCGATCCAGGCGAGGACCATGCACGCGTACAGGTCGACCTTCAGCTTCGACTCGCGCGACTCCTTGCCGAACGAAATGCCGTACTGGTTGGGCCTCTTGCGGGCGTTCAGGGTGTGCCGGGTGAGCGAGTAGTCGCGCACGTGCGGCAGGGCCACGGCCTCGATCGCTCCGACGAGCGCCATGTGCTCGGTCGTGATCTCGCGCTGGTTGGCGCGCATGTCGAAGCCGACCGTCGACTTCCCGGACGCCTTGATCAACAAGTGCTTGCCGTACTTCTCCGACCAGTCCGCGACGTAGGACTCCCACCCGGCGACGTCGGCGAAGAAGCCGACCACGGTGTACCGCTTGAAGACGTGGGCCACCATGTCGTTGACCTCGGTGCCGTCGACCTCCCAGGTCTTTCCGGCCGGGCCGTCGGGCTTCTCCCACAGGGCGAGCTTCTGGACGAGCTTGTCCCGAACTCTCATCGCCAGGAGGCCCGTTGAGTCGTCGGTCTTGCCGCCGTCGAAGGACAGCACGATCCGCTCGCCCGGCCGTATGCCGTCGGCGGGCTCGACCGTGGCCAGGTCCCAGGTATCGCGGTCCACCAGCGCGTCGTCATGGCTGGAGAGCTGGTTGAGGTACTTGCGACGGGACTCGTCCTCGGAGGTGGACGCGGACCAGATGTCGCGCATCACCCGCTCGGGGTTGATCCAGACCGAGTCGCCCCGGGCGCACAGGATCGCGGCGCGCAGTTGGTCCTCGTCGGCGAGATCGACCCCGGGCGGGGCCTCCACCGAGTCGTAGTAGATACCGGCGTCGCGGTTGACCCCGTCGCGCTGCTTCTCGAAGGCGTACCAGGTGCCCTCGGCCACCGACTCCTCGCCGATCACCGGGGCGTTGGTGATCTCCATCGTCCGCCCGCCCACCTTCGTGGCGTTCGGGCGGATCGTGGCGGCCAGGCGCGGGCCGTGGTTGCCCTCGACCCAGTGCCACGTCTCGTTCAGCAGGGCGAAGCTCGGCCGGCCGCCCTCGGCGGCGCGGAAGCTGCTGGCCTTGGCCTCCAGGCGGCACTGGCGGCCGTCGGTGTCGGTCTGCGAGGCATAGCAGACCTCTTGCCCCAGCTTGATCGCGTAGCGGTCGATCGCGGCCTGGCTGAAGATCGTGCTCAGCGCCGACATCGTGTTGACGTTCTGGCCGGCGGCCGTGGCGAAGATCTGCACCCACGCCTCTTGCGGCGGACCGCCGATCGGCGAACCGTCGGCGCGAAAGCCCACCAGGCGGCAGGGACCGACGAATTCCATCGCGGCCACCGACGCCATCTTCGGGTCCTTGCCCCAGCCCTTGAGGCGGCGAAGCGTGCCGGACTCGTACCGGAACGCCCGGCCCCAGGTCTCGGGGTCGTTCGGGTCCTCCGGTACGGCGTCGTCGCGCAGCTCGTACCAGCGAGCCAGGATTCTGACCTGCTCGGGGGTGTACTTCCAGTCCGGCCGGAACGCTCGGGCGCTCCAGCGCAGCAGCTCGCCTGCGAGCGTTCGGCGCGGGTGCGGGACGTCGTCCGGGATCGTACGGACCGGGAGGTAGGTGATGGTCAGGGTGCCACCTCCTAACGGGTCACGCCGCGACTAATCTCCGTTTTCGCCCGCTACCACAAGGCTCGTCTCCCTAGCCGCAGGGCCGAGCGGAAGTCACTCGATTGAGTGACTAAAAGAATGCCCAACTATCAAGGTGGGAACGGAGCTGATCAGCATCAACCTCAGGCTGAAGGGCACCCCAATATGGCAGACGAGAGCCACACCGACGAGATCTACACCGTCCTGGTCAACGAGGAGGAGCAGTACTGCACCTGGCTCGCAGGCAAGGAAATTCCTGCCAACTGGAAGGAGGTCGGCAAGACCGGCACCCAGGAGGAGTGCCTGGCATACATCAAGGAGGTATGGACCGACATGCGCCCGCTCTCGCTTCGCCGCCACATGGAGGCAGCTGCGCGAAAGGAATAGCAGATGATGGGCTCCTGACTCCGCCAGGCCACAGCCCCACGGCCCGCCCCGGCTGGACCTCGGAAGGTTCAGCCGGGGCGGACTGCTGCCCGGCCGTAGGACGGCCACCTCCTACGGCTGGACTGCCTCCCGGTGGGCGCGCTCCTCCAGCAGCCGGGCAGCGTCGACTGAGACGTGCTCACCGGCCGCGAACGGCGAGTTCATGTCGTGGGCCCACAGCTCCCGGGCCGTCTCGTGCGGCACGGCGGCGTCCAGGCAGGTCTGGTAGTAAGTGATCGTCCGCGCGATGCGCAGGGACTCGTCCGAGGGGCCGGCGGCTCGTGCTGCCTTGCGGCGTGCCACGGCGGGCTCCTCTCAGACTCGGTTGCCCCAGCGGGCGGCGATGGCGTCGCGGGCGTTGTGGCCGCGCTTGGGGCCCTCGCCCTCACCGCGGATTCGGGCGAGGTGGCCGGCGGCCTGCGTACGGCTGAGCTGGGCCTGAGCGATCCCGGGGTGCAGGACCATCATCCCGGCGCGGTTGCCGCCGGGGATCATCTGGCCCTCGCGCTTCACCACGGCGTCGAGCTGGGCGGCGCGGGCGAGCATCGGCGCGGCAACGTCGATCAGCGCGAGGTCGGTCGGCTCCAAGTCCAACTCGCTCTCGTACAGCTCGACCAGCGCGGCGCGGATCGACGCCGGGTTCTTCTCGGTCGGGTCGACGTTCAACGGACCTCCCCGGGGTGCGTACGGCGGTTTCGGGCGGGCTGCCAGCGGTCCGCGGCGGCTCTCTTGCGGGCCCGGCCGGCGTCGGCCGCGTCCTTGCGGAGCACGTGCCAGTCGCACAGGGCGCGGAGGTTGGCGGGGTCGTCGGAGCCGCCTTCGGAGGCGGGGACGAGGTGGTCGCAGTGGCGCGCTGGCTCGGCACACGGCTCGCCGGTGTCGTAGCGGATGTGCTGGCACATCCAGGCGTCGCGGTTCATCACCGCGCGGCGAAGGCGGGCCCAGTGTGGGGGAAGAGGGGTCGTGCGGCGCGAACTCGGGCCCACGGCAACCTCCTTGAGCGCAGGGCCCCGCCAGGTGCTCGACCACGACCGGGGAGAGAGGACCGGTCGGGGAGCGTTGCCCTGGCGGGGCTACGACGGAGGCCGGCCGGGTGCCGCTGCAACAGGTGCGCGCACGCGCGGTAGCTGCCTCCACATGTATTTAGGACGCCCGGTTAACACCGCCGACGCCTGCGGCCTCACCCTCCGCAGTCAGTGCGTGGCGCTGAGTGCATCACTGCTGGTCACGCTGTGTAGATGATCCAGAAGGAGGGGTCGGCCGGCGTCCGTATCGGATCTCGACTGCTATGACGCTCCGGGCAATGAAGGAACGCGCGCGGGAGGCACCCCCCGGGGTGCCCCGCAGCAGCCGCCGAACCGCCATGACGACCACGCCAAATCCCTTGTGGCGCATGGGAATTAACTTCGCTTCGCGTGAGCGCGCGTCTTCCGACTTGGCGAGATCGAGCGCTCAGTCATGTGTGACTCAGCTCACGCTAGATGCATTTGACGTGAAATGCATCCGTCCCGCAGTGTTGGCCCTGCAAGCGAACGACCGACCGAAACGAGATCACGATGCGTAACCACCGCACCGCCGCCGCCCTGGGCCTGGTCATGCTGCTGGCTTCCTCGCCGTGGCAGACGCACAACTGGGGCGGGGGGCTCGCTGCGGCCCTGCTGACGGGCCTGGTCGCCCACTGGGTGGGCAAGGTGCCCGGCCTGGTGCGGCGGGCCGTCCAGGGCTCGTCCGAGAGCGCCGCTGGGCCGGAGCCGGTGGCCGTCGCCCCGGTCAGCGCCTACGACCGCGACCGCAACGCCTGCTAACCCGCCCCCCTCACCCCCGGAGAACCCCCGTGAACGTGCGCCGCACCCTCGCAACCCTCACCCTCGCCACCGCAACCGCCATCGGCGGGTGGGCGGTTGGCCACCACCCGGCCCCCGCGCCCCCGTCCGTCACCGCCGACGACGTCTATGCCGTACTAGGCGAGGGGGAGACCGTGGCAGCGGCCTGCGGACGCGGTCACGAAGCCTGTGAAGCGGCCCTGACGGGGTCGCGGGGCATGGCGCTGGCCGGAAGGTCGGTGACGTTCTGGGAGGACGGCTCATGGTCGCTCACGGGCTCCGATCCGGCTAGTGAGGACGCCTACACCCGGGCCTTCAACGACGGGTGGTCCGAGGGCATGCAGGACGCCTGCGAGCAAGGGGCGGCCTACGCCTGCGACTGGCTCACCACCACCCGCTGACCACCACCCGCACCACCGCAAGGAACGCACCATGAACGCCACGCTCACCCCCGAACTCTGCGCCGCTGTCGACCGGTTCGGCGCGCGGTACGACACCGCACAGAACCTGATCAACGAGTGCGCCGCCCACGACTGGGCCCGGATAGCCATCGTGATGGACGTGACCGGCTTCCTGGAGGACGGAGACCACTGGTACGCCACGGAGGCGGAACAGGTGCTCGCCGCGTCCAACTACGAAGCGGCGGAGCGGATGTTCAGCGAGGAGTGCGGGCCGATCGGCGAAGCGTGGGACGACACGGGGTGGCTCATGTACGACGCGGACAACCCCACCGCCGTACAGCTCGCCGAGCGGATCACCGGAGCACTGCACGGCTACCCGATCTTGGACGAGACGGACCACAGCGAACGCGAGTGGGCGGCCATGGTCGAAGAGGTGGAGGGTTCACCCCTCACCCTGCCCGACGGGGTGGACGGCGCGGACGTCCTGAGCGAACTGCCCTGCCCCCAACTCGGCTGCATCACCATGGACATGGTGGAAGAGGCCCTGTCCGGCATGGGGTACACGCAGTGCTGCGACTGTGACGAGTGGCTGACCATGATGACCGCCCGCAGCGGTGAACCGCTGTGCCGTGACTGCGCACTCGAAGAGTCGCGCCCGGTGGAGACGTCGGTACACCCGATCCCCGGGGGCGAGCCGTGGCAGGCCCGCACCCTGTACGGGCAGGGTGCCCCGCTGGTCGACGTCCTCACCCCGTACCTGGACGGCTACGCCACCGAGCAGGGGGCCGCGTACCGCGAAGACGTGCGCGCCATCGTCCGGGGCTCCCGCGCTGGCTACCGCGCCGTGTACGGCCGCGCCGCGTAGGCACCAGGCCCCACCCCCTCCAACTCCCGCACCACAGAACGGAAGCACCGCCATGACCCGCACCGACATGATCCGCCTGTCCGGCTACTGGCCCAACCTGGCCAAGCTCGGCATGGACCACCCGGACAACGTGGGCGCACTGTTCGACGCGTTCCGCGACATGCGCGCCGAGGGTGAGCCGCTGGACCTGCTGATCAGCGAGCTGTTCGACGCCCCCGACAGCGTCTGACCGGCCCCAGTTCCCACCCCCGCACCGACCCGAGAGAGACCACCGTGAGCCGCACCGCCGAGTACCTGACCGAACTTGCCGAAGATGCCGGGCTGTTCGCAGAGTTGGAAGCCCTCACCGCCTACGCCGCGTACACCGGCAGCGCCGAGTACGCCGTGCGGACCTTCGAAGATGCCTACGAGGGCCAGTGGGACGACCTGGAGGACTTCGCCCGTGACCGGCTGATGGAGTCGGACGCCGAGTACCGCGCCGCGCTCGAAGGCTGCCGGGGGTGGCGTCCCGCACTGAACATGCGCGTGTGGGAGTGCGACTTCTTCCACGCCAGCAGCGGGCACGTCTTCCGGTCCGTCTGAGCTGTGCGCCCCTGGTGAGGGCCCAGCGCCCACCGCCGGGCCCCCGCCAAGGGTGCACAGACACCAGGCCCCACCCCCTCCCAACCCCTGGAGCACAGCCATGACCGCGCACACCCCGAACCCCACCCCGGACGAGACCGCTGAGCAGTTCGCCGCCCTCGTCGCCGACCTCCCCGATCACGAAGTGGCGGCCAGCGAAGACGAGTTCGGCTGTGAGTTCTGCGGTGGAGTACTGGAAGCCGCCGCGCCCCTGTGGTTCGAGGTCTACCGGCGCGCCGACGGAACCCCCGGCGTCTACGTCCACGGCATCGGCATCGAGTCGGCCACCGTCAGCTGCAAGGAATGCAACCAGGCCGCCGGGGACCACCTGGACCGGATGATCACGGACGCCATGTACCCGTGGGACAACGCGCTGTCCGGCATGGAGGTCTGAGCCGCTTCGGTGGCGGCCGGAATCCTCCGGCCCCCACCGTGGCCGCTCTGGCACCAGGCCCCACCCCGTCCGAACCA
The DNA here is from genome assembly GCF_044760075.1 of Kitasatospora sp. NPDC098663. Classification (NCBI taxonomy): domain Bacteria; kingdom Bacillati; phylum Actinomycetota; class Actinomycetes; order Kitasatosporales; family Streptomycetaceae; genus Kitasatospora; species Kitasatospora sp. NPDC098663. Next base: position 191,004 of record NZ_JBIWAP010000009.1, on the reverse strand, counting down.
CCGAAGGAACAGCGCCATGTCCACCGCACAGCTTCAAGCCCTCGTTGACCGCGTCCGCGAGAACGAAAGCTACTGGGAAGCCTCGTTCGTCGCCAACGTCCCCAGCTACGACCCCACCGGCCCCGACCAGCCCGCCGACGACGAGCACATGAACGACTGGGACGAGATAGACGACCGCCGCGCCTTCGACAGCCGGGAACTGCTGCTCGAACTCACCGCAGAACTCGAAGCGATCATCAGCGAGACGGAGGGCGGCCGGTGATCAGCGCCGAGGACTTCGCCCTCCTCTCGCACTGGTCGCACTGCGACCGGATCGGGGCCGACGTCGCCGACCCCGACGGCACAGCGGCGGCCCGGCTCGCCGAGTCCGGATACCTCACCCCCGGGGCCGTCGCCGGGTACTGGCGCGTCACCCGCGCCGGACAGGCCGCACGCACCGAGTACACCAGGGCCCACCCCGCCGGGCGCCTCGTCGGCCGCATCCGGCTCGACTGAGCCGCCCCGCCCGGGGTGACACCAGGCCCCACCCCGGGCCGCTGACACCAGGCCCCACCCCCGTCCCGTACCACCGAAGGACAGCGCCACCGTGACCAACCCCCGCGACACCTACGACGCTCTCGTGACCTACCTCAGTGACTACGCCGCCGAGTACGGCGCACGGGCCTACGCCACCGAAGACGGCACCCCGAGCACCAGCGTCCACGCCCTCGCTCAGCGCCTCGCCCGCCACGCCGCCCACCACGGCGCGGGCATCAGCCCCGAATCCGGCGGAGCCATCACCCTCGAATGGCCCCGGCCCGGCCGCACGGTGCGCGTGGTGTGGCGGCCCGTCCTGCGGTCCGAATGGGCCGACCTCTCGGAGGAACTGCCCGCATGTACCCCGGACAGCACCGCCTACAGCAAGGGGGCCGAGGACGCGAGCCGGATGCGCGGCTGGCGGCTCAGCCGGGCCGGATACCGGGCCTGGGCCGAAGCCGTCGGCCTGAGCGGCGACGACGGCGAGTGGTTCGCCTACGAGACCGGCCAGACCGACTGGTGGATCTCGTACGAGGGCCGCTGACACCAGGCCCCACCGCCTCACACCAGGCTCCACCCCCGCCCGTACCACCGAAGGAACAGCGCCACCGTGAACAGCACCGCCCTGACCACCGCTCTCCGCCTGCCCTACCAGCACGAGGAGAAGGGCCAGTTCACGACGAGGCACCGAGCCGTCGTCGTCACCACCCCAGCCGGACGCGGCGCACAGGCCAAGCACACCAAGGCCGTTCAGACCGCGCTCGACCTGCCCACGCTCAGCAGCCCCGGCAAGGCCGTGAAGATCGGGCCCGGCCCCCGCCCCGCCACCAAGCCGAGCAAGACCCGCGCGAAGGGGGCTGGCTGGCAGCGCTGGACCGAGCAGGACGGCACCGTTCGCTACGGCGTCGCCAGCGAAACGCACCCCAGCGTGCTCGGGCTCGAATGCCCGGCGGTGGCCAAGCCCCGCGCCCGGTACCGCGTCGTCGTCCCCGCCGACGGGGGCGAGCCGTTCGCCATCGTCACCGCCCCCGGCCACCCGTGGATGCGCGACAAGCACACCGCGATGACCCCCGCCCTCCTCCAGGACTGCCTGCCCGGCCTGCTCGTCAGCAGCACCGAACTGGCTGCCTGACCCGCCCCGGTGCGGTCCGGACACCCCTCCGGACCGCGCCGAGCCCGGTCAGACACCAGGCCCCACCCCCCGAGCAGCAGCGGAGAGCCGAGCATGCCCAAGTACATCGTCGCCGTGGACGTCATCGACGTGCACGTGGTGCCCGTCCTCGCCAACAGCCCCGAAGCCGCCCAGGCCGAAGCCGAGCGCATCATCACCACCGACCGGACGACGTGGTTCGACCACACCGAGCCCGTGGTCGTCGGCGACGCCCTCACCGAAGCCGAGTGGGATGCCGAACAGGAGTCGCTGGCCCGCACCGGCACCAGCGGCCAGCCCGGCCCCCTCCCGGCCCGCCGGCCGAAGGAGACCACCCCGGCCAAGTTCAAGGCGCCCCGCACCGACCACCACGCCGACGGCTCGACGTGCCCGCCCACCCACAAGCACACCAGCAGCGGCAAGCCCCTCACCGAGGGCTGCCCCGGCCGGGCGTACTCCACCGCCACCTGAACCTGCGGATGGACCACCCACAACACCGCCAAGGGCTACACCGACGAGACCCGCAAGCGCCACCTGTCCACCGAGCACCGCTGAGCCCGCTGGCACCAGGCCCCACCCCCCGGAGAACCCCGTGCACGCCACCCCCGAACCGCTGAAGGTCATGGACCTGCCCCGCCACCTGACCTTCGGCTACACCCGCCCCGGCACCCCGCCCCACGTCGCCCTGGTGGACGACCCCGACCGCCGCGCGCTGTGCTCCCCGGACACCCCGCTCACCCCCAACTGGGCACTCAACGGTGACCCGCTCTGCCCCGCCTGCGCCCCGCTCGTCCAGCCGTGACCCCAGACCCCGCCCCGGAGACACCAGTGCCCACCGCCACCGCCACCCGCTACACCCTCACCTACCCGCCGGCCGACGACCGGCCCCCGATGAGCGCCCGCTTCACCGTCGCCGCCGACGACAAGGGCACCTGGACCGTCGAACGCCAGGTGTTCGGGGCGGCCGGGCGGATGATCAGTGGCAGCCCGCCCCGCCACTACTACGGAGACGACGCCCAGGCACGAGCCGAAGCCGCCTACCGGGGACTCGTCGTTCGGGAAGTCCTCCACGTCGGGCAACTGCTCGACCTGGGGCTGGAGCCCCGGGACGTCCGCTTCCGGGACGGCTGCCCGACCCTGGACGGCCTGGACGCCGGCCAGTGGCTCGAAGCCGTCGGAGCGAGCTGACCCGGGCCCGGCTGGCACCAGGCCCCACCCCCTCCCCAGGGTGGGGCCTGTGTCGAAGTGCCGAGTGTCGGACCCCGGTTGGCATTGAGTCCCACCGTAAGAGTGCTGTGTATAGATTTTTTAAGAGTGTCAATAAAACGACACTAACGGCATGGCCCTTACGCCGTACTACCCCTTCCACGATCCGCCCCTGACCACAGGCCCCACCCCGAGGAGACCCAGTGCCCACCCCCCGAACCCCCTGGATACCCGGCGGCGGCACCGCCCTGGACTGGGGCCTGCGCAACCCCTGCCCGGTCGGCGTCGGCCCCGGTGGCTACCGGGGCGAAGGCGGGAAGGTGTGGTGCCTGGACTGCGGCGACCGCTACACCGGGCGCCCGGCCCAGGTCGGCGACGAACACGCCCACCGCGACGACGCCCACCACGCCGCCCGACTCCACGCGGACGAGCACGAGGGCGAGTTCCGCCGGTTCGTCGCCGCCCTGCGTACCCAGGAGGCCCGCGAGAAGTCCGGGTGGACCAGCCGCGTGTACGGCCTCGTCGCAGCGGCCACCCTGCCCGGCAGCGAAGGCGGGGTGTGGTGGGACGGCACCGGCTACCGCCTCGTCCCGGCCGGGGCCCGGATCGGGGCCAGGGGCCGCCGGGTGCGCCGCCGCGTGGTCGAGCTGGTCATCAAGGCCGGGTTCCTCCAGCAGGACGAGCGTGGCGACGTGGTGGCCACTCCGGACGGCCGGGCCATGCTCAGGATCTGGCAGCACCACCGCGCCGAGCTGGCCGAGCCCTGGGCCGCCCGCCACGAGCCCGAGGCCCTGCCCCCGCTCCCCGGCGGCCAGGAAGCTGTACGCCGCCGCGAGGCCGCCCGCCAGCGCGCCATCGAGAGGGAGCGCCAGACCGCCCAGAGCCGGGCCGAGTTCCTTCGGCGGCGTGAAGAGGCCGAGCAGCGGCACCAGGCAGAGCAGGCCGCCGAGCGTCAGCGCCGCGAGGACGAGCGGGCCGAGCGCGAGCGCGCCGAGCGGGCCCGCACCGGAGCGGACATCGACCTCACGTGGTCCGCGGTGAGTGCCGGCCGCTGGACCGTCACCGGCTCGGGCCACGACCGCCGCCTGGACGTCGTCCTCAACACCACCGACTTCGCGCAGGACCAGTTCGAGATCCGGGAGAACGGCCACTTCATCTCCCGCCACCCCTACCGCCACCAGACCGAGGCCGCCGTGCGGCAGCTGCTCGCAGACGGAGTCGAGATCGGGCAGCGGGCACCAGGCCCCACCCCCGCCCAGCCGGACCGACCGGCGGCCGGCACCCCCGCCCGCCGCTGGCACCAGGCCCCACCCCCGCCCACCGCACAGAAGGAGAACGACCCTGACCATCCACCCCGCCAACGTGCTGCCCGACGGCCGATGGGACGCCCGGCTCTTCGACCTCGAATACGAGGGCAGGAGAGGCCCCTACCGGGTCGTCCGCGGCCTCGGAGAACAGATCGGCACCGTGGAGAAGCACGGGGGTGTCTGGATGCCCAAGGACGCCGCCGGGGCGTGGGTGGGGGCCGCCGCAGGCCAACGGGGCTACCTCACCCGCCGGGTCGCTGCCATCGAGCTGTCGATGGCCGTCCCGCTACCTCCGCCGGAGGAAGAGGAGGAGTGCCGGGTGGCACCAGGGCTCACACTGGGCCCGTCCAACCAATTCAGGCATGGCCGCCAACGCTAGTAAGCCGTTGAAACCGACAGGCCCCCGGGAGAGCCGGGGGCCTTGCTGGCACTACTTCAGCGGCTCTTTCATCATCACAGAGAAGACGGGCGAGTCGGAGAACGGCTGCTGAGAACCAATCTGCTGATACCCCCACGACTCGTAGACGGCCTTCACCTTGCCGTCTCCGGCCTGTGGGTTGACCAGGAGCGTCACACGCCCCTCCGATCGTCCACCCAACACCTCGTCGTGAAGTTGCTTGGCAACGCCCTTACCTCGCCACGGGCCTCGAACGACGATCTCGTTGAACGCCAGTGTGCGTCGCCCGTCTTCGTCGACGTATCCCTCGGGCAGGGGCGTGATCATTGACGACCACCACTTGGTGTCCGGCCCAAGCGGGACGACGTAGCAGAACCCAATTGGCTCGTCGCCGTCGTACCCGATCACGGCCTCCCAGCCGGGGCGGGACGAGTGCCCAGTCAGCCGCTCACCAAAGCGTTCCGGCGAGTTGAATGGGCGATCCATCAGGCCGAAGTCGCCGCGGACCTCTACATGCAGGTTGACGATGATCTGATGGGCTTCCTCCACATCGGTGACGTGGCGGAAGATCAGGGTGGTCTCAAGCATGCGCTTCCCTCCGATGGTCATTCCAGTCCTGGGTGGGCGGACTGCCGGGAGCGACCTTAGCGAGGGTCGCCGTGAAGCGGCCAAGCATGTGCCCAGTCCGACCACGACTGGCAGAAGCCGGAACCATCTTCGCTGTTGCCACCGCTGCTTCGATCTCGTCCTGGCGAAGCTGCGCGTTAGCGAGGTAGGTCAGTGTGAGGCTATGGTTCCGCTGCATCGAAGGACGCAGGAGCGAGAGGTTCCGGTGAGCGTGGGCTTCGGCGTCAGCCCACAGGCCAGCTTCGAAGGCGGCGGTTGCGGACAGGAGTTCCAGCTCGGCCTCATCGAAGAAGGCGGTCCAGGCGGGCCGTGAGCGTGTCACGTCGATACGGCTAAACGCGTCCTGGGCGTACCCAAGGCACCGACGCATGGCAGTCGCATCGCTGCTTCGTGCGTGCTGGATAGCCATGCGGGCGTGCGTCAGCGAGGCATAGAACGGGTCGCGCCGCACGATCGACGTGGACCGCGCGACCTCCCTGGCTGCCATGGAGTCGGCGGTCCTGCCCATGTGACTGTACAAGACCCCAGCGAACCCCCAGCATCGCAGCTGGGTTGATGGGTCATTCGAGAGGCCGGCCAGCGTTACCGCCTGGTTCAGGTGACTCTCCGCACTTTCGAGCCTGCGCCCGTCGATGGCCGCCCACATCGCGCTGCTGGCGAACAGCGCGGCTGTCGTGTAAAGCCGTGACCGTGTGCGTTGGCTGACACTGCCGCGCTTCTGAAGGTCGAGTGTCTGTCGCGCGAGCTGAGAAGCCCATTGTTCCGTCTCCACAGTGCCACCAGCGCGATTGTCTGAGGCGATGAGCCTGGCAAGCTCCAGGTTGAGCTGATCTACGTCAGCGGCTCCTACCCGGTAACGGGTCGAGCCTGCGCCTTTGACTGCCGCCACGGCAGCAAGTGGGGCAGTGGAGAGGAAGGTTCGTCGCTGCACGCGGCCCTCCAGGTTCAACGCCGATCGGTACGTGGCCGGCGGGGTGAAACCGAGCTCTTCGGTCTGACATTCAAATACTGCCTCCAAAGCGAGGCATGTTCGACCGTGGGGCCTCGTGGTCTTGCCGTGGACTAGGTCGAACACCGTTCGATCGCTGAATGTGCCGCGCTTGCCGGTCAGCTCTTCAAGCTTCCCGTTCATCTCCTCGGCCAACTCGCTGTAGCTCAGGCCGGCCTGCTCAAGTCGCCTACCGAGCACCATGTCGGATGTGTGACCCACCATGCACTCACCGTACCGCCGCGACGGTAGCCGCCGTCTGGCTTTCGCCAAGGAATGGCAAAGTCTTCCGGCGGGCTGTGACCAGGAGGCGGTGTTTCTTCGTGAGCCTGCCGACTCGAAGGCTCGTTGAATGGTTGTCAGTCGCCCGGGACCGAGGGGCTGTCCTGGCGGCTAGTGACCGTTGCTGCGCGGCTCCGTACCGCAGAGCCCCGTGCAGCGACCTCAACCACCCAGCAGGAGGACCAGAATGTCCACCAGCACCATGCCGGCCGCCGACAAGGTCGGCGAGCGCGCCCGCGAGATCCTGACCGCCATCACCACGGACCCCGAGTTCCCGGCGTTCGAGGCGGCGACCCTGGAGTACAGCTCCGACTGGCAGTGCTTCACCGGGTTCCCGACCATCAGCGAGTGGAACCTCGACACCGACAAGGCCCCGTTGTTCGCCGAGGGCCTGCGCGCCATCGCCCTCAAGGCGGCGGCGTTCGAGCTGACCGGCAGCGAGACCGACGCCGAGCTGGCCCTGCCCGTCCCCGTGGACGAGATGACGCACGCGATGATCGCGCAGCCGCAGCTCCTCGCCCGCATCGCCGACCGGGCCGGCTTCGCGCTGATCCACCAGACGGACCAGGAACACACCGACTACACCGGTGGCGAGTACACCCACGCCGCGTACGTGGTCGCCTGGGGCACCGAGCCGCCCGCCCGCTACTGGCTCGACAAGGCCGAGGTCGACCGCCGTCTGGGCATCCTCGCCGAGAAGTACGACTCCATCGGCTTCGCCCGCAGCGGGCGCGAGCACGCCATCACCTTCTAGTCCTCGGGCAACGCCTCGCCGGCACTCGCGTACCGGCCGGGAGGCAGCCCGATGCGGTCTCCGTGCACACAGGCCGGGATTCCCTCCCGGTTGTACCGGAAGCCATCATCCGGGTTGAACGGGTAGTCCCTGCTGGGGCGTTCGAGTACATCGAATGCCCCAGCGGGGAGCCGGAGGCTCGGGCAGATCCAGCACGCGTCGTGATCGTCTTCGTCGTCGATGAACGGCTTGGCGGGCATGAACGCAGAGTAGCGATCGTGACACCGAACCGTGCAAGCCTCCCAGGTGTCGCGGGAGTTCCGAGGGCCGACCTCCCCACGGCAGCCCTCGGTGAAGGAGGACAGACCGATGGCGCGACGCACCCCCAAGCGTGAGTACCGGGAGGTCGTGACCGGACCCTCGAAGTCCGAATTGCAGCGGCCCCCCGCTGGCTGGAGCCCGCTGGACGACTACAGGGCGGCCAACGCCGTTGGCCGGCCGCTGTCCGGGGCCGGCGAGCTTCAGATCGACGCCGTGCGGTCCTGGTGTACCTGCCCCGACTGCGTCGTCCGCAGGAACGCCGCATGAGTATGGATGGAGAAGCACGACTGTGAACAGTGTGATCCAGGGCGACCCGGTCCGGCACCGCACGGACGGATGGACGGGCACCATCGCCGAGACCCCGAGCAGGCTCGCCAATCACGCCTGGGTGAACCGGGACAGCCCCTCGGACCCGTACCCGGAGTTCGTCCTCCTCAGCGAGTTGGAGGCTGCGGATTGAGCATCCCACTGCCCGGTCGGCCGGCGATCGAAGGGGCCGTCGTGGACCGGTCCGACGGCTACCGCGAGGGAACCTGCTGGGTCTGCCACCGGGAGACGCTGGTCTGCGCGGGCACCTCGCTCCAGGCCCCCGGTGACCCCCGGAGCACCTGCCACCCGATCTGCAACGACTGCATCATCCGCGCCCGGACGCCCCACCGTCGTGCCGCGCTGCGGGCCGCGCTCGACAAGCGCCCGGCGTAGGGACGCCGTGTCGAGCCGCCCGGAGGAGAACGCCGAGGACGACGGACAGGCGGTGGCCGGTCTGCCTGCCCTGCCCGAGGCAGCCGACGAGTCCGAAGAGCTGGCAGCCCTTGTGCCTGCCGAGTCGGACAGCATGCGCCTCCTTCGGGAGCGCACACGGGAGTTGCAGCACCGCCACGCCACGTGGCATTGGATTTTCGAGTGAGGAACACCATGGCTGACACCTCTGCGGGCCCGCCGCTCGCGCACACGTCCTGTCCCCCGGCGAGGCGGGACGCGGCCGACCTGCCCGCCCCGCGCGAGGCCGCCCCGGCCCCCCGCCTGCGCACGGTCTTCCGGTTCACGGGCTGGACGCTGAGCCAGGCGGCCGGCGAGCCCGACATGCCGCCGGTCCTGCACCAGTTCCGGTGCCGCGCGGAGGACGAGGACGGCACCGTGTGCGGGGCCGAGGGCCCCGAGTTGCAGTCGTTCAACCTCGCCCAGAGCTGGCCGTTCGTCCACGTCAAGGAGGCCCCGGAGCACCGGTCCTACGAACACCTGGCGCGGGTGCCGTGGACGATCTCCCCGAAAGTCGAGCCCGGCACGGTGATCTCGTGATGGGGCACGTCCTGATCCTCGCCGCCATGGTCCTGCTGGTCGTCGGCGGTCTCGATTTCGACAGGAAGGAACGGGAGCCGGGCTGCCTGTGGTGGGTGCGTGTGCTGCCCCACCGCACGATCGAGATCCGGCGACGCGGACGCTTCGGTCTGAACGTCGGGATCTACGACCAGCGCTAGCCACAAGCCCCCGCCAGAGGCCCTGGAAATGGGTCTTCGGCCTCTGACGGGCCGGTGGTCCTGCCTTTGGGGCTTGGCAGGACCACCGGGCGCCCCGGCCCCGGATCCGTCGGGGATCGGGCCGGGGCGACCCCTAAGACCCCCGGCGGGTGCCTGATCTGCCGCCGGGGAAGCACAACCCCCGCCCCGGTGACCGCCAGGGACGGACCGGGACGACCGGGGCGGGGCCTACCATCCACCCCCTACGGAGTACACATGTCTGATCCGCCGGTGCCACGTGAAGTCAACGTGAACGTCGTGCCGGCCGAGGGCTATCAGCTGGAAATCGCGGGGGCACTGTCCGACCCGCACGTCGCGGCGGACGACATCGACAGGCACTTCGAACAGGTCATCGCCGACGCGGTTCGCCGGGAACTGTTCATCCCCGACGACGTGCCGCTCGTCCTGATCATCACGGACTCCGACGGGGATATCACCCGGGCCGAACAGCCGTCGAACCCCAAGTAGCACCCACAGACCCCCGTCCCGGCCACCCTGGGGAAGAACGGCCGGGACGGGCCAGTAAGGCACGACGGGCCAAGGGGCATCAGCCCCCGGCCTGACCGACCGAGAAGGGAACACCTGTATGCCCAGCTTTGGCGACAGCGGCAAGCACGGCGGCGGCTCCGGCCCCGGCACCGGGGGCGGCCAGCAGGACGACAGCAACAGCGGCAACAAGCACGGCGGCGGCTCGGACGAGGGTGGCAACAGCAGCGACGGCCAGCGCCCGGCGGGCGGCAAGTAGCCAGTGAGCGCCAAGCACGAAGCGGAGGCCGGTCGGACCCGGCTGGCCTCCGCGCTCATCGACAACGGGTCTCTTACCTCGGACTGGCTGGGACCGTACAACGCGGTGCCCCGCCACCAGTTCATCCCCGACACTGTCTGGCCGGGCAAGGCCGACGGGGTCTGCCAGGGCCAGGCCGTCCACCGCTACGCCGACCCGGCGCGGTGGTGGCACGCGGTCTACTCCGACGTCCCGCTCACCACGCAGTGGGACGACGGAACCCACGAGGGCGACGAGCGGGGAACCATGCCCACGTCGTCCAACTCCATGCCCACGATGGTGTTCTCCATGCTCTCCGCGCTCAACGTGGAGGACGGGAACCGGGTGATGGAGATCGGCACCGGCACCGGATGGAACTCCGCCCTGCTGTCCCAGCGCCTCGGGTCCGGCAGCGTCGTCACCATCGAGGTGGACGAGGCCAGCGCCGCCGACGCCCAACGCCGCCTCGCGCGGGCCGGGTACTTCCCGACGTCCGTGGTCGGCGACGGAGCCGATGGCCATCCGGACGGCGCGCCGTTCGATCGCGTCATCGCCACCTGTTCCGTCGGACGGATCCCACACGCCTGGGTATCCCAGACCGGGCCGGGCGGGGTGATCGTTGCCCCGTGGGGGCCCCAGTACGGCGGGGAAGCCGTGGTACGGCTCACGGTCGGCGACGACGGGACGGCCAGCGGCCACTTCGTCGGGTCCTCGGCGTTCATGCGCCTGCGCCAGCAGCGCACGCCTCGCCCGAGCAGCCTGGAGTACCTGTCCGGGCCGTGGCCGGCCGACGGAGCGAAGTCCCAGACCGACCTGTCGCCGCAGGAGTTGGGCGACTGGCTGGCCATGTTCGCCGTCGGCGTGCAAGTGCCCGAAGCGTTCCCGCTCACCGAGCGGTACGACGACGGCACGTACACGCTGTGGCTGCACGACACGGCCGTGACCTCGTGGGCCACCGCCGACTGGGAAGCGGACCGTACCGGCTACGAGGTCGTCCAGTCCGGGCCTCGCAACCTCTGGGACGAGGTGGAGGCCGCCTACCACTGGTGGGACGACCAGGGCCGCCCCGGCTTCGACCGCTTCGGCCTCACCGTCACCCCCGACCGCCACACCGTGTGGTTGGACAGCCCCGACAACCCCGTCCCCACCCGGGACTGACACCCAGACCCCGCCACCTCTAACCCCCAGTGGCGGGCTCCGCCTCCGCCCTGCGGCTGCCCCCGCTGCCGCAGGGCGGAGGACTCTCCACCCTCCTCAGGAGTAGCTATGTGGGCCACCACCGAACAAGACCGGCAGGCCATGCTCAGGGCGCTCGTGATCGCCGCGCTGCCAGCCATCGCCCTCCGGTACGCCTCCGGCGTCGGCGTCAGAAGGCTCGCGACGGTTTACGGGTGCGATTCCAACTGGCTCCAGGCCCAGATGATCAAGGCCGGGTACCGGGTCCGGCCGCTTGAGGAAGCAACCGGTCTGCGCCCCGCACCCTGGCCGTGGATGCCTATCAGCATGCCGGGGCGGAAGACGATGCCCTGATTGGGCGCCTTCGGGGGCCAGGCCGCACTGGCCCCGGCAGGGACGTGGCACCCAACACCTCAGCGCATTTCCGCAGGTCGGGAACAAGGTGCAAGGGCGGTACGTTCTTCCAGGTGGTGGCCCACACGAGTTCGTAGGTGCCGGCCAGCTCGCGCAGCCAGGCGCCGTGCCGGGCGGAGAGGAGCACCGAGTAGCCGAACAGGGTGTGGGTGTCGAACCCGGCGTCCGGATGCGGGCAGACCGGGTTGAGCACCCCGTCGACGTCCAGGAACAACAGCGGCTTCGGCACCAGTGGCCCCCCAGAGACGGTGGTGTGACTTACCTGGTCGGACGAACCTGGCGTACCAGTGGTTGCGTACGGCCGGGCGCACGCGGGGCGCACGGGGCGCTCACGGCGCGGGCACCGGCTCGGCGGCGGCCACCGGTGCGTCGACGGTGCTCCTGCGGGCCAGCCGGCGGACCTGAGGCTCCAGCAGCACGACCGCGCTGAGTACCAGGCAGACGACGGCGCAGGCCCACAGCGCGCCCGAGAGTCCGAGCACCGTGGCCGCCGGGCCGGCCAGCGCGATGCCGATCGGGGACAGCGAGAAGGAGCCGAGCTCGTCGTACGCGGCGACCCGGGAGAACATCTCCTCCGGGATCTCCTGCTGGAGCGCGATCATCCAGTTGACGCCGAAGACGGTGACGCCGACCCCGGACAGGAACATCGCGAGGGCGAGCAGCGGCAGGGGCGCCTCCGCCGCCAGCGCCAGGGCGGGCACGCCGAACAGGAACACCCCCCAGTTGCCGACCAGCAGGATCCGCCGGGGCCGCCAGCGGGCCATCAGCACGCCGGTCACCACCAGCCCGACGCCGTAGGCGGCCATCGCCAGGCCCCAGTCGGACGCCCCGCCGAGGCGCTCCTTGGCGACCGTCGGCCCGTACACCGACTCGACCGCGCCGATGCAGGCGACCAGGACGGAGAACTGCGCCACGACCACCCAGAGCCAGCGGCGGGAGGTGAACTCCCGCCAGCCCTCCCGCAGATCGCGCAGCATGCTGTGGCCCTGCGGGGCGGGCGCCTGCTCGGCCTCCAGGAAGAACCGGAGCGAGGCGGCGACCAGGAAACAGGCGCCGTCCAGGGCGAGCACCCAGCCGGGGCCGACGGTGGCGGTGAGCGCGCCGCCGAGCGCGGCGCCGCCGATCTGGGAGGCGTTCTGGCCCATCCGGAACACCGAGAAGGCCCGGGCGGCGTGCTCCGGGGCGACGGCCTGCAGCATCATGCCGCCGGAGGCGGGGGAGTAGAGCGCGTACCCGGCGCCGCCGGCGGCGGAGAGCAGCATCAGCTGCCAGAGCCGGATGTCCCCGGACAGCACCAGCGCCGCCAGGACGACCTGGGACAGGCCGCTGAACACGTTGGCGGCGACCATGAGGTGGTGCCGGGGCATCCGGTCGGCGAGGGCGCCGCCGACCACCAGGAGCAGGACGGTGGGCAGCAGCCGGGCGGCGGTGACGTAGCCGACCTCGGACGTGGTGCCGCCGTGGCCGAGCACGGCGAAGGCCGTGGCGATGGGGGCGCCGGCGTTGCCGAGGCCGCTGACCACGGTGGCGGCGGTCTGGATGCGGAAGTTGCGGCTCGCCCAGGCGAGGCGGCGGGGGCGCGGGGGTCGGGTCGGCACCTGGAGACTATGGCCGCCGCTCGTACGGCTGTCCAACGGGTTTCCACGGCTGGGGCGGGCTCAGCCCAGGTGGCCCCAGAGGAAGGTGAGGGTGCGGCGCCAGGCGGTCGCGGCCTGGAGCGGGTCGTAGCTGCCGAGCGGGTTCTCGTCGTTCATGAAGGCGTGGCCGGCCGGGTAGAAGTGGATCTCGGGGCGGACGTCGGTGGCCTCGCCGATCCGGATCGCGGCCTCGTCGACGGCGGCCATCGGGATCGAGCCGTCCAGTTCGCCGTAGTGCCCCAGGACGTGGGCGGTCAGGCCCCGGTAGCCGAAGTCCGGGTCGGGCGGGAGGCCGTAGAAGGGCACCACCGCGGCGACCCGGTCGCCCTCCCGGGCGGCCAGCAGCAGGGCGAAGCCGCCGCCCATGCAGAAGCCGACCACGCCGACCGCGTCGCCGACCACGCCCTCCAGGGCGAGCAGGTGGTCGACCGCCCCGGAGAGGTCCTCGACGGCCCGCTCGACCGGGAGCTCGCGGGTGAGCCGGGCCGCCTCGGTGCGGTCGTGGGTGGTGGCGCCGCCGAACAGGTCGGGGGCCAGCACGGTGAAGCCCTCGGCGGCGAACCGGTCGGCCATCGTCGCGACGTGCGTGGTGAGGCCCCACCACTCCTGCACCACCACCAGGCCCGGCCCGACGCCCTGGGGCGGGCGGGCCAGGTACCCGTGCGCGGTGCGGCCGTTGCTCGGGAAGGCGACGTTCTGCCGGGAGCCGCCCTGGTCAGGCATGGGTTCCTCGCGGTGGGTCGGGCCGGATGCGGCGGGGACTCGACGGGGGCGGGCTCAGCCCATCTCCTCCAGGGCGCGGCCCTTGGTCTCCTTGATGCAGAAGGCCACGAACGGGATGGAGAGCAGCGCGAAGGCCGCGTAGATGACGTACGTCGCCGACAGGTTCCAGTCGGCGAGGTTGGGGAAGCTGACGGTGATCGCCCAGTTGGCGATCCACTGGGCCGAGGCGGCGACGGACAGCGCGAGCGCGCGGATCCGGTTGGGGAACATCTCGCCGAGCAGGACCCAGACCACCACGCCCCAGGAGAAGGCGAAGCAGAGCACGAAGACGTGCGCCGCGACCAGGGCGACGGTGGCGTGGGTGTTGTCGAGGGTGGCGGTGTCACCCGTGCCGTGCCGGTACGAGAACGCCCAGGCGGCGGTGCCCAGCGCGAGCGCCATGCCGATCGAGCCGGCCAGGGCGAGCGGCTTGCGGCCGATCCGGTCCACCAGCGCCATCGCGATCACCGTGCCGATCACGTTGATGATCGAGGTGGAGAGGCTGATCAGCAGCGAGTTGGACTCGTTGATGCCGACCGACTGCCAGAGGAACGAGGAGTAGTAGAAGATCACGTTGATGCCGACGAACTGCTGGAACACCGAGGCCCCGATGCCGACCCAGACGATCGGCAGCAGGCCGAACCGCCCGCCGAGCAGGTCCTTGAGCCGGGGCTTGTGCGAGGACTCCAGCACCGCGCGGATCTCCGCGACCCGGGCGTCCAGGTCGACGTCCTCGCCCTCCACCTCGCGCAGCACCTTGCGGGCCTGGTCCTCCCGGTGGTCGGCGATCAGGTAGCGCGGCGACTCCGGGATGGCGAGCGCCATCAGCCCGTACACCAGGGCCGGGATGGTCTCCACGCCGAGCATCCACTGCCAGGCCTGGATGCCGGCCAGGTGGCCGGTGGACTCGCCGCCGGCGGCCTGGTTGATCGCCCAGTTGGCGAGCTGGGAGACGGTGATGCCGAGCACGATCGCCATCTGCTGGAAGGAGGCGAGCCGGCCCCGGTAGGCGGTCGGCGCGACCTCGGCGATGTAGGTGGGCGCGATCACCGAGGCGATGCCGATCGCGATGCCGCCGACCACGCGCCAGGTGGCCAGCACCTGGATGCTCGGCGGGAACATCGAGCCGATGCCGCTGATCGCGAACAGGGTGGCGGCCAGCAGCATGGTGCGGACCCGGCCGAGGTGGTCGGCGAGCCGGCCGGCGGCCACCGCGCCGGCCGCCGAGCCGAGCAGCGCGATGGCCACCACGAAGGCCGTTTCGCCGTTGCCCACGGCGAAGTGCCGCTGGATGCCCGTCACCGCACCGTTGATCACCGCGCTGTCGTACCCGAACAGGAACCCGCCCATCGCGGCGGCGGCGGAGATGAAGATGACGTGCCCGAGGTGGGCCTCGCCCGCCTGATGGCTGTTGAGTGTGGACAAGCGCGCTCCCCGAGGTGGACGGGCCCGCTCTGACGGCCGAGTGGGCAGGGCTCGTCTCACATTCGAGCAGCGGCGGGGCCGCCCTGCTCGAATTGGGGGCCGATCGGGTGATTCGGGGTCAGTCACCCGGGGCGCGATGGGCCGTTCGCGCCGGGAGCGTGAACGGCCGGACGCGCCCCTCGGTCAGCCGGTGCGCCTGCCGGGCCAGTTGACGCGCTCCCCGGTCAGGCGGTGCGCCCCGGTCAGCTGACGCGCCGCTGGTGCCGGCGCAGCAGTTGGGCGCGGGCGGCGGCGTCCTGGTCGCGCCGGGGGTGCGGGGCGTTCGCGCGGTCGGCCTCGCGCTCGGCCAGCCGGTCGGCGATCGCGTGCTGGGCGTCGGCCGGCTTCTTGTCGTCGTACTTGAACTTGGCGCGCACCTCGCGGACCGTCAGGCGGAGCCCGCGTAGGCCGGGGAGCAGCCGGGAGAACTCGCCCTCACCGGGCACCACCCGGGTGTCCGGCGTCTCCGGCTGGAAGTGCGCCAGCTGGCGGTTGAGGATCTCCGCCTTGCCCGCCGCGGACTCGACGAGCTCGGCGGTGCAGTGGAAGTGGACGGAGGCGTAGTAGCTGGTGGGCGTGCCCGGCTCGCCGCGCCAGTGGCCGGGCGCGAAGGCGTAGCCGTCGGTGACCGCGAGGGTGACCTGCGGGTCGGCCCGGACAGCGGCCAGCAGCGGGTTGGGTGCGGCGAGGTGGAGCAGGATCTCGCCGCGTTCGGCGTCCAGCAGGAAGTGCGTCGGGACGAGCACCGGGCCCTCGCCCGGTCCGCCGTTGGCGGCGAGCAGGCCGAAGTCGCGGCCCTCGGCCAGCCAGGCGCGCCACTCCTGTTCGTCGCCGCGGTCCCAGGATCTGATCAGCATCGGCCGGCCCTCCGTCAGCGGGGGTAGCCGCGCAGGTGCGCGGGCAGCGGGACGGTGGTGGAGGCGGCCGGCTCGGGGGTGCCGTGCACGGTGGTGACCGGGATCAGGCCGGACCAGTGGGGCAGGTCGAGGTCCTCCGGGTCGTCGTCGGCGCCGTCCGCGCGGGTCTTGGCCGAGACCTCGTCCAGGTCGAGCCGGAGGACGGCGGTGGCGGCGAGTTCCTTGGCGTTGGCCGGGCGGACCTCGGTGGAGCGGCCGGGGATCGCGTGGTCGACCAGCGCGGCCAGCGCGACGTCCAGTTCCTCGGGGTCGGTGACCTGGTGGGCGGTGCCGTGCGCGATGACCGAGCGGAAGTTGACCGAGTGGTTGAACGCGGACTTGGTCAGCACCAGCGCGTCGACCAGGGTGACGGTGAGGCAGACCGGCAGGCCCTGGTCGGCGGAGGCGTTGCGTAGCGGACGGCTGCCGGTCGAGCCGTGGACGTACAGCCGGCCGCCGACGCGGGCGTAGATGGTCGGCAGGACGACGGGGGCGCCGTCGGCGACGAAGCCGAGGTGGCAGATGTAGGCGTGGTCGAGGATGTCGTGGATCGTCTCCTGCTCCCAGGTGGCGCGGTCCTTGTAGCGGGTGGGGGTGGTGCGGGGGGTGCGGGAGTAGCTGGCGGAGCCTTCTGAAGGAGCCGACATGACAACCTCTATGTACTAGTGCATAATTTGCTTTGTGCTAGGAGACTATCCGCTGAAAGGGCGACGCGCCAGCGAAATCGCGTCCCACATCGAACAGGGCGTGAGCACCGGGCGCCTCGCCCCCGGAACCGCGCTGCCCCCGCTGCGCGACCTCGCCGCCGAACTCGGCGTCAACCCCAACACCGTCGCCGCCGCCTACCGGCTGCTCCGCGACCGCGGGGTGATCGAGACCGCCGGCCGCAAGGGCAGCCGGATCCTCCCCAGGCCCGCACTCACCCCGCGCGACCAGATCCGCGTCCCCGTCCCCCCGCACGCCCGCGACCTGTCCGGCGGCAACCCCGACCCGGCGCTGCTGCCCGACCTCGCCCCGGCCCTCGCGGCCGCCGCCGGGGCCGCCCACGCCGAGCCCGTCCTGTACGGGCACCCGGCCATCGACCCCGGGCTGCTCGCGCTCGCCCGCGCCTCCTTCGAGGCCGACGGCCTGCCCGGCGGCCCGATCGCCGTCGCCTCCGGCTCGCTCGACACCATCGAGCGCATCCTCGCCACCCGGCTGCGCCCCGGCGACGCCGTCGCCGTCGAGGACCCGGGCTGGGGCAGCCTGCTCGACCTGCTGCCCGCGCTCGGCCTGCGGCCCGCGCCCGTCCGGCTGGACGACGAGGGCCCGCTGCCCGACTCGCTCGCCGCCGCGCTGGCCGACGGCGCCCGCGCGGTGGTGGTCACCAGCCGGGCGCAGAACCCGACCGGCGCCGCGCTCACCGCCCGCCGGGCCGAGGAACTGCGGGCCGTCCTGGCCGAGCACCCCGGCGTACTGCTGATCGAGGACGACCACGGGCACGGCATGGTCGACCAGCCCTACCACTCGCTGGTGGGCGCCGGTGCGCGGCACTGGGCCGTGGTGCGCTCGGCGGCCAAGGCGTACGGCCCGGACCTGCGGCTCTCGGTGGCCGTCGGCGACCAGGACACCATCGGACGGGTCGCCGGACGGCTGCGCCTGGGCGCCGGCTGGGTCAGCCACCTGCTCCAGCGCGCCGTCGCCGAACTGTGGCGCACCGACGCGGTGCCGGTCGCCCGGGTGGCCGGCGTCTACCGGGCCCGCCGGGACGCGCTGCTCGGCGAACTCGCCGCGCGCGGCATCGAGGCGCACGGCGAGAGCGGGCTGAACGTGTGGGTGCCGGTGCCGGACGAGACCTCCGCGTTGGTGGCGCTGGTGCAGCGCGGCTGGGTCGCGGCGCCCGGCGCGCGCTACCGCGTCCAGTCCCCGCCCGGGCTGCGGCTCACCGTGGCCCAGTTGGAACCGGCGGACGCGCGGCGGCTGGCCGAGGACCTGGCGGCCGTGCTGGGGGCGGGCGGGACCGGTTCGCGGCTGGTGTGAACCGGGCCGCGCCGGTCCGGTTCGACCCCCGCGCCGCGCCGGTCTGAACCCGGTGCTCCGCTGGTCTGAACCCGGCGGTAACAAAGCGGGAAACCTGATGCAGATACCTAGCGGTAACCAGTGCGCGCATGTCATGTTCATCGCGCCACCGGCCGGCGGCCCACCCTCACCTAGGCGTCTCCCCGTCCCCACCGCACGGGGAGACCGAGCCGCAGGAGTTCCGCCGTGCCCGAAAACAGTTCGAGCATCACCCGCAGCGCCCCTCGACTCCGCCGACGGCTGCTCACCGCGGCCCTCGCCCTCCCGCTGGCCGCCGGCGGCCTGATGGCCGGCGGCCTCGCCACCGCCGCGTCGGCCGCAGCGGCCCCCTCCGTACCCCTCGCCGCGCCGGCCGGCCCCACCGCCAGCGTCACGCTCGGCGACAGCTACATCTCCGGCGAGGCCGGCCGCTGGATGGGCAACGCCGCCGGCACCAGCGGCAGCCGGGCCGGTACCGACCGCGCCTGGAACGGCAGTTCCGCCGACGCCTCCCGGATCTACGGCCCCACGGCCGCGAGCGGCTGCGACCGCTCCGACGTCGCCGAGGTGCTCAGCGCCTCCACCGGCGCGCAGAACGAGATCAACCTGGCCTGCTCCGGCGCCGTCACCGCGAACATCTTCCGTGCCGCCAGCGGCGGCCAGACGCTCAAGGGCGAGGCCCCGCAGGCCGACCAACTCGCCACCGTGGCACGGCAGAACAACGTCAAGCTGATCACGCTGTCGATCGGCGGCAACGACCTCGGCTTCGGCGGCATCATCTCCAACTGCGTCCAGGACTACCTCATCTGGTACTCCTACTGCCACGACTCCGCGCAGTCCTCGATCGACTCGAAGATGCCCACGGCGATGGCCGGGGTCGGCAAGGCGATCGACGAGATCCGCGCGGTGATGGCCGGGGCCGGCTACGCGCAGGGGGACTACCGCCTCGTCCTGCAGTCCTACCCCTCGCCGATCCCGCGCAGCGCCGAGATGCGCTACCCGGAGAGCGGCTGGACCCGCTCGAACACCGGCGGCTGCCCGTTCTGGGACGGCGACGCCGACTGGGCGCGCGACTCGATGGTGCCGCAGATCTCCAAGTCGCTGGCCGGGGTCGCGGCGTCCAAGGGCGCCCAGTTCCTCGACCTCTCCGACATGCTGCAGGGCCGCGAGGTCTGCTCGACGGCCACCCGGCAGCCGACCGCCACCGCCGGACCGTCCGCGACCACCAGCGAATGGGCGCGCTTCCTGGACGGCGGCCTCAACTCCACGCAGGGCGTGCTGCAGGAGTCGATGCACCCCAACTACTACGGGCAGCAGGCGCTCGGGCGCTGCCTGACCCTGCTGTGGGGGCAGAGCAGCGGCGACTACGCGTGCCGCAACACGGCGGGGCAGGACGCGAGCGGGATGTACCTGGCGGCGCGGTGACGCCGTGACGTCGTGGCGCTCGGCTGTCGTGACGCCGTGACGCCGTGACGCCGTGACGTTGTGGCGCCGTGACGCGATGCCCGGCGCCCGTTTCCGGACCGGTTCCGGAGGCGGGCGCCGGGTGGCTCAGCCCTTGGCGAGCAGGGCCTGGGCGTGCGCCCGCACCTGATCCTTCGTCAAGTACGAGTCGGTGTACTCGAAATCGCGCATCCGGGCGGGCTGTCGGGCGAGGAATCCGGTCCGGACGAAGTCGTCCCCGGCGGTCGCGTTGAGCAGCCAGTTGGCGCTTACCCGGAACTTGGCCGCGTTGGTGCGCATCGCCATCAGGTGGTAGCCGCGGGCCACCAGCTGGGCCGGCACCCCGTGCAGCTCCACGCCGAGCGGCTTGGACACCGCGTCCTTGCCGCCCAGGTCGACCACCAGGCCCAAGTCCTTGTGGTAGTAGGGCTCCAGGGGCTGGTTGCGGAGCGCGGCGATCACGTTGCCGGCCACCACGCGGCCCTGCCGGGCGGAGTGCTGGGCGGTCGGCGGGCAGACAGCGCCGTCGCCCTTGGCGAGGTCCGGCACGGCGGCCGCGTCGCCCAGCGCGAACACGCTCTCGAACTGCGGCACCCGCATCTCCGCCGTCACCGCGAGCCGGCCGCGGACCGTCTCCGCGTCCAGCGTGCCGATCAGCGGGCTCGCGGTCACCCCGGCGGTCCAGATCAGCGTGCGGCAGGGCAGCACCCGGCCGTCGGTGAACTTGACCGACTCGGCGCCGACTTCGGCCACCGAGACGCCCAGCGACACCTCGATCCCGCGGCCGCGCAGCACCTCCAGAGCGGCCAGGCCCAGCGCGTCGCCCAGCTCCGGCATCAGCTTCGGGGCGATGTCGATCAGATGCCACTTGATCTGCCGGGTGTCCAGGCGCGGATAGCGGTGGGACGCGGCGGTGGTCAGGCGTTGCAGGCA
The DNA here is from genome assembly GCF_044760075.1 of Kitasatospora sp. NPDC098663. Taxonomy (NCBI): domain Bacteria; kingdom Bacillati; phylum Actinomycetota; class Actinomycetes; order Kitasatosporales; family Streptomycetaceae; genus Kitasatospora; species Kitasatospora sp. NPDC098663. The sequence continues at coordinate 170,435 of NZ_JBIWAP010000009.1, read as the reverse complement.
GGCGGCCGTCTCGGTGCCCGCGTAGCCGCCGCCGACGACCACGAACTGGAGCCGGGACTCGCGCTCCCGCTGGTCCAGGGTGGCCGAGGCGAGGTCGAGTTGGGCGATCACGTGGTCGCGGACGTAGGCCGCCTCGGCGAGCGTCTTCATCCCGCGGGCGTAGTCGGTCAGGCCGGGGATGTCGAAGGTGCGGGTGACGCTGCCGGGGGCGAGGACCAGGTAGTCGTACTTCTGCGCCACCACCTCGTCGGTGATCTTGCGGACCACGCACACCTTGGAGGCCGGGTCCACGCCGATCGCGCCGCCCGGAACGATGTGGGTGCGGCGCAGCGTGCGGCGCAGGGAGACCGCGACCGACTGCGGGGTCAGCACGCCGGCCGCGACGTGCGGCAGCAGGGGCAGGTAGAGCTGGTAGCTGAACGGTGTGACCAGCGAGATCTCGGCCTCCGACGGCGCGAGCTTGCGTTCGAGTCGGCGTGCGCACTCCAGGCCGGCGAAGCCACCGCCCACGATCAGGATCCGAGGTCGTTCCATCGCTCATCCCTTTGCCGTGCAGGTCGTAACCGCGAAGGCCCCCATTGCTGTCCGCCACACTCGCACGGAGCAGCGGGGGCTGCCACCGGGGTGGGGCGGATGGTGGAGGGGCGGACGAGGGAGTACGGAGGGGAGGAGGTGACGGGTCGGCACCGATAGGCTGTCGTGCGTGCTCCCCGAGGTGACGGCGGTCCGTTATGTGACGCCACTGCGAGAAGGCGGCTCGATGCCGGGCCTGGTCGAGGCCGACGACCGGCGGCTGTACGCGCTGAAATGGGTCGGCGCGGCGCAGGGCCGGAAGGCGTTGGTGGCGGAGGTGCTGGCCGGGGAGTTGGGCCGGCGGCTCGGGCTGCCGGTGCCGGAGCTGGTGACGGTCGACCTGGATCCGGTGCTGGCCCGCAGCGAGCCTGACCAGCAGGTCCAGGACCAGATGCGGGCCAGTGGCGGGACCAACCTCGGGATGGCCTTCGTCAGCGGCGCGCTCAACTTCGACCCGCTCTGCTTCGAGGTGGATCCGGAGCTGGCCGGCCAGGTGCTCTGGTTCGACGCGCTGATCGGCAACGTCGACCGCTCCTGGCGCAACCCCAACCTGCTGGTGGCGACCGGCGGGCTGCGGCTGATCGACCACGGCGCGAGCCTGATCTTCCACCACCACTGGGCGGGCGCCGCCGCCTGGGTGCGCCGCCCGTACGACGCCTCCGACCACGCGCTGCTGCGGGCCCGGCCGGACCTGACGGCCGCCGACAAGGCGCTCGCGCCGCTCGCGGAGGCCGCGATCGAGGGCGCGGTGGCGAGGATCCCGGAGGTCTGGCTGCTGGACGAGCCCGGCTTCGACTCGCCCGAGGCGCTGCGCGCCGCGTACCGCGCCCAGCTGACCGGCCGGTTGGCCGGTCCGCGCGACTGGCTGCCGGAGGTGCCCGCATGACCGAGCCGAGGACGCCCGCGCTGCCGGCCGCCGTCGAGTTGCACGACTACGAGTACGCCGTGATCCGCGCGGTGCCGCGGGTGGAACGCGGCGAGTGCGTCAACGTCGGGGTGCTGCTGTACTGCCGGCAGAACGGGTACCTGGCCGCGCGCACGCACCTGGACCAGGCCCGGCTGCTGGCGCTCGACCCGGTGGCGGACGTGAACGGGGTGCGGCGGGCGCTGCACGGGATCGAGGCGGTCTGCGCCGGGGGGCCGGAGGCCGGCCCGGCGGCGGGGGACAGTCCGGGGCAGCGGTTCCGCTGGCTGACCGCTCCGCGCAGCGCGATCGTCCAGCCGGGGCCGGTGCACACCGGGCTGACCGCGGACCCGGACCCGGAGCTGCGGCACCTGTTCGATCAGCTGGTGCTCTAAGCTCTGTCGACCGGCCGGAGGCTTCGTCGACCGGCCGGCGCTGCAGTTCCGGTCAAGCCGTCGACGGTTGCCGTGGTCAAAGCTTGAGTTGCTGAAGCACTTGGCCGTACGCTGAGCCCATGGGTTCGACAGCGACGACGACCGTACCGACCAACGCCGAGTTGATGGAAGCGTTGGCCGCCGTCGGCGCCGCGTATTTCCAGGACTTCGCGGCGGCCGCGGCCCGGCACGGGCTCTCCTCCTCGCAGGCCAAGGCGCTCGGCGCGGTACAGGAGCCGGTGCCGATGCGGGCGCTGGCCGGACGGCTGGGCTGCGACGCGTCCAACGTCACCGGGATCGTGGACCGGCTGGAGACGCTGCGCCTGGCCCACCGGGAGGCCGCCGCGGGCGACCGCCGGGTGAAGATCGTCGTGATCACGGACGAGGGCCGGGAGATCTTGAACCGCATCCGCGGCGAGATGGCCCGCACCCACCAGGCGTTCGAGGCGATGACCGACGAGCAGCGGATCGCGCTGCACTCGATCTGCGCGCAGGTCCTGCCGGTACTGGCCGGCCGGGCCGCCGCCCAGTGAGCCGACCGGCAACGGACCGCGCCGCGCCCGGCGGGAACCGTCGGGCGGGCCCGGTCGGAGCCGTCCGCTCCGGCCCGGGCCGGAGCCGCCCGATGCGCCGACGTTCCGGCTGACCTCGGCTGTTAGGCTTGCGAAGCGTGAGCGCGAAGCCCCAGATCCCCAATGTCCTGGCCTCCCGGTACGCCTCGGCGACCCTGGCCCAGCTGTGGTCCCCCGAGCACAAGGTGGTCCTTGAGCGCCACCTGTGGCTCGCCGTCCTGAAGGCCCAGCAGGACCTCGGTGTCGAGGTACCGGCGAACGCCGTCGCCGACTACGAGCGGGTGATCGACCAGGTCGACCTCGGCTCGATCGCCGCCCGTGAGCGGGTCACCCGCCACGACGTGAAGGCCCGGATCGAGGAGTTCAGCGAGCTCGCCGGCCACGAGCAGATCCACAAGGGCATGACCTCCCGGGATCTGACCGAGAACGTCGAGCAGCTGCAGATCCGCCAGTCGCTGGAGCACGTGCGCGACCGCACGGTGGCCGTGCTGGTCCGGCTGGCCCGCCTGGCCGCCCAGCACTCCGAGCTGGTCATGGCCGGCCGCTCGCACAACGTGGCCGCGCAGGCCACCACCCTGGGCAAGCGCTTCGCGTCGATCACCGACGAGTTGCTGGTCGCCTTCCGGCGCCTGGAGGAGCTGATCGCCCGCTACCCGCTGCGCGGGATCAAGGGCCCGGTCGGCACCGCCCAGGACATGCTGGACCTGCTCGGCGGCGACACCGACAAGCTCGCCGAGCTGGAGCGCCGGGTCGCCGGGCACCTCGGCTTCGACAACGTGCTGATCAGCGTCGGCCAGGTCTACCCGCGCTCGCTGGACTTCGAGGTGCTCACCGCCCTCGTCCAGCTGGCCGCCGCGCCGTCCAGCCTGGCCAAGACCATCCGTCTGATGGCCGGCCACGAGCTGGTCACGGAGGGCTTCAAGGAGGGCCAGGTCGGCTCCTCGGCGATGCCGCACAAGATGAACACCCGCTCCTGCGAGCGCGTCAACGGCCTGGCCGTCATCCTGCGCGGCTACGCCTCGATGACCGGCGAGCTGGCCGGCGACCAGTGGAACGAGGGCGACGTCTCCTGCTCGGTGGTGCGCCGGGTCGCGCTGCCGGACGCCTTCTTCGCCTTCGACGGCCTGCTGGAGACCTTCCTGACCGTCCTCGACGAGTTCGGCGCCTTCCCCGCCGTGATCGAGACCGAGCTGGACCGCTACCTGCCGTTCCTCGCCACCACCAAGGTGCTGATGGGCGCGGTGCGCGCGGGCGTCGGCCGGGAGACCGGGCACGAGGTCATCAAGGAGCACGCCGTCGCCTCCGCGCTGGCGATGCGTGCGGGCGCCCGCGAGAACGAGCTGCTGGACCGGCTGGCCGCCGACGAGCGGATCCCGCTGGACCGGGCCGGGCTGGACGCGCTGCTGGCCGACCGGCTCTCCTTCACCGGTGCGGCCGGCGCCCAGGTCGCCGAGGTGGTCCGCCAGGTGGAGGCCGTTGCCGCCGCCTACCCGGAGGCCGCCAAGTACGCGCCGGCCGACATCCTCTGACGGCACGTCAACTGACTGAGGGCCCTGCCGCCGATCCGGTGGCAGGGCCCTCGTCCGTGTGGACGTGGCCCGGGTCGAGCGGCGGGGTGGTGCCGCAGGCCCACTCGCAGTCCGGCTCGGCCACCGGACGGTCCACCGGCGCGAGCACGTTGCCGCGGACGGTGGCGAAGGCCGTCAGCCCGCCGGCGACGAGCAGCCCGGCGCAGATCAGCATCGCGGTGCGGAAGGCGGAGTCCACCGCGGACGGCACCCGGTAGGCGTCGCCGCTCAGCCCGGCGAGCGCGGGCAGCGCGGCGACCGCGAGCAGCCCGGCCGCGCGGGCGGCGGCGTTGTTGACGCCGCTGGCGATGCCCGCGTGCCGGACCTCGACGGCGGCCAGCACCGTCGCCGTCAGCGGCGCGACCAGCAGGGTCATCCCACTGCCCATGACCGTGACGGCGGGCAGCACGTCCGCCCAGTAGGAGGAGCCGGGGCCGGTGCGCAGCATCAGCAGCACCCCGGCGGCGCACAGCAGCGGACCGACGGTGAGCGGGATCCGGGGGCCGATCCGCTTGCCGAGCCGCCCGGCGCGCGCCGACAGGGTCAGCATCAGCACGGTGATCGGGACCAGGGCGAGGCCGGAGACCAGCGGGGAGAAGCCGGAGACGATCTGCAACTGCACGACCAGCAGGAAGAACACCCCGCTGAACGCCGCGTAGACGCAGAGGGTGACCAGGTTGACGGCGGTGAACAGCCGGGAGGAGAAGAGGCCGAGCGGCAGCATCGGCTCGGCGGCGCGGCGCTCGACCGCGATGAAGGCCGCGCCGAGCAGCAGGCCGGCCGCGCCGGTGAGCCAGACCGCGGGGGACAGGCCCTCCCCGGCGGCGGTCAGCGCGTAGGTGATCGCGCCGAGGGCGAGCGCGGCGAGCAGTGCGCCGGGGACGTCGAAGCGGCCGACGGCGCTCTCGTTCCGGCTCTCGGGGACGAAGCGGGAGGTGACCGCGATCACGGCGGCCGCGAGCGGCAGGTTCAGCAGGAAGATCCACCGCCAGCCGGGGCCGTCCACCAGCCAGCCGCCGAGGAAGGGGCCGACCGCGGCCGACACCCCGCCGAGGCCCGACCACAGGCCGACCGCCGCCGAGCGGTCGTCCGGGTGGAAGACGGCCTGCAGGATGGCGAGCGAACCGGGGGTGAGCAGCGCCCCGCCGATGCCCTGGACGGCGCGGGCGGCGATCAGCACGTGGATGGTGGGGGCGGCGGCGCAGGCCGCGGAGGCGGCGGCGAACCAGAGCACGCCGATCAGGAAGACCCGGCGCCGGCCGTACCGGTCGCCGAGCGCGCCGCCGAGCAGGATCAGCCCGGCCAGGGTGAGCAGGTAGGCGTTGAGCGTCCACTGCAGGGACGCGAGGGAGGCGCCGAGATCGGCGCCGATGCGGGGCAGCGCGACGTTCACCACGGTGCCGTCGAGCAGCGCCATGCTGGAGCCGAGCACTGTCGCGAGGAGGACCCAGCGTCCCCGTGAGGTGCCCAGGCGCAGTGTTCCTGCTTCGGAGGTGGCCACGGGCCGATCCTGCGCCCGCGGGGCGTACGTGACAAGGGTCACCGGGGGGTGTGTCGGTGGGTGCGCGGTGCGTGAGCGGGTGGGTGCGCAGCGGTGGCGGAGTCGGCGCAGCGTCGTGGATCAGTGGCGCCGGGTAAATGGATTGTGTACGTACGGTGCAGCCGATCATTCGGAGGGTCACCGCAGCTCGGGGGGTCGTTGCCGGTTCAAGTGATCGACATTGCTTCACCCGAACGGATGGGTTTTAGTTCAGCGACCGCCCGGCCAGTCCGGACGGATCCACCGGGTGGAACGCCGAATCCTGCCGCTGCCCGGTGGCTCGCACCGAACTCTGTACGGCAGGAGCGGGGGACCCACAGGTAAGTCGCCGGACCGGAATCGGCACGCTTTCGCGTACCCGGATCCAGGGCCGGCTAGGGGTGAAGCCGCATGTGCGGCCGGGCAACTCCAGCCCGAACCCGACAGCTCACCTCGCAGGCGTCGGAGAGGAAAATTCCATGCCTGCACAGGCTCGTCGTATCGCCCTGCCCCGCGCCGCCCGCATCGGGATCGCCACCGCCGTCACCGGTGTCTCCTTCGCCCTGCCGCTCGTCACCGCGATGAGCGCCCAGGCCCACCCCGCGCCGGCCGCCGCGGTCACCGCCGCCCCGGCCGCCGCCTCCGCCGACCAGGCCCAGGCCCCGTCGCAGGAGAGCTACCGCGTCGTCAGCGGCGACACCCTGTCCCGGATCGCCGACGCCCAGCACGTCGACGGCGGCTGGCAGGCGCTGTACGACCACAACCGCGAGGTCGTCGGCGGCAACCCGGACCTGATCTTCCCCGGTCAGCAGCTCGTGATCGCCGGCCAGGCCGCCCCGGCCAAGCCCGCTGCCCCGGCGAAGCCCGCCCAGCCGTCCGCCCAGGACGCCGCGCCGGCCACCACCGCCGCCAAGCCGCAGGCCCAGCTGGAGGTCAGGACCGAGACGGCCAAGCCGTCCGCCCAGCTCCAGACCCAGCTGCAGACCGCCGCGCCGACCACCGCGGTCACCGCCGTGCCGGTCGCCGCCGCCTCGGCCTTCGTCGCCCCGCTGGCCAACCCGAAGCTGGGCACCGCGTACGGCGTGGCCGGCTCGATGTGGGCCTCCGGCCACCACACCGGCCAGGACTTCGTCGCCTCCACCGGCACCCCGCTGCGCGCCGTCGGCAACGGCGTCGTGGTGAAGGCCGGCAACGGCGGCGCCTACGGCAACGAGGTCGAGATCAAGCTCGCCGACGGCCACTACGCCGAGTACGCGCACCTGTCCTCGATCGGCGTGAAGATCGGTCAGGCCGTCAAGGCCGGACAGCAGATCGGCCTCTCCGGCGCGACCGGCAACGTGACCGGCCCGCACCTGCACTTCGAGATCCGCAACGGCTCGGAGTACGGCTCGGACATCAACCCGGTCGCCTACCTGCGGGCCCACGGCGTCGCGCTCTGACCCGTGCCGGATGTGCCGGACGCGCCGGGTGTACCGGATGTGCCGGATGAGGAACCACCGCTGCTACGAGGCGAATCGACCGCCCGGGATGGTCATGTCGGGTGACCGCTCGACCGGGTGATCGCCGCAGCAGTGGACATGGGCGCGGGACACGCCCAGGCCGGCCCGGCTCGCGAGACTTCTCTCGCGAGCCGGGCCGGCCGCTGTCGTTTCCGGGCCTTCTCGGGCGCGACCGGGGCGAGTCGACGGCTTCGGTGGGCCGGTTCAGAGTCGGTGGGCGGGCAGCCCGTGCTGGGCGGCGGTCAGCAGCTCGTGCATCCGCTGCCCGAAGTCCTCGGTGTCGGCGGCCGGTTCGGGGAAGACCAGGCGGACGTCGCGGTGGCCGTGCGGGTGGTCCAGGCGCAGGACCAGGCCGTGGCGGTCCAGGGCGAGCGGGCGGACCTCCGGGTGCTGGGCGAGCAGGTCCGGGTCGAGCAGCCGGGTGAGGAGGGCGAGGGCGTCGGCGTGGTCGTCGGCGAGGTGGGTGAGCATGGCGGCCTCGTAGCGGGCCAGCGGGTCGGGCGTGGCGAGGGCGAGGTCGTCGGCGGTGAGCGCGCCGGTGCCGTACGGGGTGGAGAGGACGGCGTGGGCGACGTCCACGCGCAGGTGGACGCTGAGGCCGTCGTCGGCGAGGTGGGCCAGGTGCAGTCGGCCGGCCAGGGTGAGGCGGGCGCGGATCCGGTCGCGGACGGCGACGGGGGAGATGTCGGTGACGTCCAGGACGACGGCGAGTCCGTCGGTGGCGCGGGCGGCGGCGGAGGCGAGCGGGTCGCCCAGCGGGGCTCGCAGGCGCAGTCGGGAGCCGTGGACGGAGACCGGGGTGTCGAGGTCGTGGTGCTCGCCGCAGGCGCGGACGGTGAGCGAGGAGGTCGCGCTGAGCAGGCTCTGGACGCGCTCGGCGGTGGTGGGTTCGGGCACCTCGGCGTCGCCGGCGGGCAGGCTCATGACGGACCTCCAGTTAGTTAGGTGAGCCTAACCTAATATCCGCTTGAGGGTGTGGCAAGTGGCGTGGCCAGGGTTGCTGCCGCCAGGGATAGGCGGCGCTTGCAAGTATCTGTGGATGTCTCGTATTGTCGACGCCGGTAGTTGCATGCACAACGGTTCTCTCCGGAAAGCGGTCCCTCATGCCCCTCGCGCTCCTGGCGCTGGCGATCAGCGCCTTCGGTATCGGCACCACCGAGTTCGTGATCATGGGCCTGCTGCCCGAGGTCGCCGGCGACTTCTCGGTCTCCATCCCCACCGCCGGTCTGCTGATCTCCGGCTACGCGCTCGGCGTCGTGGTCGGCGGCCCGCTGCTCACCGTCCTCGGCACCCGGGCCCCCCGTAAGGGCATGCTGCTGACGCTGATGGGCCTGTTCGTGCTGGGCAACCTGATCGCGGCCGTGGCTCCCGCCTTCGGGCTGCTGATGGTCGGGCGGATCGTCAGCGCGTTCGCGCACGGCGCGTTCTTCGGCATCGGCTCGGTCGTCGCCGCCGACCTGGTCGCCCCGCACAAGCGGGCCGGCGCCATCGCCCTGATGTTCACCGGCCTCACCGCCGCCAACGTGCTGGGCGTCCCGATGGGCACCCTGCTCGGCCAGCACTTCGGCTGGCGCTCCACGTTCTACGTCGTCGCCGGGCTCGGCCTGCTCGGCCTCGCCGGAATCGCGGCGCTGGTGCCCGTCCAGCCGCGGGCCGGCGCCGCCCGGCTCGGCCCCGAACTCGCCGCCTTCCGGACCCTGCGGCTCTGGCTCGCGCTCGCCATGACCGTGCTCGGCTGGGGCGGCATCTTCGCGATGTTCACCTACATCACGCCGATGATGACCGAACTGGCAGGCTTCGCCCCGAGCAGCGTCACCTGGCTGCTCTTCCTGTTCGGCGTCGGCCTGTTCGTCGGCAACCTGCTGGGCGGGTGGTTCGCCGACCGCGCGCTGATGCGCAGCCTCACCGTGATCCTCGCGGTGCTCGCGGTGCTGCTGTTCGCCTTCACCTTCGCCGCGCACAGCAAGCCGGCCGCGATCGTCCTCATCCCGCTGATCGGGCTGTTCGGCTTCGCGACCGTCGCGCCGCTGCAGAAGCGGGTCATGGACCAGGCGGCGGGCGCGCCGACGCTGGCCTCGGCCGCCAACATCGCCGCGTTCAACCTGGGCAACGCGCTGGCCGCCTGGCTCGGCGGGCTGGTCATCTCCGGCGGTCTCGGCTACGACGCGCCGAACTGGGTGGGCGGGCTGCTCACCGCGGTCGCCCTCGGTGTGACGGTGTTCGCGGCGGCGCTGGACCGGCGCGGCGCGGCGGGCGAGGGACGGGTCGTGGCGCGCTCGGGCGCCCCGGCCGAGCGGGGCGTGCCCGCGGGGAGGTGAGCGAGGGGGGACGGCGCAGGGCCCGGACGCCTGGTGCGCGTCCGGGCCCCCGCGGTGGTCGGGCTGCTCGACGGTGTCTCAGGCGACGACGGCCTGGGCGTCGATCTCGACCAGCATCGGCTCCTGCGGCAGCTCGACGAAGATCGTGGTGCGGCAGGGCTTCACGCCGCCGGGCTTGATGTTCTCGTCGATGAACTCGGCGTACACCTCGTTCATCAGCGGGAAGTCCGCCCGCTTGGTGAGGTAGACCCGGAACATCACCACGTCCTCGATGGTGGCCCCGCCGGCCTCGACGATCGCCTTGACGTTCTCCAGCGTGCGCCGGGTCTGCGCCTTCACGTCGCCGTGGTACAGGTACTCGCCGGTCGCCGGGTCCTGCGGGCCCTGGCCGGAGACCTGGAGGATCGGGCCCTTGCGGACGCCCTGGGAGAACATCCAGGCGGGGGCGGGGGCGCCGTCGGTGCGGATCTCGGTCTTGTCGCTGGTCGGGTGCTGCTCGTTCATGGGGTTCCTCACGGTCTGACGGTTGATCAGTTGTGGTCCGGGCGGCCGCAGTCGGCCGAGATGGCGCGGGTGGTGGCGAGCAGCTGCGGGAGGAGGTCCAGCACCTGCTCGTAGGGGAGGACGACGTCCGGCACCGAGATGGACGCGGCGGCGACGACCTGGCCGCTGGCGTCCCGGATCGGGGCGGCCACGCAGTTGATGAACGCCTCGTGCTCGGCGTGGTCCTGCGCCCAGCCCTGGACGGCGACCTTCTCCAGCTCGGCGAGCAGCGCCTCGGGCGTGCCGAGGGTGCGCGGGGTGTGCGGGGTGAAGTCGATCCCGGCGACCACCCGGCGGCGTTCGGGCAGCGGCAGGTCGGCCAGCAGCACCTTGGAGACGGCGGCGCTGTGCAGGGCGGCGCGCAGGCCGATCCGGGAGTACATCCTGACCGGGTGCCGGGAGTCGAACTTGTCGATGTAGACGACCTCGCCGCCCTCGTAGGCGGCCAGGTGCACGGTCTGGCCGGTGGTGGCGTTCAGCTCGGCCAGGTGCGGGGCGGCGATCCGGCGGACGCCGCGCTGTTCCAGGGCGAGGCCGGAGAGGGCGAAAAGGCCGGCGCCCAGGTGGTAGCGGTAGGCGGCGTCACGGTAGACGAACCGTTCCTCCTCCAGGCTCTGGAGCAGTCGGAGCACGGTCGTCTTGTGGACGCCGAGCACCTCGGCCAGCTGGTCGAGGGAGCGCTCGCCCTCGCCGAGTTCGGCGAGGAGGCGCAGGGCGCGGGTGACGGTCTGGCTCATCGTGCTCCGCCGGGGTCGTTCGGGCTCGGGTTCGTGCTCATTGTGCCCGGGCCCGCCGGGTGCCACGGGACCGGTCCGGGGGGACGGCCGGGCCGGTGATGCCCTCCACCGAGACCCGGGTGGCGGCCCAGTCGGCGGGCGAGGCGTCGAGCAGCGCGGCCACCACGGCGGCGGGCGGCAGTTCGGCCTGGTCGCCGTGGGCGGTCAGCGCGCAGGCGGCGCTCAGGTGGCCGAGCCGCAGCCGGCGGCGCTGGTCCAGGCCGCGGACGGTGCCGGCCAGGTAACCGGCGGCGAAGGCGTCGCCCGCGCCGGTGGCCTCGACCACCTCGACGGCCAGGGCCGGTTCGCTCACCGCCGTGCCGTCCCGCTCCAGGGCGGTGACCAGCCGGGCGGCGTCCTTGACCACCACGGTGGCCGGGGAGGCGAAGCGGCGGCGCAGCGCGGTCGGCTCCCCGGTGCCGAACGCGGCCTCGGCCTCGTCGGCGCCGATCAGCAGCAGGTCGGCGGCGTCCAGCAGCGGCGGCAGGACGGCCGGGTCGCGGTCGCGCCAGAGCGCGGGGCGCCAGTTGAGGTCGAAGCTGACGGTCAGCTCCGGGCGGCGGTCGGCGAGCAGGGCGCGCAGCAGCGCCAGGCAGTCGTCGGAGAGTGCGGCGGTGATGCCGGACAGGTGCAGCAGGCGGGCGCCGGACAGCAGCCGGACGGCCGCCGGGTCGGCCAGCAGGGCGGGGGACAGCGCGGCCGCCGCGGAGCCGCGCCGGTGGTAGTGCAGCCGGCTGCGGCCGGGGCCGAGGTCGTGGTGGTGGCCGGTGGATCCGCCGACCTCCTTGAGGTACAGGCCGGTGGGGCGGTGCGGGTCGACGGCGACCGCCGAGACGTCCACGCCACGGGCGGCGACCTCGGCGAGCAGCCGGCGGCCGAAGCCGTCGTCGCCGACCCGGCTGATCCAGGCGGTGGGCACGCCGAGCGCGGCCAGCGCGCCGGCCACGTTGGACTCCGCGCCGCCGACCGACAACCGGAAGTTCTCCACCGCCTCCAGCGGGCCCGGCCGGTCCGGCAGCAGCACCGCCATGGACTCGCCCACGCACACGGCCGTCGGGGAAGGACCGGGGCGGGCCGGGCCCGGGGTGTCCTGTCGCGGCATCTGCTGGGCTCCTCCGTCTGCGGCGGCCGTTCCGTTGACCGTGATCCGGCGCCGATGCTAGAACCGTCATGCCAACATGTGCAACCCTCATTGCACATGTTGCAACACGGCAGATGGAGGAAGACGGTGGAGCAGACCTTCGCAAGCATCGGCACCGGGCCGGGCATCGACGACGGCGCGGTGGCGGCCCTCGCCGACGAGACGCTCGACTGGCGGTTCAAGGCCGCCCCGCCGGAGGCTTGGGGGCACTCCGTCCGCGACTGGCTGGCCACCGGACCCACCCTCACCGGGCTCGGCACCCCGCTGCTCACCCTGGACGGCGCCGCGCTCGACCACAACCTCCGCACCATGGCCGACTGGTGCGCCAAGGCCGGGGTCGCGCTCGTGCCGCACGGCAAGACCACCATGGCGCCCGCCCTCTGGCAGGCGCAGCTCGCCGCCGGCAGCCACGGCATCACCCTCGCCAACCTGCCGCAGGTGCGCGTCGCCCGGGCCTTCGGAGTCGAGCGGATCCTGCTCGCCAACACCCTGCTCGACCCGGCCGGACTGGCCTGGATCGCCGCCGAACTGGCCGCCGACCCGGCGTTCGCCTTCGTCTCCTGGGTGGACTCCACCGAGAGCGTCCGGCTGATGGACGAAGCGCTGCGCGCCGCCGGGGCCCAGCGGCCCGTCGAGGTCCTGGTCGAACTCGGCGGCCCCGGCGGGCGCACCGGCGCCCGCGGCGTGGACGCGGCCGTCGAGATCGCCGCCGCCGTGCTGCGCGCCCCCACCCTGCGCCTCGCGGGCGTCGGCGGCTACGAGGGCGCGCTCGCCCACGACGCCACCGCCGACGGGCTGGCCACCGTCCGCGACTACCTCAAGGCGCTCGCCGACCTGCACGGCCGGCTCGCCCGCGCCTACCCGGACGGCGCCCGGCCGATCGTGACGGCCGGCGGCAGCGCCTACTTCGACCTGGTCGTCGAGGAACTGGCAGGCCTGCCGGAAGCCCTCGTGGTCCTGCGCTCGGGCGCGTACATCGCCCACGACGACGGCTTCTACCGGGGCATCTCGCCGCTGGTCCGGGGCGCCGGCGCCACGCCGTTCCGCAGCGCGCTGCACGGCTGGGCCCGGGTGGTGTCCCGGCCCGAGCCGCAGCTGGCCCTGCTGGACGCCGGCAAGCGCGACCTGCCCTTCGACGAGGGCCTGCCCGAGCCGCAACGCGTGCGCGGCGGAGCCGAGTTGACCGGCACCGCGGCCCGGATCACCGCGCTCAACGACCAGCACGCCTTCCTGCGCGACGCGGGCGACCTCGCCCCGGTCGGCGCGGTGCTGCGGCTCGGCGTCTCCCACCCGTGCACGGCCTTCGACAAGTGGACCGCGATCCCGGTGCTCGACTCCGCCGACGCGGCCGAGCCGAAGGTCACCGGGCTGATCAGGACGTTCTTCTGATGGCGGGCGGCAGAGCGCCCGACACCGTCTTCCGGGGTGCCACCGTCGTCGACGGCACCGGCGCGGACCGCTACCGGGCGGACGTGCGGATCGCCGACGGGCTGATCACCGGGATCGGCCCCGGCCTCGACGCGCCGACGGTGGTGGACGCCGACGGGCTCGTCCTCGCCCCCGGCTTCATCGACATGCACGCCCACTCCGACCTCGCTCTGCTGCTCGAACCCGAGCACCCGGCCAAGGTCACCCAGGGCGTCACCTGCGAGGTCCTCGGCCAGGACGGCCTGTCCTACGCCCCGGTGGACGACACCACCCTGCCCGCGCTGCGCCGCCAACTGGCCGGCTGGAACGGCGACCCGGAGGGCTTCGACTGGGACTGGCGCGGCGTCGCCGGCTACCTGGACCGGATCGACCGCACCGGCGTCGCCGTCAACGCCTGCTACCTCGTCCCGCACGGCTCGCTGCGGATGCTCGCCATGGGCTGGGCCAACCGGCCGCCCACCGCGGCCGAACTCGACCGGATGCGCCAGGAGTTGGCGCAGGGCCTGCTGGACGGCGCGGTCGGCATGTCCAGCGGCCTCAGCTACACCCCCGGGATGTACGCGGACACCGCCGAGCTGGTCGAGCTATGCACCGTGGTCGCGGCCTACGGCGGCTTCCACGCCCCGCACCAACGCTCGTACGGCAAGGGCGCGTTGGAGGGATACGCGGAAATGGTGGAGATCGCCCGGCGGACCGGCTGCGCGCTGCACCTGACCCACGCCACGATGAACTTCGGCGTCAACCGGGGCCGGGCCGGCGAACTGCTGGAACTGGTCGACCAGGCGCTCGCCGACGGCGTCGACCTCACCCTGGACAGCTACCCCTACCTGCCCGGCTCCACCACCCTGGCCGCCCTGCTGCCCAGTTGGGCCACCGAGGGCGGTCCGGCGGCGACGCTCACCCGGCTCGCCGACCCGGCCGCCCGCGAGCGGATCCGGTACGAGGTGGAGGAGAAGGGCAGCGACGGCTGCCACGGCGTCGTCACCGACTGGGCGACGATCCAGATCTCGGGCGTCCGGACGGCCGAGCTGGCGCGGGCGGTCGGCCGGACCGTCGCCGAACTCGCCGCCGAGCGTGGCCACAGCGGGACGGAGGTCTTCCTCGACCTGCTGCGCCGCGACGAACTGGCCACCACGATCCTCCAGCACGTCGGGCACGAGGAGAACGTCCGGGCGATCATGCGCCACCCGGCGCACACCGTCGGCAGCGACGGACTGTTGGTCGGCGCCCGGCCGCACCCCCGCGCCTGGGGCACCTTCCCCCGCTACCTCGGCCACTACAGCCGGGAGTTGGGCGTGCTGACACTGGAGGAGGCGATCGCCCGGATGACCGGCCGGCCCGCCGCCCGGCTCGGGCTGCACCGGCGCGGCCGGATCGCCCCCGGCCACCACGCCGACCTGGTGCTCCTCGACCCCGAGAAGGTCCGGGACGCCGCCACCTTCGAGCACCCCCGGCTGCCCGCCGAGGGCGTCCAGCACGTGTACGTCAACGGCACCGCCGTCGTCCGGCAGGGCCGCACCACGGGCGCCCGGCCCGGGCGCGCCCTGCGCCGCACCGACCGAGGAACCAGATCCCTGTGAATCCCCCCTCCGTGAACCCCCTCGCCGACCTGCGGGACGACCCGGTGATCGCCGTGGTCCGCGCGCCCCGCATCCCGGACGCGGCCGCGCTGTGCGCCGCGCTCGCCGACGGCGGCATCAACTGGACCGAATTCACCTACACCACACCGGAGGTGACGACGCACCTGCGGCGTGCCGCGGACGCGGGCTGGCGGGTCGGCGTGGGCACCGTGCTGACCGCCGAGCAGGCCGAGCGCGGGGTCGCGAGCGGGGCGTCCTTCCTGGTCACCCCCGGCTGCCGGCCCGAGGTCGCGCAGGCCGCCCGGGCCGCCGGGGTGCCGGTGGTGCTCGGGGCGCTCACCCCGACCGAGGTGGCCCGGGCGGTGGACCTCGGGGCCGCCGCCGTGAAGATCTTCCCGGCCAGGGCGTTCGGCCCCGGCTACTTCAAGGACCTGCGCGGCCCGTACCCGGACGTCCCGCTGGTGGCCTCCGGCGGGGTGAACGCGGGCAACGCCGCCGACTTCCTGGCGCACGGCGCGCTCGCGGTCTGCGCGGGCACGGACGTGGTGCCGCCGGATGCGGTCGCGGCGGGGGACTGGGCGGAGATCACCCGGCGGGCCCGGGCGTTCACCGCGGCGTGCGCGGTGGCGCGGGCCTGAGGTCCGGCGGGCGGCGGGGTGTGCCGGGGCGGTCGGTCGGCGAGTTGTCGGGGCGGCCGTCGGCGGGCTGTCGGCGCGGCCGGGGATGGGCGAGAATCGTGCTCCCCAGCCCCAGCCCCAGCCCCGGCCCCGCCGGTGGCCCCGGCCCCCGGATCCGGCAGGAGGACCCACCCCATGACCTCGCCCCGCCCCGGCCCCGACTGGCTGGCCGACGCCGTCCTGTACCAGATCTACCCGCAGAGCTTCGCGGACTCCAACGGCGACGGCATCGGCGACTTCGCCGGCATCGCCGCGCACCTCGACCACCTCGCCTGGCTCGGCGTCGACACGGTCTGGCTCAACCCCTGCTTCGCCTCCCCGTTCCGCGACGCCGGTTACGACGTCGCCGACTACCTCGCCCCGGCCCCGCGCTACGGTGCCACCGAGGACCTGGTCTCGCTGGTCGAGGCCGCCCGCCGCAAGGGCATCCGGATCCTGCTCGACCTGGTCGCCGGTCACACCTCCGACCGCCACCCCTGGTTCCTGGCGGCCGCCGAGGACCAGGCCGACCACCGGTACATCTGGTCCGACCAGCGGGTGGACGGCTTCGTCGCCTCGCCCGGCAGCCGCCCCGGCTGGTACCGGCCGAACTTCTTCGACTGCCAGCCCGCGCTCAACTTCGGCTACGCGCGCCCGAGTTCCGAGGAGCCCTGGCGCCAGCCGGTGGACGCCGAGGGCCCGCGCGCCAACCGGGCGGCCCTGCGCGACATCATGGCGCACTGGCTCGGCCTCGGCCTGGCCGGCTTCCGGGTCGACATGGCCTCCTCGCTGGTCAAGGACGATCCGGGCCTGGTGGAGACCGCCAAGCTGTGGACCGGACTGCGGGACTGGCTGGACCGCGTCCACCCGCAGGCCGCGCTGTTCGCCGAGTGGGGCGATCCAGCGGCCGCCGTCGCGGCGGGCTTCCACGCGGACTTCTTCCTGCAGTTCGGCGGCGCCGACCACGGCCTGGCGTTGCGCTCGCTGTGGAACAACGGCGCCGGCACGGTCGAGGAGTTCTGGCAGCAGGGCCCGTGCTACTTCGAGGCCGAGGGGCGCGGTACCCCGCAGGTGTTCCTGGACGCCTGGCGCGCCGCCGCCGAACCGACCGAGGGCGTCGGCCACATCGCCCTGCCCACCGCCAACCACGACTTCTCCCGGCTGGCCACCGGCCCGCGCACCGACGGGCAGCTGGCCGCCGCCTTCGCGTTCCTGCTCACCTGGCCCACCCTGCCGGCCGTCTACTACGGCGACGAGATCGGCATGCGCTACCTGCCCGGGCTGCCGGACGTCGAGGGCAGCGTGCTCGGCCCGCGGTACAACCGGGCCGGCTCGCGGACCCCGATGCAGTGGGAGCCGGGGCCGGCGGCGGGCTTCTCCAGCGCGCCGCCCGAGCGCCTCTACCTGCCCGTCGACCCGGACCCGCGGCGCCCGGACGTGCTCTCCCAGCGGGCCGATCCGACCTCGCTGCTGCACACCGTCCGGCGGCTGATCGCGCTGCGCCGGGCGCATCCGGGGCTGGGCGCCTCCGGCGGGGTGGAGGTCCGGCACGCCGGGTACCCGCTGGTGTACACCCGGGCCGGACGCTACCTGGTGGCGGTGAACCCGCGCCGGGAGCCGGGGGCGGTGCGGCTGGAGCACGGCGGGGTGCGCCCGCTGGAGGTGCGGGGCGTGCGGGTGGCGGACGGGGAACTGCGGGCGGACGGCTTCTCGTACGGCGTGTTCGAGCTGTCCTGAGTGCTCGGCCGTGCCCCCCGCTGGGGCGGCCGGCTTTCGATCGGCGTCAGGTAGTTGTAAGCTACATCCAAGATGGTTGCATTTACCACCTGATGTGGGCGCATTCGGCACCCCTCATGGTTGTATTTGCCACCCATCTCGACTCGATGCCACCGGAGGACGGTACGAACGCCATGAGCACACCCCAGACCCCCGCCGCAGCGCCCACCCTGGGGCACTCGCTCAAGCACCTCGCCCTCCACCTGATCACCCCGCTGCTGATGTGCCTCGGCATGGCGCTCGCCTACCAGGGAGCCTTCCACCAGCCCGAGCCGCACCACCTGAAGGTCGCCGTGGTCGGCACCACCCCGCAGGCGCGGGGCCTGGCAGAGGCGATCCAGGCCAAGGCCGGGGCGGCGGTCGACGTCCGCACCCTGCCCGACCGGGCGGCCGCCGAGCAGCAGATCCGCGACCGCGACCTGGTGGGGGCCTTCCTCCCGGATGCCAGGAGCCCCGAACTGCTCGTCGCCAAGGGGAACTCGGACACCTCGGCGGTGGCCGCCACGGCGGTGTTCGGCAACGTCACCGACCGGCAGGGCGTGCCGCTGCACGTCACCGACCTCACCATCCCGGCCGAGGGCGACCCGACCGGCCAGGGCCTGTTCTTCCTGCTGGTCGCGCTGAGCATCGGCTCCTACGCCAGCGTCGCCGTGATCGGCGCGGCCGGCGCCGGGCTGAGCATGCGGATCCGGGCGCTGGTCGGCGTGGCGGTGTCGCTGGTGGTGAGCGTGATCGGGATCGTCACCGCCGGACCGGTCTTCCACGTGGTCGACCACGACCTGGCCGCGGTGTGGGCGCTCGGCTGGCTCTACTCGGCGGGCGTCGTCCTGATCGGCATCGGCCTGCACAGCTTCCTGAAGAAGTGGACCACCCTGGCCCTGATGGTGCTGTTCGTGATGCTGAACTTCACCAGCTCCGGCGGCGTCTTCCGGCCCGAGCTGCAGAACGGCTTCTTCGGCGCGCTGCACGGCTTCTGGACCGGCGCCGGCTTCCTGGAGGGCGCGCGCAGCATCCTGTACTTCGACGGCGGCGCGGGCCTCGGCGGGCACGTCGTGACCCTGGTGGTCTGGCTGCTGCTGGGCGGGGCCGCGCTGGTGGCCGCCGCGCTCTACGAGGGGCGCGGGCGCCGGGCGGTGGAGGGCCCGGTGGAGGCCGAGGAGGAGATGGCGGAGGCGGTCGCGGTCTGACCGCACCGCACGCGAGTGCTTCACCCGCCGTCGAGGGCATCGGCACCGGGTGGGGACCGGCGGCCCGCGCCCGGCTCTGGACAGGCCGGACGCGGGCCGGTTTCGCGGCTCAGGTTCGTGAGTCCGGGCTCATGGCTCAGGTTCCGTACCTCAGGTTCCGTGACTCAGGTTCCGTGGCTTCGGGTTCATGGCTCAGGGTTCATGGCTCCGGGCTCAGGGCGCGCTGTCGGGGCGCCCGTCGTCCGGGACGCGGCCGAAGGCGGCGACGGGGATTCCTCCAGGGGTGAGGGTCACCGGGCGTCCCCGGCGGGGGCCGTCGCGTCGCCGGACGGGGCGTCGCCGCGCAGGTGCGGGCGGGCCAGCAGCAGGTAGAGCCCGCCGGCCGCGAGCACCGCCGCGGCCGAGAGCAGCACGAGGTAGTCGTCGTACCAGGCGGCGTCCGGGGTGCGGCCCCAGCAGATGTTGACGATCGCGGCGAGCCCGTACACCAGCGCGCCGATGTTCACCGCCAGGCCCCAGCGGCCGAGCCGGAAGTCCCCGCTCGGGCGCCAGCCGCGCAGCCGGGCGCGCAGGGCGGCCAGCACCACCATCTGGAAGGCCAGGTAGATGCCGATGCTGGAGAAGGAGATGATCTTCGTCAGGGCGCCCTCGGAGAGCGCCGAGGCGCCGACGATGATCACGCCCGGCAGCGCCGCCGCGAGCAGCAGCGCGTACGGCGGCACCCGCAGGCGGTCCGAGACGGTGGCGAGCAGCCGGCTGCCCACGATCATCCGGTCCCGGGCGAAGGAGTACGCCAGCCGGCTCGCCGCCGCCTGGAGGCTCAGCACGCAGGACAGGAAGGAGATCAGCACCACGCCGATCACCACCCGGGCGCCGGTGGCGCCGAACGCGTCGTGCAGCACCGAGGCCACCGGGTCCTTGTCGTCGCCGGAGACCACCGCGCCGATGTCCTGGATCGACATCACCAGCGCCAGGCTGACGCCGATCGCCGCCGCGCCGCCGACGTACAGGGTGCGCCGCATCGACTTGGGGATCTGTCGACCGGGGTTCGGCACCTCCTCGGCGACGTCGCCGCACGCCTCGAAGCCGAAGAAGAGGAAGACCGCGATCAGCCCGGCGGCCAGGAAGGCGTCGGTGTACGAGCCGCCGTCGCCCGCGCCGAAGCGGTCGAAGACCACGCCGAGCCCGTGGTAGCGGTGGGTCAGCAGCAGCCAGGCGCCGACCGCCAGGGCGCCCAGCAGCTCGGCGGCGAAGCCGAACACGGCCGCCGCCGACAGCACCTTGGTGCCGCCCAGGTTGATCACGGTGGCCAGCAGCAGCAGGCCGAGCGCGCACCAGACGGTCGTCGCGGTGCTCGGTTCGACGCCCAGCAGCGCGGCCACGTACGGGCCGGCGCCGTAGGAGACCGCCGCGATGGTGGACATCAGCGCCAGCAGGTACACCCAGCCGGTCAGCCAGCCCCAGGTGCGGCCCCAGAGCCGGCGCGCCCACGGGTACACCCCGCCCGCCACCGGGAACTGGGCGACCACCTCGCTGAACACCAGCGCCACCAGCAACTGGCCGACCCCGGCGATCAGGAAGCTCCACACCATCGGCGGGCCGGCGGTCGCGAGGGAGGAGGCGAAGAGTGTGTACACGCCGACGACCGGGGAGAGGTAGGTGAAGCCGAGGGCGAAGTTCGCCCAGAGGCTCATGTCGCGTTTGAACTCGGAGGCGTAGCCGAGGGCGGCCAGCCGTGCGGCGTCGGCGTCGGCGCCGATGTCGGGGCCCTGAGGGGGGAGGGGGTCGGTCGGGGAGGTGGCACGTGCGCTGGCATCGGTCATGACCTGCTCCTGCTCCTGGGAACGTGGCGTGACGCGTGAGGGCTTACCGGGGGTGGTGCTCGGACCGGGATCGCGGGAAAACATACGAGATCGGGTTTCTACCGGCAAGGGTGCGTGCCCGACCGGGGGTACCCTGCCGGAAGCACCCAGTCCGACGGTGATCGAGGAGAGGGTCGGCGTGGCGACGATCGGGAGCGCGACCCCGCTGCTCAGCGCCGTCCTCGCGCCGCTGACCGACCTCGGCCGCGCCGATGCCGTGGCCCGTCGGATCAGCGAGGCGATCGCCCTCGGCCTGGTCGCCGACGGGGATCAACTGCCCAGCGAGAACGACCTCTCCGACCAGCTCGGCGTCGCCAACGGCACCGTCCGCGAGGCGCTCGCCCTGCTCCGCGAGGCCGACCTGATCGAGACCCGGCGCGGCCGCAACGGCGGCAGCTTCGTCCGCACCCCCGCCGAGGGCTCCGAACGCCTCCAGCTCGCCCGGCTGCGCGACCTCGCCACCGTCGACCTGCGTGACCTCGGCGACGAGGAACTGGCCGTCTCCGGCACCACCGCCCGGCTCGCCGCCGAACGCGCCCCCACCGACCTCGCGCCCCGGCTCACCCGGCTGGTGCACGACCTGCGCGACGCCGCCGGGCCCGCCGAACAGCGCCGCGCCGACGCCCGCTTCCACATCGAACTCGCCGTCGCCGCCCAGTCCGTGCGCCTCGCCCGGCTCGCCGTCCGGCTCCAGGCCGAACTCGGGCCGCTGCTCTGGCTGCCCGCACCGCACGGCCCCGACCAGGAACGGTTCGCCGAGCAGCACCGGGAGATCCTGGTCGCCGTCCTGGCCGGCGACGCGGCCGGGGCCCGGGCCGCCGCCGAGGTGCACACCGTCGCCTGCGTGCACCACCTGGTGCGGGGGCACCTCCGGCTGGCGGACGAACGGCTGGCGGACGAACGGCTGACGGCTGACGGGTGAGGGGTGACGGGAGGCTCGGATATGACCTGCACTCCTGGATGTATCAGTCCCGCCGTGGTGCGGGCGGCCGGGTGAAGCAGCAGTCGCCGCAGACCCCGGCGCCCGGCCCCACCCGGTAGTACAGGCAGCAGCTGGTCCGCCGGAAGGCGGCGCCGTGCGGACCGGTCCGCAGCGTCCCGGTACCGGCCAGCGGCGGGCGCGCGAGCAGCTCCGCGACCAACGCCCTTGCGGGGACCGGCGCGTGGGCGTCCAGGACCCGCAGCGTACCGGCCAGGGCGGAGGCGGCGTTGCCCGTCAGCAGCCGGGCGGAGAGCGGGGCGGCGGACCGCACCGCCGCCGCCAGCGGCTCCAACTGGCCCACCAGGACGGCCTCGTACAGCTGGTCGGCGAGCGGGAGCGAAGTGGGGAGCGAAGTGGACGACGGAGCGGGGACCGGGGGCTCCGGCGGCGTCCAGAGGTCGAGCGGCCCCTGGTCCGGGATCCGTACCCAGGCGTGCTCCAGCGTCGGGACCGTACCCAGCAGGACGGCCGCCCCGAGGCCCACCGACCAGAACCGGGCGGCCAGTCCGAGGTGCAGGATCGACGCGGCGACCCGGGGCTCGGCGGTGCCGAGCCGCTGCGCCACCACCCGGATCCGCCGGGCCAGCGGCGCGTCCGGCCCGGTGCCGTACAGCTCGGGCAGCGGCCGGAAGCCCGGGGGCGGCCCCGCGCCGGGCGTGGCGGGGGTGTCGAGCGCGAAGTACGGGCCGACGGCGGCGAGTCGGCCGTAGTCGGGGCGGTCGGCGCTTCCTTTGCCGTCGGTGGGGCGGTCGACGGGCATCGGGCGGGCCTCCAGGGCGTTCAGGGTGTTCAGGCGTTCGGTGTGATCGGCGTGATCGGTGCGTTCGGGCGCGCGGAGGAACGGTACCGCGCCCGGCGGGGTGGCGGCCGGTGAGCGCGCCACCCCGCCGGGCGCGGCCGGGGTCAGCGTCCCCGGCCGCCGCCGCGGGCGCCGCGCGGGCGGGTGAGGGTGAAGCGGTCGACGGGGACGAGGTCTCCGTACGGGCCGCTGACGGAGTAGTACGTGACGTCGATGGTGGTCCGGCCGCCGCGCTCGCCCGGGTCGACCTCGAAGGCGGCGAAGCCGTACGGGTTGTCGGCGTCGCGGAAGGCCGACCAGGGGGCGTCCTCGATCACGTACTGCGGGGGTCGCTTGCCGGTGGCCGGGTCGACGGCGCCGACGCCGGTGATGACGCGGGCCTTGGCGGGTTCGAAGAAGAGGCCGTTGGAGGGGGCGGAGGTGCCGCCGCCGCCGATCACCATGTGGACGGTGCCCCGGGTGGTGTCGATGGTCCGGGTGTCGGTGGCGACCGGGACGGGGGTGCGGGTGTCGGTCTGCTGCTGGCCGCGGATCGGGTGCGAGCGCTCGTAGTGGTGCTCGTGGCCGCAGACCACCAGGTCGACGCCGTACTTGTCGAACAGCGGCACCCAGGTCTCGCGGATGCCGAGGTCGGCGCCGTTGAACTTGTCGGCGGTGGAGATGACGACCTGGTGCATGCAGACCACGATCCAGTCGATCTCGGGGTTCGCGTTGGCGGCGGCCAACTCCCGTTCCAGCCAGCGCTGCTGGGCACCGCCGGAGTAGCCGTGGACATAGGAGTCGCCGGCGTCCTGGTAGGCGACGTCGTCGTTGTTGAGGCTGATGACGCGGACCGCGCCGGCGGTGAACGCGTACCAGAGGCCGTGCAGTTCGTCGTCGGAGCCGGACGGGGGGAGGTCGAAGTAGGCCTGGTAGGCGCCGTAGCCGGTCGGGCCGTTGCCGCGCTCGTTCTCGTGGTTGCCGGCGGCGGGCATCCAGGGGCGGTGGCGGGCGGAGCGGGTGTTGTTCTCGAACCAGTCGGACCAGGTGCGGACCCGGTCGGTGGCGAGGTTGGCGTAGCAGAGGTCCCCGTTGACGAGGTGGAACAGCGGGGCGATCCGCTCGACTCCGGCGGTGGTGTCGCCGGCGGCGGGGCTGCCCAGGTTGTCGTTGGCGTAGCCGTTGGCGGTCTTCTTGCCGAGGGTGGGGGTGCCCTGGTCGCCGAAGCTGGTGAAGGTGAAGGCGGCCCGGCCACGCGGGGCGGTGCGGACGGTGCCGAGCTCCGGCGTGGCGCCGTCGTGGACGGCGGCGTACACGTAGTCCGTGTCGGGGCGCAGGCCGCTCAGCCGGGCGTGGTGGATCTGGACCTCGGTGCCGGACTTGGCGTCCCGGTAGGTGCTGGTGTCGGCCTGCACGCTGCGGCCGAAACCGCCGTTCGAAGTGCCGTACCGGACCCGGGGGTTGCCGACCGAGGCGGTGGTGTGCCAGGAGACCACGACCTCGCGCGAGGCGTCCGAGCCGAACTGGAGGTGCAGCCCGGCGACGCGCGGGGCGCCGGAGCGGTCCGGCCGCTCCAGCAGCAGCGGGGAGGCGGCGGCGGGCGTGGCCGCGATGCCGGAGAGGGAGACGGCGCCGCCGAGACCGAGACCGGTGGCGCCGGCCAGGATGCCGCGCCGGCTGACGGGCGGATGTTCACTGGAAGCGTTCATGGCCGCCAGCCTCACCGGGCGTCGGTGAACCGCGCCGGGGCCGCGACGTGAACTTCCCGCCGGGCCGCATCGGCGGCGGACGGGGAGAGCCGGGTCGAGCCGGGTCGGCATCGCCGTCCAGGCCCGGGAGATGGGCGACCCGGTGCCGCGGTGACGGCTGCCGCGGCGGTGGGCCCCGCGGGCACGGGCGCCGCCGTGGCGGGCCCTGTCGCGACGGACGCGTCCACGGAGCCGAGGGGGCGCTCCGTGGACGCGGGGAACCTACGAGGCGGGGGTGGCCTCCGGACATCGTGTCCTCCGGCCGGCAGTTCGATCGTCGACCGAGGTAGTACCAGTGGCAGACCCTGATCCGTCTCGATCTGTCACCACTGCCTCCTGCGGTCGAACTCCTTCAGCTGCCTCGCAGGTCCACCTCCCATCATGCGCTTCCCACGCCGTGTGCACCAGGGGTCAACCGCCCGAAATCGGACGGATTTCGCAAGTCGGGAGGTTCGGGGCGGTGCTACGGCTTCGGCCAGCCGTCGACGAAGGAGAGCGTGCGGTGGTACGGCCCGTCGGGCCCGGTGCTGCGGTAGTCCTCGGTGCTGGTGCCGGTGCGGACGGTGGAGTCGCCGTCGTGGCGGCGGGCGGTGGGGCGCAGGGTGTGGTCGACGGTCGAGCGCTCGGTGACGTGGCCGCCGGTGGCTGCGGTGGTCTCGCGGTGGTAGCCGAGGTCCATGGCGGTGCTCTGGTCGGTGTTGCCGGCGGCGTCGTGGGTGACGCGGTAGGCGACGTCCAGCGGTTCGCCCTCGCGCACGGTGGTGGTGCGGTGCGGGCCGCCGCCCCAGGTGGCGGTGGTGCGGGTGAGGTCGGTGCGGTTGTGCAGGGTCACGTCGTTGCCGCTGTCGCGCAGCTGCTGGGCGGAGCGGAAGGCGAGGTCGTCGCGGACCTCGGTGGTGATCCGGCCGTGCGAGGTCTGGACCCAGCCGCGGGCGAGGTCGTGCCGGCCGGCGGTGACGGTCCAGTCGCCGCTGCCGCCGCCGTGGTCGGTGAGCCGGGTGTCGGCGGCGGCCTCGGGGGCGACCCGGTGGTCGGTGAGCCGCCCGGTGGTGCGGGCGGCGCCGTGGTCGACGTCGGCGAAGAGGTTGACCTGGCCGGTCCAGGTGTCGTTGTTCTGCGCCTCGGTGGCGTTCACCGCGATGCCGACGGTGTGCGGGCGGCCGTCGAGCAGCAGTCCGACGTAGGGGGTGAGGTCGAGCCGGTAGGCGGGCAGGTCGAAGGCGAAGACGCCGGGGACGGGCCGCCAGAGCAGCGGGTCCCACCCGCCGGTGTAGATGACGGGGTAGGGCCAGACCGCGCCGGCCGTCCGCCCGTCGACGGTGAGCCGCAGTTCGCGGAACGGGCCCTTGCCGCAGGAGCCGAGGCCGGGGTTGGCGCTGACGAAGGCGTCGGGCGCGGAGGCGTAGGCGAACTCCTCGCAGGCGCCGCCGCCCCGGGTGTAGACCTCGGCGGTGAGGCGTTCGAGGTTCTGCGGGAAGGTGAGTTCGCGGGTGGCGGCGGGGGCGGCCTGGGTGAGCGCGAACGGCCCGGTGGTGAGCAGGCGGTCGGCGGCGCGGGCGGCCGGCCAGTGGTCGTTCGCGGTGTAGAAGGTGACGCTGGCGCTGATGGTGAAGACGCCGGTGTAGGTGGCGTCGGTGACGTTGGCGAGGTCGAGGGAGAACGGCTGCGGGCCGGCGGCGAACAGCGGGGCGTAGCGGGTGAGATCGTGCTCCAGCTTCCATTCGATGCCGTCCTTGGACGGCTCGGGGGTGGAGGACAGCAGCACCTGGACGCCGCCGACGCGGGCGCTGAAGATGCGGTCGAACTGCCGCCCGGCGACCTGCCCGTGGAGGTCCAGGACCACTGCCGACCAGGGCCCGGCGCAGTCGGCGGGCGGGGTGAGGGTGGTGGTGTACGGGGTGTCGGGCGGGTTGCCGTACCCGTTGCGGAACTGCTGGTCGTGCATCACCTCGACGGTGCAGGAGCGGGTGTCGGGGCGGGTGAGCGGCCGGGTGACGGTGACCGGGTCGTGGTAGTCGGTGCCGAAGTCGGCGTGGGCGGGGGCGGCGGCGGTGAGGGTGCCGGCGAGGGTCAGGGCGGCGGCGCCGAGGAGGCGGGCGGCGCGGCGAAGCAGCGGGCGGACGGCCAAGGCTGGTCCCCAGGGGTCGGGCGGCCGGCGGGCGCTGCCGCGGGCCGGGTGGGCGGTCCGGGCATCCTTTCGGCGGTGGCATGCCAGCGTCAAGGATTCGCCCGAGGGGCGCTTGGAGTGCCCGGCGTGACCCGTCACGAGTGGCCGGGTCCTGTCCGGCCGGTCCGGGCCCGGCAAGATCGGCCGGGTCCTAGTCGGCCTCCAGGGCCGCCGCCTCCTGGCGGATCAGGTCGCGCAGGGTGGCCAGCCGGGGCCGGCGGTCGTCCAGCCGCCACTGCATCTCCAGCGGCAGGGTGGCCCGGCCGTCCAGCCGGACGGTGGCCACGTCCTCGGTGAGGTGGCCGGTCATCGAGCCGGGCACCAGCGAGAACGCGCGGTTGCGGGCGAGCAGGTAGAGCCGGGAGCCGACGATCCGCGGCGGGCTGACCAGCACCGGCGGGTCGACGCCGTGGTCCGCGCACAGGCCGAGCACGTGGTCGTAGTAGCGCGGGTGCTGCTCGCGCGGCCACAGCAGCAGCGGCAGGTCGCGCAGTTCGCCGAGGCGCACGCTCGTCCGGCCGGCCAGCGGGTGGTCCCGGCCGAGGGCGACCCGCACCGGCTCGTCGGCGATCCGCTCCAACCGGTAGCCGGCCACCTCGTCGAGGAAGCGGCCGAGGCCGATGTCGGCGAGTTCGGCGGCCAGCGCGGTGGAGACCTGGCCGGTGTCGACGGCGACCTCGGCGGTGGTGAGTGCGGGCAGCTCCTGTTCGGCGCGGCTGACCACGGCGGGCAGCAGCCGGTTCACCACGCTGGGGGAGGCGACGATCCGGGCCGTCCCCAGCCGGGACTCCTCGTGCAGCCGCACCCGGGCCAGCAGCGTCTCGGCGTGCCCGAGCAGCCGGGCGCTCTCGGCGGCCATCACCTCGCCGGCCTCGGTCAGCGCCACCGAGCGGCGGCTGCGGTCGAACAGCTCGACACCGACGGTCCGCTCCAGCCGGGCGACCTCCTGGCTGACCGTCGGCTGGGAGATGTGCAGCCGTTCGGCGGCCCGTCCGAAGTGCAGTGTCTCGGCGACGGTGAGGAAGACCTCAAGCTGACGCAAGGTGAAGCCCATGGCCCAAGCCTAAGCCAACTCATAGGTCTCAGCCTATGGAAAGCCCCAGGACTCATTCTGGATTCCGATGCGAACCGTCCATACGCTGAGCGACACGTTGCCCCACCGCAGTGGCATCTCAACAGAGAGATCCGACCATGACCGGACTGCCCCCCAGCACCCCCGAAGCCGCCGGCTCCGCGCCGGACACCCGTTCCGCGCGGGCCATCCACGTCTCCGCGGAGGTCGCGCAGGCCGTGGCCGACGGCCGGCCCGTGGTCGCGCTGGAATCGACCATCTTCACCCACGGCCTGCCGCGCCCCCGCAACCTGGCCGTCGCGCTGGAGGCCGAGCGACAGCTGCGCGAGGCGGGCGTCGTCCCGGCGACCATCGGCGTGCACGCGGGCGTGCCCACGGTCGGTCTGAGCACCGAGCAGATCACCGAACTGTCCGCGACGGATGGCCTGGACAAGGTGAGCCTGCGCGACCTGCCGGTGGTCGCCGCGCTCGGCCGCCACGGCGGCACCACCGTCGCCGCCACCGCCTTCCTCGCCCACCGGGCAGGCATCCGGGTGTTCTCCACCGGCGGCCTCGGCGGCGTCCACTTCGGCGCCTCCGAGAGCTTCGACGAGTCGGCCGACATGACCACCCTGGCCGCCACGCCGGTCACCGTGATCAGCGCGGGCGTGAAGTCGATCCTCGACATCCGGGCCACCCTGGAGCGCTTCGAGACCTTCAACATCCCGGTCATCGGCTACCGCACCCGCAAGTACCCCGGCTTCTACGTCACCGACTCCGGACACGAGATCAACTTCAGCGTCGAGTCGCCCGAGGAGGCCGCGCGGCTGATCGAGGCCCGCGACCGCCTCGCCCTGCCGCAGGCCGTCCTGATCGCCAACCCGGTGGACCCCGCCAAGCAGCTGCCGCCGGAGGAGCTCGACGGCATCCTGGAGCGCGCCTGGGCCGAGGCCGAGCGCCAGGGCGTCACCGGCAACGCCTCCACGCCGTTCCTGCTCGACCACATCCAGCGCGACACCCACGGCCGCAGCCTGGAGGTCAACGTCGAGGTCTACCGGGGCAACGTCCGGCTCGGCGGCCAGATCGCGACCGCGCTGGCGGCCGCCGCCCGCAGCGGGGCCTGACCCGTGCTGGGGGTGCTCGGCGACCTCGTCGAGGACATCGTCGTCTGGGTCGACGGCCCGCTGCGGCACGGCACCGACTCCAGCGCCCAGGTCTTCCGGCGGCGCGGCGGCAGCGCGGCGAACGTGGCGAGCTTCGCCGCCGGTCAGTACCCGGCCCGGTTCATCGGCTGCGTCGGCGCCGACCCGGTCGGGGACGGCATCGTCGCCGAGCTGACCGGGCACGGCGTGGACGTACGGGTCGCCCGGCGCGGCCAGACCGGCAGCATCGTGGTCCTGATCGACCAGACCGGCGAACGGACCATGCTGCCCGACCGCGGCGCGGCCAAGCTGCTGGACCGGGTGCCGGACGAGTGGCTGGCCGGCCTGACCCACCTGCACGTGCCCGCCTACTCCTTCGACGGCGATCCGGTCGGCCGCTCCGCGGTGGACGCGCTGGCGCGGGTCCGGCGGGCGGGCGGCACCACCTCGGTGGACGCCTCCTCGACCGGCATGCTGGAGCAGTACGGGCGGGAGCGCTTCCTCGCCCTGCTGGCCGAGTTGGCGCCGACCTTCGTGTTCGCCAACCGGTCCGAGGCGGAGTACCTGGGCCTGCTGGTGGGCGGGCGGCCGGGACCGGAGCGGGCCCGGCTGGCGGCCACCACCGTGGTCACCAAGGCGGGCGCCGAGGCGACCACCGTCGACGTGCCCGGGGACGCGCCGTTCACGGTGCCCGTGCCGCCGGTGAGCGAGGTGCGCGACCTCACCGGCGCGGGGGACGCCTTCGCGGCAGGATTCCTGGCCGGCTTCCTGGAGGCCGGTGACCTGCATCTGGCCGCCGGACTCGGGCACCGCAGCGCGGCCCGGGTGCTGGCCACGCCGGGGGCCTCGTTCGCGGAGCAGTGACCGCAGGGCTGTATCGGGGTGGGCTCGGGGCGGCGTCGAGCTGACCGTACGGTGGGCGGCCCCGAGCGCGGGGGCCGCCCGCCGGGTGCCCGGTGGGCCGCTCAGCGCAGCGAGTCCTTGCGGAGGAAACGCTTCAGCCGCTGCCACGGCCAGGTGTTGATCACGTCCTCGGCGGTGAGCCAGCCGCGCTGCGCCGTGCCGATGCCGAAGCGCGGATAGGCGAGCTGCCCGGTGGCGTGGGCGTCGCTGTCGATCGCGAAGCGGACGCCGTGCCGCTTCGCCCGCAGGACGTCCTCGTCGCGCAGGTCGAGCCGCTGCGGGGAACTGTTGATCTCGATCGCGGTGCCGGTGCGCGCGGCGGCCGCGAACACCGCGTCCAGGTCGACGTCGATCGGGCCGCGGCGGCCGATCCTCCGGGTGGTGAGGTGGCCGATGACGTGCACGTGCGGATTCTCGCAGGCGCGGATCAGCCGGCGGGTCTGGGCGGCCCGGTCGGCGGTGAAGTGCGAGTGCACGGAGGCCACGCAGACGTCGAAGCCGGCCAGGAACCCGGGCGGCCAGTCCACCCCGCCGTCCGGGCCGATGTTCAGCTCGGTGCCGTGCAGGAGGCGCAGCTTCCGGTGGCGGTCGGCGAGTCGGCGCAGCTGCTCGCGCTGGGCGAGCATCTTCTCGTCCGTCATCCGCTGCATCACCAGGTCCGGGGCGTGGTCGGTGACGGCGTAGTAGGAGTAGCCGCGGGCGGCCGCGGTGTCGATCATCTCCTCCAGGGTGGCCAGGCCGTCGGTCAGGTCGGTGTGCGTGTGCAGGTCGCCGCGCAGATCCGACTCCTGGACCAGGTCGGGGAGTTCACCGCGCAGGGCGGCCTCGATCTCGCCCCGGTCCTCGCGCAGCGGCGGCGCGATCCACGGCAGGCCGAGTGCCGCGTACACCTCGTCCTCGGTCGCGGACGCCACCTTGGCGCCGCCGGCGCCTTCGCCGTCCGCCGCCTCGCCGTCCGCCCCCTCGGCGGCGGTTCGGAACAGGCCGTACTCCGAGAGCTTCAGCCCGGCCCGGACGGCCATCGTGCGCAGCCTGATGTTGTGCGCCTTCGACCCGGTGAAGTAGACGAGTGCCGCGCCCCAGTCCTCCTCCGGGACGACCCGCAGGTCCACCTGCACACCCCCGGTGGTGCGCACCGAGGTCTTGGTCGGACCGCTCACGATCACCTCGGCCACGTACGGGAGTCCGGTGAGCGCGGCCATCAGCGGGGCGGAGTCGGCGGCCGTCGCCAGCACGTCGACGTCGCCGACCGTCTCGCGCATCCGGCGCAGCGACCCCGCGTACGCGCAGCGGGTGCAGCCGGGCACGGCGGACAGCGCGGCGACGAGCTGCTCGGCCAGTTCGGTGGCCGCGTCGAGCAGCGTGCGGCCGCCGGAGCGCCGCAGCAACTCGATGCCGTGCAGGATCTTCTCGCCGCTGCGCTCGCCGAAGCCCGCCACGCCGGACAGCCGGTCGGAGCGGACCGCCTCGGCCAGGTCGTCGACGGAGGCGATGCCCAGGTCGCGGTGGAGGGCGAGGGCGCGTTTGGGGCCGACACCGGGCACGGCCGTCATCTCCCGTACCCCGGACGGGACTTCGGCGCGCAGGGTCTCCAGGGCGGCGATCCGTCCGGTGGAGAGGTACTCGGCGACCTTCTCGGCGGTGGACTTCCCGACGCCGGGGATCTGCTGCAGGCCCTTGACGTCCAGGCCGGCGACGTCCTCGGAGTGGCCGCCCACCGCGCGGGCGGCCTTCTCGTAGGCCCGCGCCCGGAAGGCGTCCCCGCCGGTGATGTTGATCAGGTCGGCGTACTCCTGGAGCAGCTCCCGCACCTGGTCGTTGAGCCGGGGCATGGGGCCAGTCTAGGGGGGTCTCCGGGCTCCGGCCCGGGCGGCGGACCTCCGGGCGGGCGAAGGGAGTTCGTGAGGCCCGGCCCCGCGCCGGCGGCGCCGCGTCGCGGGCCCCGGATGGGCCGGTGGCCGGGCCTGCCCCGCCGGTCGGCGGGTGTGGCACCGGCCGACCGGCGGGGGTGGTGCCCGGTTCGCGTCCCGGAGCCGGATTGTCACCCGAACGAGTGAGGTGCAGGCTGACAGCAGGGCCTGGGAAGCGGCCCGCGCCGGTCGGCCGCGGCACTGATGACGGCCGCCGGCGATGCGCGAGGGGCAGGGCGATGGCAAGCGGGAAGCTCTGGGGCTATGTCGCATCGGGGGCCAGGGCGCTCGGCGCCCTCGGCGGGCCGGGTGGCCCCGGCCGCACGGGCGGGCCCGGCGGCGCGGTGGCGGGCGAGGAACCGGGACCGCTCCGACCGGGCGAGATGGCAGGGCCCCGGGCGCTGTCCCGGCCGGAACTGGAGCGCGTCGAGTGGACCGGCCGGCAGGCCGGCTGCGAGCCGCAGGCGCGGCACGCCCAGGTGGCCGAGGTGGTCCGCAAGGTGGTGCGCGGCGGCGGCCGGGCGGCGGCGGTGACGACCCGGCTGGCGCCGGGGCTGCCGGTGGTGGCCGCGGATGCCCGGCGGCTGGAGGCCGCGCTCGCCGGCCTGGTCGACCACGCGATCCGGCGCAACCCGCCCGGCGGGCGGGTGCTGGTCCGCGCCGAGGTGGCGGGCGGGCCGGGCGCGGCCGCGACGGCCCTGCGGGCGGCCGGGTTGAGCGGGGCGGCGCGACCGCGCGGGCGGGTGGAGATCCGGGTGGCCGACCGGGGGTCGTCCGAGCTGCCCGGGGCGCGGGAGTGGCTGCTTGCGGGCGCCCGCGCCGACGGGCCGGTCGGGCCCGCCGTGCACAGCCTGGTGCTGGCGGCGGGCGGGCGGCTGGCGGTGGAGGCCACGCCGGGCGGCGGGTTGACGGTGGTGCTGCTGCTGGTGGTCGCGCACGACTGACGGACGACTGACGAACGGCTGGCGGACGGCTCCCAGGGCTCCGCTCTTCACCGCAAAGACTTCTTCGCAAAAAACCCTTTGCAAAGATGTCTTTGCGGTTCTACGCTCCTGCCATGACCGATGAACGCGGCTGGATGCACAGCGATGACCCGCACATCGTCCTCACGGCCAAGGGCATGCGGGCGATGGCCCACCCCGTGCGTATGCAGGTGGTCGGGCTGCTGCGCAAGCACGGCCCCTCCACGGCGACCAGGCTTGCCGAGCAGTTGGGGCTCAACTCCGGGGCGACCAGCTACCACCTCCGCCAGCTCGCCGCCGCGGGCTTCGTCGAGGAGGATCCCGAGCGCGGGAACGCCCGTGAGCGGTGGTGGCGTTCGGCCCACAAGTTCACCGTCTGGACGGGTGACGACATGGCCGACGAGGAGCCCGACACGGCCGTCGGCTTCCTCCGGTCCGTCCTCACCGCCCACGCCCTGGTCGCACAGCGGTCGGTCGACGCCTTCGAGACGATGCCGCGGGAGTGGCGCAAGGCGGTCGGCCTCAGCGACGTGCTGTTGCAGCTCACCCCCGAGGAGGCCGAGCAACTGGCCGCTGATCTGTCCGCGGTGGTGCGGCGCTACCGCGCGCTGGATGCGGAGGGGCCGGCCCCGGAGGGCACCGAGCGGGTCTCCGTGGTCGTCCACGTGCTGCCCGACGCGAGCGTCGGCGCCGACGCTGGCACCGACAGCGACAGCGACACCGACACTGGTGAGGCGGGGTCCCGATGACCACCGTCGCCGACGCACCCGCGCGCAGCCTCCGGCCGTTAGTCGGGGTGCTCTCCGCGATGGCCGTCTCCATCACCGGGACGCGTGTCTCGGCCATCGCCCTGCCCTGGTTCGTCCTGGCCACCACCGGCAGCGCCACCATGACCGGCCTGGTCGCCTTCGCCGAGATGGCGCCGTACGTGCTGGTCAAGGCGCTGACCGGGCCGCTGGTCGACCGGCTCGGGCCGCGGGTGGTGTCCTGGACGACGGACTTGGTGAGCGCCGTCGCGGCCGGGCTGGTCCCGCTGCTGCACGCCCTGGGGCTGCTGCCGTTCGGGGTGCTGCTGGCGATGGTCGCGGTGATCGGCGCGATGCGCGGCCCGGGGGATCTGGCCAAGTCGGTCATGGTCCCGGAGGCCGCCGACCGCGCCCGGGTGCCGATGGAGCGCGCCACCGGTCTCTCCGGCGTCACCGAACGGCTGGCCTCCACGGTCGGCCCGGCGGTCGGTGGCGGCCTGGTCGCGCTGATGGGCCCGCTGGCCGGGCTGGCGCTCAACGCCGCCACCTTCGCCCTGGGGTCCCTCGTCATCGCCTTCGCCCTGCCGCGCGGGATGGGGCGCGCGGCAACCCCGGCACCCGCTGCCGAGCAGGCCGCCGAGGCCGAGGCCGGAGCCGAGTCCGGGGCCGGGGCCGAACCGGCGGGTTACTGGCGGATGTTCCGCGAGGGCTTCACCTTCCTGCGCTCCGACCCGCTGCTGCTCACGGTGACGGTGCTGGTCGGCATCACCAACCTGCTCGACGCCGGGTTCATCACGGTCCTCCTGCCGGTCTGGGCGCGGGAGTCGGGGAACGGCCCGGCCGCCATCGGCCTGACCGGCACCGCCGGGGGGATCACGGCGGTCGTCGGCAGCCTGATCGCGGCGGCCATCGCCCACCGGCTGCCCCGCCGGACGGTGTTCTTCGCCGGCTACCTGCTCGTCGGGGCCCCGCGCTTCCTGGTGCTCGCGTGCGGCGCGCCGCTGTGGGTGGTGCTCACGGTCTTCGCGGTCGGCGGCTTCGGCGGCGGTTTCCTCAACCCGATCCTCGGCGCGGTGCTCTTCGAGCGGGTGCCCCGCCACCTGCTCGGCCGCGTCCACGCCCTCGGCGACTCCCTCGCCTGGGCCGGTATCCCGCTCGGCGGCCTGCTGGCCGGCGCAGCGGTCGGCCTCGTCGGGCTGATACCCACCCTGATCGCGGGCGGCGCCGTCTACTTCGCCTCCACCAACCTGGCCGGGTTGCGGCCGGAGTGGCGCGAGATGGACCGCCGGCGCGGCCGGACGGGTACCGCCGACGAGGCGAAGCCCGAGCCGGGGACAGAGCCCGAGCCCGAGCCTGCGCCCGCGCCGGTCCCGGCACGCCCGTAGGCCTGTCGCGCAGGGGCGGCGAGGCGAGCGTGCGGCCGGAACCCGTCGGTCAGAACCAGTCCGTCAGAACCAGCCGGTCAGAACCAGTGCAGGCAGTGCGGGGCGCGCTCGGCGCCGAAGAGGGCGTCGGCGAGGGCGGCCGCGCCCGGGCGGTGGGCCCGGATGTGCCCGGCCCGCACGAGCGTGCTCGGGGTGGTGCCGCCGAGGTAGACCGAGCCCAGGTCGCTCACGTCCAGGGACAGGTCGGGCTCCCGGTCCGTCGGGACGCACTCGGCCTTCCCGTCCCGGACGGTCAGCAGATAGCGGCCGTGCTCGCCGAGGAACGGGTCGTCGACGTCGAGGACGAGCTCGCCGTCCACGAACCAGCCGCGCGAGGTCAGCGCCCGCGGGACGTCCAGCAGCCGCACCCAGAGCCAGTCGGTGCTGCTGCTCCCCTCGCCGGCGTTGAAGTCCGCGAGCTGCCAGCGCAGCGGGTGGTCGGACGGAACGTGCTTGAACACGACCTGCGAGACCAGGTCGTGTTCGAGCGCGAACCGGGCCAGGGCCGTGGCGACGGCGTCGTCGGTGGCGATGGTCTCGTCGACCGTCAAGGTGCCGTCGTCGAGCGAGTAGCTGGCGTAGCCGTCCGGGACACCGCTGGCATCCCGGTGGACGGCGACGTAGCGCGAGGCCGAGGAGACCGGGGGCCGGCCCGCGCCCAAGGCCCACCAGCGGTGCGGCCGGGACAGCGCGCCGGGCTGCGTGCGGCGGTACCGGTCGTAGACCGCTTCCAGGATCTCGCCGCACTCGGCCCGCCGCAGCAGCTCGATCGAGCCGGCGCCCGGGCCGGGCGCCGCGGTGTCGGCCGTTCCGCGCGCCCGGGGGAGGGCGAAGGCGGCCCGGTGGCGCGGCACCGTCAGCCGCTGCGTGTAGGTCGCCGGTCCGTAGCCGAACCTGCGGTAGATCACGGCCTCGGAGGCCAGCAGCACGGAGAGGAACTCCCCGCGGGCCCGGAACCCGGCGAGCTGGCGCCGCATCATCGCGGTGAGCACGCCCTGGCGCCGGTGCGAGGGCAGGACGCCGACGCCGGTCACCCCGCTGGTGGGGACGATGGCCTCACCGGGCAGGGTGAGCTCGAAGGTGTACGCGCCGGCGGTGCCGACGGGCCGCCCCTCCGCCGTCACGGCGAGCAGGTTGCGGTCTATCTCGGCCGCCGACCACCAGAGCCCGCCGCCGTCGGTCGGGGTTTCCGGGAAGAGCCCGAACGCGGCATGGAGCGTGTCGACGTAGACGTCGAGGTCCTGATCGGTTGTCGGACGGATCTCCATCGCTGCCGTTTCCTCCCCTGGATGACGACGGCACCACGGCTCGGGTGCCCCGCCACAGTGCAGCGTCGACCCGTGGCCCGGTCAAGCGAATTACGGTCCGGCGCCGGTGGTCAGGCCGGACCGTCTCCCGGACGGCCTCCGGGGCCTTCCTCGGGCCGCTCGTCCTGCGGTGGCGCCCCGACGCTCTCCAGGGTTTCGCGGACGCTGCCCGGCATCGCCGGGTGGCGGCCGATCACGATCACCCCGACCACGATGGCCAGCAGTCCGGCGCACTGCCAGGCCAGCGCACCCGGCGTCACCCGCAGCCGGTCGCCGAGGAAGCCGACCGCGCAGGCGATCCCGGACAGCGGCTGGGCGGCGGTCAGCGCCGGCAGGGACATCCGCAGCGGCGCGGCCTCGAAGGCGCTCTGCACCAGCAGCAGCCCGACCACGCCCGCCGCCACCACCGCGTACGGCTGCCAACTGCGCAGCACCGCGTCCAGCCCGCTGTGGTCGAGGCGCTGCGTGGTGGTGCGGGTCAGCGCGTCCTGGAGGCCGTAGAGCAGGCCGGCGGCGAGGGCCAGCAGGGTGGCCTCCTCGAACAGCGGCAGCCGCCGGGCCAACGAGACCAGGAGCAGGGTCAGCCCGACCACCGTGCCGACCACCAGCCAGTGCCGCAGTTCCCCGGCGGGCGCACCGCCGCCGGTGGGCCGCCCGGCCACGATGAACGCCGTCACCCCGAGGCCGAGCAGCAGCACCCCGGCCCAGCCCGAGCGGCCGAGGGTTTGGCGGGTGAGCACCCGGGAGAGCGCCATGGCGAACAGCAGGTTGGTCGCGAGCAGCGGCTCGACGAGCGACACCTCGCCCTGGTTGAGGGCGAGCGCGGACAGGATCAGTCCGCACACCATGAACCCGGTGCCGAGCAGCCACTCGGGCATCCGCATCAGGTCCAGGAGCAGCCGCCAGTGCAGCAGGTCGGCACGGGGCGCCCGCTGCGCCGCGTGCTGCTGGAGGACGAAGCCGAGGCCCAGGCAGCAGGCGGCACTGAGGGCGAGGAGGAAGACCGCCACGGAGGGACCACCCGGTTGTCACTGCCCGCGCCGCGCCGGCGGGTCCGGGTTCGGTCGGCGGTCGCGGCGCGCTTCCGTCAGCGTACCGCCGGGGCGGCGACGCGGCCCGGCCGGCGGCGGAGAGCAGCCGGGGCCGGGAGATCCGGGGCGGGCGAGCCGGTTCCGGGGCCGGGTCCGCAGCCCCGGGCCGGGCCCGCTTGCCGCCACCGGCCGGACGGGCGCACGCTGGTGTGAGCGGCCGCCACGGCTCACCGTCCGTGCCGGTCCGGACAGGCGCGAGGGGGCCGCTGCCAGGAGGTGTGGCATGCACAACCAGTGGGACGTGGAGCTGAGCTTCGAGGAAGACGGAGTGCACACGGCGTGCGAGGCCAGGCTGATCGGTGCGCGGGCGCCGGGCTTGCGCGCCCACGGGGAGTCGATGAAGAGCACGGACGACCGCCCGCTCGCCAGGATCGGTGAGGAGGTCGCGGCCTCCAGAGCCCTGGAGGAGCTGTCCCGCAAGCTGCGGGCGCAGGCCACCGGGGAGATCGACGACGAAGGACACCGCCCGGGGTACCTGATCTACTGACCCCCGCCCCCGTCGGCCGTCCCGCCCCCGCACGGGACGGCGCGGGACCATATGGGCGTCAGAACCAGGTCTCGCCGTAGTGCGGCCCGGGGTGGTCCTCGCGCAGCAGGCAGATGTCGGGGTCGCGCGGCGGCTCCGGACCCTCGTACGGGCCGACGGCCGGGCAGCGCGGCCCGACCTCGACCAGGTACTCGGGCCAGGACGCCCAGTGCAGGTCGTAGCCCACGCCCTGGACCAGCGCGGAATGGGTGCCGCCGTGCCCGCCGGCGAGGTCGCAGCGCAGGCGCGGATCGATCAGGAAGGCACCGCGCGGAACGGTGTTGTAGTGGTCCACGTCCGCCTGCGGCAGCGTGACGACGGACGGACAGTGGTGGAACTCTGCGGAACGAAGGTCCGGTTGGCTCATGGGCGCCAGCATTCCACCGGGAGTCCGGCGAGGGCCCCGGTTCCCCGCTTTTGTACGGCTCGCGGGGGACAACTGTCGTGCCGTGTACGGGTGGTCGTCACCTCTCCGGGAGGCTCCGGCTACGCGGCGAGGGACCAGCTGATCGCCGACAGGGTCGCCATCGAGGCCAGGGTCGACCAGAGCACCGAGTCCCGGGCGAGCCCGGTGCCCTGGCCGTACTCGCGGGCGTAGACGTAGACGTTCTGCGCGGTGGGCAGGGCGGAGAAGAGCACCACGGTGAGGAGTTGGTGCGCGGGGAGGTGGAGCAGCGGGCCGGCCACGGCGAAGGCGACCAGCGGCTGTATCAGGGTCTTGACCGCGACGGTCAGTCCGACCTCGGCGCGGAGCGAACGGCCGGTGGCCGGCGGGCGGTTGTGCAGCGACATGCCGAGGGCGACCAGGGCGGTCGGCACGGCGGCGCCGCCGAGCAGTTCGCAGGAGCGGTTCAGCTCGGCGGG
The DNA here is from genome assembly GCF_044760075.1 of Kitasatospora sp. NPDC098663. Lineage (NCBI taxonomy): Bacteria > Bacillati > Actinomycetota > Actinomycetes > Kitasatosporales > Streptomycetaceae > Kitasatospora > Kitasatospora sp. NPDC098663. The sequence goes on along the minus strand of NZ_JBIWAP010000009.1, from coordinate 132,498 downwards.
CAGGTGCAGCCCGCAGGCGGAGGCGGCGGCGCCGAGCGCGGTGGCCAACAGGATGGGGTTGCGCAGCGGCAGGGTGAGCAGGGCCCGGCGGCCGGCCGCGCCGCCGTCGAGGACGGCCAGCACGGCGGGCGTGACCACCAGGATCTGGAACAGCACCACCGGTGCGACGAAGGAGGCGTCACCGAGGAGCTGCATCGCCACCGGGATGCCGAGGTTGGCCGAGTTGACGTACCCGCAGGCCATCGCGCCGATCGCCAACTCGCCGGTCCTGCGCCGGAACAGCAGGCGCCCGGCGAGCAGTCCGAGGCCGATCGAGACGACGGTGCCGGCGGTGAAGGCGAGCATCGAGGGGTTGGCGAAGTGGTCCAGCGGGGTGCGGACGATCATCAGGAACAGTGAGGCCGGCATCGCCACGTGGAAGACGAACCGGTTGAGCACCGGCTCCGCGTGCGGCCCGAGCAGTCCGGTCCGGCCGACCAGGTAGCCGATCCCGGTCAGCGCCCAGATCGGGGCGAATCCGGACAGCAGGGGGTGCAGGGCTGGCATGGTTCCTCGGATCGCTCGGACGGTCTGCCGGGTGGGCCGGGGGTCTCCCGCCCCGGGGCAGTAAACCAGTGAGCGTGAACGGGGAGACCACGGGCCTACGATGAGCCGATGGAGCCCGAGAACGCGCCGGTGGAACCCGAGTACCTGAGCCTGGCCGAGGTGGAGGCGATCGCCCGCCGCGCGCACGAGGGGCAGGTCGACAAGAACGGCCACCCGTACGGCGAGCACATCGCGGCGGTCGCCCACGGGACGGCCGCGCGCGGTGGCAGCGACGCCCAGATCGCGGCGGGCTGGCTGCACGACACCGTCGAGGACGACCGGTTGAGCCGGGAGTGGCTGGCGGGGGCCGCGTTGCCCGGGGCCACCAAGGCGATCGTGGACGCGCTCACCCGCCGCCCCGACGAGCCGGTCGAGGCGTACACCGCGCGGGTCCTGGCCGTGCCGGGCGCGCTGCTGGTCAAGCGTGCCGACCTCGCCCACAACTCGGACCCGGTCCGGCTGGCCGCGCTGGACGCCGCGACCGCCGAGCGGTTGGCCGCCAAGTACGCGCGGATGCGGGAACTGCTCGGGCTCACCGGCGAGCTCTGAGCGGCGGGGCGCGGCCCGGGCGAGCGACTGGAGGCGTCGCGCGACCTGCGAGAGGAGTGCGGGAACCACGAGAGGGCCCGGGCCACGCGGATCGCGCGGGCCCGGGCCCTCTGGGGTCACCCCGGTGATCCCTGTCCGACCCCCGGGGTGAGGGGGGAATGGTCAGGATGCGGGTGGAGTCCGGTGAGCCGAGGTGGTCGGCTTAGTACCAGTGGTTGGCCTGCCAGAAGGTCCAGGCGGCGTTCGGGCTGCCGTAGCGGGAGTTCATGTAGTCCAGCGCCCACTTGATCTGGGTGGTCGCGTTGGTCTTCCAGTCGGAGCCGTGCGTCGCCATCTTGGAGCCCGGCAGCGCCTGGGCCAGGCCGTACGCGCCCGAGCTGGCGTTGGTCGCGGTCACGTTCCAGCTGGACTCGTGGGCGATGATCTGGCTGAAGGAGGCCAGCTGGTTCGCCGGGACGATCTGGGCGGCCACGGCCTGCGGGGACAGGGTGGCGGCGTTCGCGGTGGCGGGCAGCACACCCGCGCCCAGGGCGGTCAGACCGGCGGCGCCGGCGAGAATCGCGGCGGAAGTGCGCATACGGAGCTTGAAAGTGGGCATCTAGAACAGGACCTCAATCAGGTTGGGCCGGGTCGCGCCCCGCCTTGGACCATGGCCGGACAGGGGCCGAAATGGTCGTGGGGCGTGACCTGGCAGTAAGTCGCTACCGGCGGGACAGGTGCCGGTGCGGCTGACGACTGAGCCATTGTTGGCATGCCGGATCGGGCGTCGCCAAGACCCCCTTGTTACGACCCCCGGTCGTACGGGGGGCGGTCGCCGTGGATTCGAAGGGTCAGCTACGCGGAGCGCACCGACCGCCGCTGACCTGCGCGAACACCCCGTTGGCGGGGCGGGGCACGGGTGCCCGGAAGCTGCCACTACCGCCCGTCGTGGACCGCATTCCGGTGTGAGCGCACTCACCGTTTGGGCCGCTGCGGCCATCACCCGCCGGTCTGCGGCCGGCACGTTGGGTACAGACGATCTCGCCCCCGTTGAGACCGGCGCCACACCCGCCGGGGCCCGGGGGCGAGCGTCGGGCCCCGACGGGGACCGGCAGGCTCCCGCCGACGTTCAGCGAAGGTCGCCGAGCCGGCGGTGACGCAGGGCCCGCGCCGCGAGGCGGTCCGGCTCCGGCAACGCCGCCAGCCCGCCGAGCGCGGCACCCACCGCCCGTCCCAGCCGCGCGCAGAACGCCTCCGGCTCGTCCGCCGCGTCCGGCCGCTCCTCGACCACCTCGTCCACCAGCCCGACCTGCGCCAGGTGGCCCGCGCCGATGCCCTGGGAGCGGGCCAGCTCGGCGGCGTGCCCGCCGTCCCGGTGGACGATCGCGGACGCGCCCTCCGGTGGCAGTGGTGCCAGCCAGGCGTGCCCTGCGGCGAGCACCCGATCGGCCGGGAGCAGCGCGAGTGCGCCGCCGCCCGAGCCCTGGCCGAGCAGCACCGCCAGGACGGGCGTGCGCAGCGCCAGCAGGGTGGTCAGGCAGTGCGCGATCTCGACCGCGATCCCGTCCAGCTCGGCCTGCGCGGACAGTTCGGCCCCGGCCGTGTCGACGACCGTGACCAGCGGCAGCCCCAGTTGCTCCGCCACCCGCGCGGTGCGCCGGACGGCCCGCAGGTCGGCGGCGGTGAACGGGCGCTCGTGCTCCGGGGTCTGCCGCTGCTGGCCGACCACCAGCACCGGCCGACCCCCGAGGACGGCGAGGGCGCGGACCAGTGCGCCGCCCCGCCCGCCGGGGGCGTCCAGCAGCACCAGTTCCTCGGCGGTGTGGCGCAGCAGCTCGCGGGTGCCCGGGCGGTCGGGGCGACGGGTGCGGCGGACGGAATCCCAGGCGTCGGGGTGTTCGGCGGCCCCGTCGGGAGCGGGAGAGGGGTCGGGGGTGCTGGTGCCGGCGGTGTCCGCGCGGCCCGGGGCGGGCGCGGTGGTGGCGAGGACGGCGAGCGTGCGGCGGACCAGCTCGCGCAGGTCCTCGGGCGGCACGACGGCGTCCACCAGGCCGCGTCCGGCGAGCGTCTCCGCCCGCTGTACGTCCGGGGGCAGTTCCACGCCGCGCAGTTCCTCGTACACGCGCGGGCCGAGGAAGCCGAGCCGGGCGCCCGGCTCGGCGAACACCAGCTGGCCGAGCGTGCCCCAGGAGGCGAAGACCCCGCCCATGGTCGGGTTCCGTAGATAGGTGAGATAGGGGAGACCGGCCGCGCGGTGCGCCTGGACGGCGGCGGTGATCCGCAGCATGCACAGGAAGGCCGCCGACCCCTCCTGCATGCGCGTCCCGCCGGAGACGGGCAGGGCGAGCAGCGGCAGCCGCTCGGCGGTGGCGCGCTCGACGGCGCGGGTGATCCGCTCGGCGGTGGCCACGCCGATCGAGCCGCCGAGGAAGCCGAACTCGGAGGCGACCAGCGCCACCGGTCGCCCGCCGACCAGGCCCGCGCCGGTGAGGACGGCCTCGTCGAGATCGGTGCGTGCGCGGGCCCGGTCGAGCGAGGCGCGGTAGCCGGGGTCGGCGGGCGGGCCCCCGGGCGGCTCGTCCCAGCGCTGGAAGCCGTCCGGGTCGACCAGCAGTCCGATCAGCTGCCGCGCGGTCAACGGTGCGCCCGTGCCCGTGGCCGGGTGGGTTCCCGTGCCCGTGCCCGCGCTCGTTTCCGTGTTCGTCCCCGTGTTCATGCCCACTCCGTCAGCGGTCGTTCCGGTCCGACATGATCCGTCACTCTATGCGGCGCGACTGGAGCGGGGAGCGAACGTGTGGAAGCTGTGAGGAGGCCGACAGCGGTCGGGTCGCTAGTTCGACGGCGGTCGACCCATGGGGTGTCCGGGCGGTTCGTGGACGGCGCCGGCCGGGCTCGGGTCGGGGCCGGGATACGACTCAAGTCGCTGGTCAGACAGGTGAGTTACCCGTCGGTTAATAGTTTGTCGCAGGCCTTCCGGAGTTGTCGGTGGCTGGTCACACTGGTGGACATGACCCGCACTCTACGCGCGTGGAAGACCCGCGCTGCCGCCGTCACCGCCGTCGCCCTGATGACCCTCGCGCCCGTCGCCGTCGCCACCGAGGCGCACGCCGACGTGAGCGGCACGGTGTGTCTGTCCGCCCTCCCGCCCGAGGCGACCGACACCCTCAACCTGATCGCCACCGACGGGCCGTTCCCGTACTCCCAGGACGGCGTCGTGTTCCAGAACAGGGAGCACGTCCTGCCCAGCCAGTCCAACGGCTACTACCACGAGTACACCGTCATCACGCCCGGCGCCCCGACCCGCGGCACCCGTCGGATCATCACCGGTCAGGCGGTCCAGGAGGACTACTACACCGGTGACCACTACGTCACGTTCTCGCTGATCGACCAGGGCTGCTGACACGCACCCCACACCCCTTCCGGCCCCGGCGCACGTCTCCGCCGGGGCCGCCGGAACGCAGGGGCCGCCGGAACGACGGGCCCGGCGGATCGCCGAGAGGCGACCCCCGCCCGCCCCGGCGGCCCGCCGCGACCGGCCTCAGAGCTCGGACGGCCCCCAGGCGTCCACCACCAGCTCGTCCCCGACCCGCAGCGTGCCGGGCCGCAGCACCGCGAACTTGCTGCCGAACGCGACCCCGCCGACCGCCGCCCGGCGGTAGCCGGCCAGCGTCCGCAGCGGCTCCGGACCGGCCTTCGCGCCCGTCGACTGGTCGACCAGCGTCACCGAGCAGCGGATCGCGAGCTTGGCATAGGCCAACTCGGCGCCGCCCACGGTGATCCGGCGGGTCAGGTCCTCGGTGTGCGGTTCGTCCCAGCCGTCCACCACCAGGTTCGGGCGGAACCGGTCCGCCGACAGGGGGAGTCCGCCGCTCAGCGCGTTGAAGCGATCCAGTGACGCGCGGGACAGCAGGTGCACCGCGCAGCTGTCGGCGTAGCCGGACGTGCCCGGTACCAGCCCGTCCGTCACCCGGTCGTGCTCCGGTGGCACCCGGACCAGCCGGCTGCGGACACCCAGCACTCCGGACAGCCAGCCGGCCACCTCCTCGCCCTGGTCGATCCCGAAGAACGGGGCGCCGAACAGCCGCACCGCTCGGCGCGGCCCCTCGGTGTCCACGGCGACGGCCACCGGCTCCACGCCCGGGGCGTCGAGGGTCAGCCGGCGGCCGTCCTCCCCGACCGCCGGGCGGACCGTGGCCAGCAGAGGGTCCCGGCGCTGGGAGCGGAACACCCCGTCCTCGTCCACCACCATGAACGCCCGGTCGTGGGCCAGCCCCGCCGGAGTCAGCTCCGCCCGCGCCACCTCGACCCCGGCACACCCCTTCACCGGGTAGTACCGCAACTCCACCACTTCGGCCATGGCCGCCCCCTCGACTCGCCGCAGCCCTGCGCGGGCCGCTCCGGACCCCTCGCGGAATCAACGCCTGCGTAGGGTAGTTGACCGCCGCCCGACCGCCCGCCCCCGGGATTGCTAGGGTCGGGACATGGCATCGAGCAGCGCGAACCCCCCGGGAAGGCTCCGGCGCGACGCCCAGCGCAACCGCGACCTGCTGCTCGCCGCCGCCCGCGGCATGTTCTCCCGGCACGGCCTCGACGTTCCGCTGGACCAGATCGCCAAGGAGGCCGGCGTCGGCAACGCCACCCTCTACCGCCACTTCCCGACCCGCGAGGCGTTGATCGGCGAGGTGTTCGCCGACGCCGCCGTCGGCCTGGCCGGGGCCGGCGAGGAAGCCCTCGCCGCCGAGGACGCCTGGACCGCCCTCGAACGCTACTTCGAGCGCATCTTCGAACTCGTCGCCGCCGACCGGGGCATCAACGACCTCGTCACCCAGGCCATCCCCACCATCCCCGGCATGATCGAGATCAGCCGCCGGAACGCCGCCACCGTCGGCGCCCTCATCGCCCGCGCCCAGCACCAGGGCACCATGCGGCGCGACGTGGTCACCATGGACCTGCTCTTCCTGCTCGGCCCGCTCTGCCGCGCCCTGCCCGCCACCACCGACCTGCGCCCCGACCTCTGGCGCCGCTACCTCGCCCTGCTCCTCGACGGCTTCCGCGCCCAGGCCACCCACCCGCTGCCCGTCCCCCCGATCGGTGAGGAACACCTGGACCGGATGTTCGCCGACCTCTGGGAAGCCGAACCACCGGAGGCGTAGGCGCGCCGTTCCACGCCGGGAAGAGGTCGGCCTTCGCCTTCACCAGTGCGGCGCCGCGTTGATCCTTCGGGGGTTGCCGGTCCGATCCTCCTCGACCCCGGAAGCGGGCTACGACGCTCTCGGCCTTCTGCCCGAGGTGACCTCCGGCAGAGGCCCGGGTGCAGGTGGGTGAGCCGGCGCAGCCCGCGAACGCGGCGAACTCGTGGTCGGCGATCGTTCTTCTCGTCCTGCCCTACCGTCTGCGCGGCACGAGTCCGGTGTCGAAGGCGATGATCGCCAGGTGGACGCGGTCCCGAGCCTCGAGCTTGGCGAACAGACGCGCGACATGGGTCTTCGCCGTCGCCGCGCTGATCACCAGCCGCTCGGCTATCTCGGTGTTCGACAGTCCCTGTCCGACCAGTGCCAGCACCTCGCGCTCCCGGTCGGTGATCTCCGCGATGAGGCTCGAGTCCGCGGCGGGCTCGGCGTCCGGTTCGGGGGCCGCGGGGCCGGATGTTCCGGCGAAGTCCGCGATCAGCCGTCGGGTCACGCTCGGCGCGAGCAACGCCTCGCCGGCCGCCACCACGCGGATCGCGTCCAGGATCGCGTCCAGGGCCATGCTCTTGAGCAGGAATCCGCTGGCGCCGGCGCGCAGTGCGCCGTAGACGTACTCGTCGTCGTCGAAGGTCGTCAGCACCAGCACCTTGGGCGGGTCCGGTTCGGCGGTCGCCTGCCGGGTCGCCTCGATCCCGTCCATGCCCGGCATCCGGATGTCCATCACCACGACGTCCGGCCGCAGCTCACGTACCAGGCGCACCGCCTCGCGGCCGTCGCCGGCCTCGCCGACCACCTCCAGGTCGGCGGTGCTGCCGATCAGGATCCCGAGCCCGACCAGCATCAGCGGCTGGTCATCGACCAGCAGCACCCGCACGCTCATGCCGGGAGCCTCGCCGTCACCCGGAATCCGCCCTCCGGACACCGGCCCGCGCTGAACTGGCCGGACAGCAGCGACACCCGCTCGCGCATGCCGAGCAGGCCGAAGCCGCTCCCGCCGGCCGCGGAGTGCCTCGGACGGCCCGGCCCGCCGGAACCGTCGTCCCCATCGTCCACCACCTCGATCCTCACTCCTTCCGGCTCGTAACCGACCGCGACCCGGCACGTTCGCGCCCCGGAGTGCCGCACCACGTTGGTCACCGACTCCTGGATGATCCGGAATGCCGACAGTTCGATCTCCGGCGGCAGTGGACGCTGCTCGCCCTGCCAGGTCACGTGGACCCGCACCCCGGCGTCGGCCGTGCGTTCGGCGAGTAGCGGGACGTCGGCCAGGCTGCCGGCCGGCGCCAGCGGAGCGGCCTGCGGCATGGCGTCGTCCGGCTCGGCGCGGCGTAGCGCCCCGAGCATGCGCTGCAGCCCGAGCAGGGTCTCCCGGCTGGTGGTCTCGATGCCGCACAGCGCCTGCCGCGCCTGCTCGGGCTTGGTCTCCACGACCCGCGCCGCCGCTCCCGACAGCACCGTGATGATCCCGATGCTGTGCGCGACACTGTCGTGCAGTTCGCGGGCGATCCGCAGCCGCTCGGTCACGACGGCGCGGGCCGCCCTCTGCTCGTGCAGGGCTTCGAGGTACTCACGGCGTTTGCGATACACCCCCCCGAAGACCCACGCGACCGCGAACCACAACGCGAGCGCCCCGGCCCACTGGGCCGCGTCGCCGACGGACTGCCCGGGGGCGTGGATGTCGTAGACGAACACGGCCGCGACGCAGGCGACGGAGCCGACGGCGGCGGCAGCCTTCGGCCGCCGGGCGGCGAGGTACCCGCCCAAGGCGACGAGCAGGACGAACATGACAACGGGCCGCGCGCCGAAGGCGTCGCCGAGGACTGATTCGCCCAGGATCACCGCGAAGACGGTCGCCGGCAGGCGGCGCACCAGCAGAACCGGAAGGGCGAGTACGACGCACAGACCCAGCATCTGGACGGGTTCGAGGCCGGGGAACCGGAACAGGCCGTACTCAGGGGTCGGCATTGTCAAGGGGAGCATCAGCGCGTAGAAGCAGGCGGTGGTCAGCACCACGGCCGGTGACGTCAGCCAGGTCACGCGCTTCGATGTCGAGAGACGCTGGAGAGGCTCTTCCATGCGGAGATCGTATTCAGTGGCGTCGGCTCTGCGCGTCGTCCCGGGGATGTACGCACCGGTACACCGCCGGGCCGATGGCCTGGGGAGAGGTGCATTCGCCAGCCGACGCGATGGATCATGGTCCGTTCCTAGGTTCATGGCCATGACGAATCCGTCGGTGATCGCTCTCCAGGACGCGACAAAGGTGCAGCGTGCTTCGGTGGTCCTGGCACTGGCCGAGGGAATGTCGAACGCCGCCACGGGCCGCGCGGCAGGTGGACACCGTCCGCTCCTGGCGCAAGCGGTTCACCGCCGAGCGGCTGGCCGCGCTCGTCGACCGGCCCCGGCCGCTGGGGCGGCCCCGCTTGTCCGCCGAGGACAAACTGCAGGTCATCGCCGCCGCGACCGCCCGACCGCCGACCGGCCCGGCCGCCCCGGGCAGCACCTGCCGGGAGTTCGAGTACATCCACCACACCCCCGAACACACCGCGCGGCGCGGCCAAGTCGAACTGTTCTTCTCCACCCTGACCCGGCGTCCACTGCGCCGCGGCCAGTTCGCCTCCCGCGACGAACTGGCCGCGGCCGTCGACACCTTCGTCCTGGCCTTCGACGAACACGACGCCGGGCCCTACCGCTGGACCTGCGACGGCAGCCCGCTCAAAGCCGCATGAACCCCCGAAGGATCAACGCGGCGCTGTCCTAGGGCTGGAAGAGTACTTCCGGATTGTTCGGCGAGGGGCCGTCCAGCAGCGGACTGTGGATCCCCTTCAGCGTCTGGTCGAAGAACGCCGTCACGTACTCGCGGGTGATCGCCATCCCGCGTTCCGGGGAGAGGGGCGCCGTCGGGAACCCGGCCTGCTCCTGAAGCAGGTCCCCGTCGGAGAAGCTGAAGTGGTCGGCGCCGGTGACCGTCAGCCACTTCTTGTAGCCGCCGAGGGCGGCCCAGGCCCGGTCCCACACGATGCCGTCGCCGCTGCCGGGCGTGTGGCTGTCGGCGATACCCAGCATAAGGAACGGCCGGTCGATCTGGCCGGGCATCGGGACCGGGTGGAAGGTGCCGTCCATGTTCACTCCGGCCCGTACGCGCGGGTCGGCGATCATCGTGTCGGCGGCCGCCGCTCCGCCGAGGGAGTGTCCGGCCATGCCGATCTCGTGCTTGTCGATGAGGTGTGCCAGGGGCCACGCGGTATTGCCGTGCGTCAACTGGTCGATCACGAAGGACACGTCCCGCGCGCGGCTGACGGCTTCGGCGTCGAAGTCGATCCGCGTCGGGTCGTCGCAGATCGCGCACGGCGGCGTCTGGCCGTTCGCCAGCGTCTCGCCGCTGTCCTCGTAGGTGTGGCCGACGAGCGCGACGACGTAGCCGTGACTGGCCAGGTCGGTCGCGAGCGAGGTGAGCATCATGCGCGGGTTCTCGGACGCGGGTGAGAGGACCACCAGCGGATGCTTGCCGCGCTGCGGCCGCGCGCCGTCGAAGGCGTGAGTGGTGACGCTGGAAAGGCTCTCCGGGGTGACGCCGGAGCTCGCCGGCATGTTCCGGCGCTGGATGATTCCGGCTGCCTCGGCGAGGGTCATGTAAGGGGCCGGAGTCCCGGTCCCGGGGACGGCCGGGTAGACCATCGTGACGGTCAGTTGGCGGGGACCGGATGACGGCACCCACGGGTCGGGACGGCTCGCGTCGGTGAGGTGGATGACGTCCTCGCCGGCGGCGGAGGGGCCGGTCGGCGCGGGGAGCGTGCCTTGGAAGGACCGCGTGGGCGCGGTGGCCGTGGCCGGTGCGGTGTCGAACGCGTGCGTGGTCACCGGTGTGGCCGACGGTGTGGTCGTGGCGGCGAACCCGGCGCCGGTTCCGGTGACGAGGGCGGCGAGCGTCAGCACCGCGACAGCGCTGATACGGCGATTGCGTTTCATGGGATCGACGCTAGGTTCCGCAGCTCCGTATCGAATCAGCCCATGGATGTAAGCATTCTGGTGTCGTTCGTAGCCCCCGCGAGGTACGGGAGTCACCCGCCGGGAGTATGTCGTGCGGCGCGGGGTTCCCTTCGCCGGCATCGTCTAGCGCCACCTTCGTCCTGGCCTACGACGAACACGACGCCGGGCCCTACCGCAGAGCTGGCCGACCACCTGGAGGCGTACCGGACCGTGTTGTAGCGACCCCGGGGCATCAGGGACACGTACGGAACACCCGCGCGCGCGTCAGAGGCGTGTCAACGGGCACCGGAGGTGCGGCGCCGGCCCGCTTTGCTGGAGGACGACAGCACGGCACGGCGGTACGGACCGAGAGGCGGGGCGAACCATGGCGGACAGCGAGATATCCGGCGCGGACGAGGCGGCGGAGCGGGCCGACCGCGCGGGCCGGATCGTCGTCGGCGTCAGCGGCTCGCTCGGCAGCCTCGCCGCCCTCCACCACGCCGTCGCCGAAGCCCACCGCACCGACGCCGAGGTCCTCGCCCTCCTCTGCTGGACCTCACCCGGCGAGGAGATCGGCTACCGCCGCACCCCCTGCCCGGCCGCGATCACCGCCGGCCGCGACGCCGCCGTCGCCCGGCTCCGGCAAGCCCTCGACGAGGCCTTCGCCGGCCGCTACGCCGGAGTCCGGCTGCGCTGCCAGGCCGTCCGCGGCGACACCGGACACACCCTGGTCCGCTTCGCCGACCACCCCGACGACCTGCTCGTCCTCGGCGCCGGCAGCAGCCGCGGCTGCCTCTCCCGGGCGCTGCGCCCCTCCGTCACCGCCTACTGCGTCCGGCACGCGAGCTGCCCCGTCCTGGCCGTCCCCCGGCCTCCTCTGCAGCGCGACCTGGAGGCCATGGAGCGCGGCCACGGTCTGCGCTCCCTCGTCGCGGGGCGGTAGGCCGCGCGTTGTGCCCGCGGCGCCGTCCACCTACGACAGCCCGGCGGCCTGGGCGAGGACGGCGGCGGTCCGGCGGCCGGCGCGCAGCCGCGCTTCTGCGGTGGTGGGGAGGCAGCGGTCCGCCTCGGCGTCGTACACGGTCATGATGACGCCCGCATGGTCGGTGGCGGGTTCGAGAACCCGTACCGCCGACATCTGCTTTGTCAGAGCAGCGCTCAGTTGCCGGGTGTGCTCGATGTCCAGCACCCCGTCCTCCGTGCCGTGGACCAGCCAGAGCGGCACGGGCGAGGCCTGCTCGGCGAGCAGGCCGAGGGGGGCGTCCCCGGTGGTGATCGCCGGGCGGGCGTAGCTGGAGGCGATGCCGACGGCGGCGATGGGACGTTGCTCGGCGGGGGTGTCCGGGTGGGTGGCCACGGCTACGGCCTCCCGGCCGCCCAGTGACCAGCCGGCCAGGACCAGGCGGTCCGGGTCCCCGCCGTGCGCGGCGGCGGTGTGGCGGGCGTGGGCGAGCGAGGCGAGCAGTTCGGCGCGGCCGCCGTCCGGCCGGTCGGAGCGCCAGTCCGGGACGAGCACCAGCAGGCCGAGCCCGGCGGCCTCCCGGGCGAGCGGCCGCAGCACGTCGCGCTCGTCGGGGCCCCGGCCGTGCCACAGCAGTACGACGGGCGCGGGCCCGGCGGTGCCGGCGGGCGGGCGGTGCACGTCCATGAGCCGTCCGTCGGCGTACGGGATGGCCTCGGGTTGAGCGCTCGTCATGCGGGGTTCGCCTCCGGTTCGGTGCCTGATCACGGAGCTGGTACTGTACTTCTCGTCGCGAGGGAGATGATTCCTCGTCAGGCGTCAGTGGTGCTACCAGAGCACGTCCTACTTTCAGTAGGAAGAGTCCGTGCGATCCGGGCCTGGCGC
>NZ_JBIWAP010000009.1:0-120286 GCF_044760075.1 Kitasatospora sp. NPDC098663 | reverse complement strand
TGATTCCTCGTCAGGCGTCAGTGGTGCTACCAGAGCACGTCCTACTTTCAGTAGGAAGAGTCCGTGCGATCCGGGCCTGGCGCTCCAATTGTCGGATGAGGTCCGGTGCCTTTCGAAGGGCACCGGACCTCATCCGCTTTTTCGGGGTGTCGCGGTGCGCGGTCAGGACTTGGTGAGGCGGGCGGGTTCCGCCGGGGTCAGGGTCAGGCCGGCTGCGGCTGCGGAGTCCTGATGGTTTCGGGGCGGCTGGCGCCGGGGATCGGCAGGGTCGCCGGTGAGCCGGCCAGGAGCCAGGCCAGGGCGACCTGCTGGGGGCTGACCTCGCGTTCGGCCGCGACCTCGGCGAACTCCCGGGCCGGGGTTCAGGACGGCTGGCGGTCGGAACCGAGTTCGCGGGAGATCCGCAGTCCGGCCTGGGCGACGACGGGACCGAGGGCGCGGACGCGGGCGGCGGTCATGCGGGAGGTCAGGCCGGAGACCGACAGGGCGGCGGTGACCTCGCCGGCGTGGTCGAAGATCGGTGCGGCGACGCAGCGGACCTCGGGTTCGTTCTCGCGGTCGTCGATGGAGTAGCCGCGGGCGCGGATCCGGGCGAGGTCGGCGCGCAGCCGGGTCTCGTCGGAGATGGTCCAGGCGGTGACCGGGCGCAGGCCCGCGGCGACGACCTCGGTGACGGCCTCGTCGGGCAGCCAGGCGAGGATGGCCTTTCCGGTGGCGGTGCAGTAGGCGGGGGCCCGGCTGCCGACGCGGGAGGCCATGCGGACGTTGGTCTCGTCCTCGACCTTGTCCAGGTAGACGATTCCGGGGGCCTGCCAGACGGTCAGGTGGACGGTCTCGCCGGCCTCGCGCTGGAGCCGGCGCAGGTGTTCGGCGGCGACGCTGCGCAGGTCGAGGGTGGAGAGGTAGGCCTGGCCGAGGCGCAGTGAGCCGTGGCCGAGCCGGAACCAGCCGGTCTCGCGGTCGCGGTCGAGGAGGTGCTCGTCGAGGAGCGGGCCCGCGAGCCGCAGCACGGTGCTCTTGTTGAGGCCGAGCGCTTCGGCGAGTTGGGCGAGCGGGACGCCGCGCCCGTCGCTGTGGTCGCGGACGTGGCCGAGGACGGCGAGCGCGCGGCGCAGCGAGGACGACTGGTTGCGCTCGGTCGCGGGTTTCCGCCCGGCGGCCGCGCCCGGGGGTCGTTCGGCCGCCGCGCCGGCGGGTCTGTCGGCCGCCGTGCCCGCGGGTCGCTCGGTCTCCGCGTCGGGCCCCGTCTCCGTCATGGGTGGTCCGTCCCCTGTCTCGTTCCGCTGTCGAGTGCTACTGCCGTGTACTGCCGCGTTCTGCTGCCGTGTGCTGCTGCCGCGTTCTGCCGGTGTTCCCCCGCTCGACGGCGGCGGTTGTCAGAAGGTACCCGTTCGCGTCCGCAACGCCGCTTCTTCGACACAACGTTGTGCAGTGCAAAACTTCCCGAACCCCCTCTTGTTGGCGTCGATCGCCCGCGCTTAACGTCCCTGCCATCGAGCAGGCGACGCCGCCCCACCCGAACGGTCCGCCCTGCCGCACCCCCGTACCGGCCTGCCCGGGACGCCCCCCAACGCGTCCGGGCAGTCCTCCACCCACACCCACCATCGGCCCCGGTCAGGGCCTGCTTCGACGTACCCGTCCCCAGCGGAGCACGTCTCGGCGGCAACTGTCGGGAGGGGAGGTTCTCCACCCATGCGACTCATCAGACGGACTGCCGCGGCCGCCGTGCTCGCCGCCAGCTGCCTCGCCGCGACCGCCTGCGCGCCGGGCACCGCCGCGCCGGCCGGCGACAAGGCCGCCGACGACCGGACCGGCACCCTCCAGGTCTGGCTGTACAACGAGGCGGGCAACGCGGCCAAGGAGGCCGTGGTCGGCAAGGCGGTGAGCGAGTTCCAGGCCTCCCACCAGGGCGTCACCGTCAAGGTCAGCTACATCGACACCGACGCCTCCGCCCGCGCGGCCAAGATGAAGGGCGCCTTCAACGACCCGGGCAGTGCCCCGGACCTGGTCGAGTTCGGCAACACCGACCTCCCGGGCTACGTCGCGGCCGGCGGCCTCGCCGAGATCGGCGCCGACCTCGACAAGTGGCAGGACAAGGGCGACCTCGACCCGGCGATCGTCAAGACCGCCGTGGTGGACGGCAAGACCTACGGCCTGCCCTGGTGGGTCGCGGTGCGCGCGCTCTACTACCGCAGCGACCTGTTCACCGAGGCCGGGCTGACCCCGCCGACCTCGTACGCCGAACTGGTCACCGCCACCCAGAAGATCCACGCGGCGAACCCCGACACCTTCGGCATCGCCGTCGGCGGCAAGTACACCTTCGGGGCGCTGCCGTTCGTCTGGGACGCGGGCGGCGACATCGCCGCCAAGGACGGTTCCGCCTACAAGGCGGCCATCAACTCGCCCGCCTCGCAGGCCGGGATCAAGCGCTACACCGACCTCTTCGGCGCCGACGGCTGCCCCGCCCAGCAGTGCGCCGACCTGACCGGCGGCAAGACCGTCGACCTGTTCGCGGCCGGCAAGTCCGCGATGGCGATCCTGCCCAACTCCAGCCGCAGCAAGGTCGACGGGGGCCCGGTGAAGGGCAAGTACGGCGTGGTGCCGCTGCCCGGGGAGAAGGCCGGCTCGATCGCCCCGGCGTTCGCGGGCGGCAACAACCTCGGCGTGATGAAGGCGGCCAAGCACCGCACGCTCGCCCTCGAATTCGCCGAACTGCTGGCGGGCCCGGCGTACCAGGAGCAGATGTACGACGCGATGGGCAACCTGCCGACGCTCAAGTCCGTCAGCGGCAAGGTCGCCGCCAAGGACGCCTTCCTGAAGCCGTTCACCGACACCATCGCGGCCGGCACCAGGTTCGTCCCGCTCGACCAGGCGTGGGCGCAGATCGACGCCCAGGCGGTGATCCCGACCATGCTGCAGCAGGTGGTCACCGGCAAGGCGGACGTGGCGAAGGCCTCGGGCGACGCCGCGAACCAGATCACCTCGGCCTTCGCCGCGCACTGACGGCGCCCGAGCACCCACCCCCAACCTCTGGTCCCGTACCACCTCCTGGTCCCGCACCGACCTCCTGGTCCGCGGAAGAGAGCAGGTCCCGCACGTGTCCGCATCCACCACGACCGCCCCGACGGCGCCGCCTTCCCCGCGCGGGCGCCGTGGGGGCACGGCGCCGGCCGCACCCTCGGGCGGCCGGCGCCGCCGGCCCCCGCTGCTGCTGCTCCTGCCGGCCGCGGTCATCCTGATCCCGCTGGTCGCCTACCCGATCTACCAGCTGGGCCTGCTGTCCGTGCTGGACTTCGGGCAGGCCCAGGCCTCCGGGGGCGCCCCGACCTCCTTCGTCGGCTTCGGCAACTACTCGAAGATCCTGAGCGACGGCCAGTTCTGGTCGGTGCTGCTGCAGACGGTCGGTTTCGCCGCGTTCTGCGTGGTCGCCACCCTGGCCGTCGGCGCGACCCTCGCCGTCCTGCTGACCAAGGTCGGGCGCTGGCCCCGGCTGGTGCTGACCACCGCCGCGATGGCGGCCTGGGCGGCGCCGGCGATGACCGGTTCGACGGTGTGGAGCTTCCTGTTCGACACCAACCTCGGCCTGGTCAACCACACGCTGGTGAAGCTCGGGCTCACCGGCTTCCACGAGTTCAACTGGTTCTACGACAAGTGGACGGCGTTCCTGATCGTCGGCGCCGTCGTGGTGTGGCACTCCTTCCCCTTCGTGATGGTCACCCTCTACGCGGGGATCCGGGCGATCCCGGAGGAGATCATGGAGGCCGCCGCCCTGGACGGCGCCAACACCTGGACGACCTTCCGCCGGATCACCGCGCCGATGCTGCGGCCGATCCTGACCATCGTGGTGATCCAGTCGGTGATCTGGGACTTCAAGGTCTTCACCCAGATCTACGTGATGACCGAGGGCGGCGGCATCGCCGGCCAGAACCTGGTGCTCAACGTGTACGCGTACCAGAAGGCGTTCGCCTCCTCGCAGTACGGGCTGGGCGCGGCGATCGGCGTGATCATGCTGCTGATCCTGGTGATCCCGACGGTCCTCTACATCCGCACCCTGCGACGGACGGGGAACGAACTGTGAGCACCCTGAACCCCGTCCGGAACTCCCGGACCCATGCCGGCGGAACCGGCACCCCCCGGAGCCGCGCCACCCGCAACACCCGCGGCCGTTGGCGGTTCGCCGCCAACACCGGCGCGATCGTGCTGGCCGTGGTCACCGCCTTCCCGATCTTCTGGATGGTGCTGTCCGCGTTCAAGCCCAAGGGCGAGGTGCGGTCGCTGGACCCGAAGCCGTGGACGGCCCACCCCACGCTGGAGAGCTTCCGCCAGGTGCTCAGCGTGGACGGCTTCGGCCGGTACTTCGTGAACAGCCTGGTGATCGCGGTGTCGGTGGTGGTGCTCTCGGCCGTCGTGGTGTTCCTGGCGGCCGTGGCCGTGACCAGGTTCCGGTTCAGGTTCCGCACCACCATCATGGTGATGTTCCTGATCGCCCAGATGATCCCGGTCGAGGCGCTGACCATCCCGCTGTTCTTCATGTTCCGCGACGCCGGGCAGTTCGCGCCGGGCATCGGGCTGAACACCCTCGCCTCGCTGATCCTGGTGCAGTTGGCGTTCTCGCTGCCGTTCGGCATCTGGATGATGCGCGGCTTCGTCGCGGCCGTCCCGGTGTCGATCGAGGAGGCCGCGCAGATCGACGGCGCCAGCCGCACCCGCATCCTGTGGCGGATCCTGCTGCCGCTGGTGGCACCGGGCCTCGCCGCGACCAGCGTGTTCTCCTTCATCGCCGCGTGGAACGACTTCGTCTTCGCGAAGACCTTCATCATCAGCGCCACCCAGAACCAGACCCTGCCGTCCGCGCTGCTGGTCTTCTTCAAGCCGGACGAGAACGACTGGGGCGGCATCATGGCGGCGTCGACGCTGATGACGGTGCCGGTGCTGATCTTCTTCATCGCGGTCCAGCGCAAGCTGGTGTCCGGGCTGGCGGGCGCGGTGAAGGACTGACGCCGACCGGAGCGGTGAAGGACTGACGCAGACCGGGGCGGTCGGGCGGGCTCCCCCCCCGCCCGGCCGCCCCGGCGGTCGTGCCACGCCGTGCGGCCGGTACCGGACGCCGATCCGCGGGCCCACCGGCCGGGCCGTGTCCGGGGCGGAGGTTAGGCTTCCGCCATGCCTGGCCGGCACCGGTGGACGGGGCTTCCCTCCCGGGTGCGGCGGCCGGCGATCATCCACCGCGACGGCGGCTCCGCCGCACAGATGGGGAAGACGATGAGCAAGCCCACGAGGACGGCCGCGCAGCCGCCGGCGGCACCCGGTGCCGACAGCCACGACCTGATCCGCGTGCACGGCGCGCGCGAGAACAACCTCAAGGACGTCAGCGTCGAGCTCCCGAAGCGGCGGCTCACGGTGTTCACCGGCGTCTCCGGCTCCGGCAAGAGCTCCCTGGTGTTCGACACGATCGCCGCCGAGTCGCAGCGGCTGATCAACGAGACCTACAGCGCCTTCGTCCAGGGCTTCATGCCGACCCAGGCACGGCCCGAGGTCGACGTGCTGGAGGGGCTGACCACCGCGATCATCGTCGACCAGCAGCGGATGGGCGCCGACCCCCGCTCCACGGTCGGCACCGCCACCGACGCCAACGCGATGCTGCGGATCCTCTTCAGCCGGCTCGGCCAGCCGCACATCGGCTCGCCCAAGGCGTTCTCCTTCAACGTCCCCTCGATCAGCGGGGCGGGTGCCGTCACCGTCGAACGCGGCGGGAAGACCGTCAAGGAGCGGCGCAGCTTCAGCATCACCGGCGGCATGTGTCCGCGCTGCGAGGGCCGCGGCAGCGTCTCCGACATCGACCTCACCCAGCTCTTCGACGACACCAAGTCGATCTCCGAGGGCGCGATCACCATCCCCGGCTGGAAGACCGACAGCTGGTGGACGGTCGGGATCTACGCGAACTCGGGCTTCCTCGACCCGGACAAGCCGATCCGCAAGTACACCAAGAAGGAGATGCAGGACTTCCTCCACCGCGAGCCGACGAAGGTCAAGGTCAACGGGGTCAACCTCACCTACGAGGGGCTGATCCCGAAGATCCAGAAGTCGATGCTCAGCAAGGACCGGGACGCGCTGCAGCCGCACATCCGGGCGTTCGTCGACCGGGCGGTCACCTTCACCGCCTGCCCCGACTGCGGGGGCACCCGGCTCAGCGAGGCGGCCCGGTCGTCGCTGATCGGCGGGACGAGCATCGCCGACGCCTGCGCGATGCAGATCAGCGACCTGGCCGCCTGGGTCCGCGACCTCGACGAGCCGGCCGTGGCGCCGCTGCTCGGGACCCTGCGGCACACCCTCGACTCGTTCGTGGAGATCGGGCTGGGCTACCTCTCGCTCGACCGGCCCGCCGGCACGCTGTCCGGCGGCGAGGCGCAGCGGGTCAAGATGATCCGGCACCTCGGCTCGGCGCTCACCGACGTCACGTACGTCTTCGACGAGCCCACCACCGGCCTGCACCCGCACGACATCCAGCGGATGAACGAACTCCTGCTGCGGCTGCGGGACAAGGGCAACACGGTGCTGGTCGTGGAGCACAAGCCGGAGACCATCGCGATCGCCGACCACGTCGTCGACCTCGGCCCCGGCGCCGGGACGGCGGGCGGCTCGGTCTGTTTCGAGGGCACCGTCGAGGGACTGCGGTCCAGCGGCACCGTCACCGGCCGCCACTTCGACGACCGGGCCGCCGTCCGCAAGGCGGTGCGCGAGCCGAACGGCACCCTGGAGATCCGCGGCGCGACGGCGAACAACCTGCGCGACGTCGACGTCGACATCCCGCTCGGGGTGCTGACCGTGATCACCGGCGTCGCCGGCTCCGGGAAGAGCTCGCTGGTGCACGGCTCGATCCCGAAGGGCGCGGGCGTGGTGTCCGTCGACCAGGGCGCCATCCGCGGCTCCCGACGCAGCAACCCGGCGACGTACACCGGGCTGCTGGAGCCGATCCGCAAGGCCTTCGCGAAGGCCAACGGCGTCAAGCCGGCCCTGTTCAGCGCCAACTCCGAGGGCGCCTGCCCCAACTGCAACGGCGCCGGGGTGGTCTTCACCGACCTGGCGATGATGGCCGGTGTGGCCAGCACCTGCGAGGAGTGCGAGGGCAAGCGCTACCAGGCCTCGGTGCTGGAGTACCACCTCGGCGGCCGCGACATCAGCGAGGTGCTCGCGATGCCGGTGACCGAGGCCGAGGAGTTCTTCGGCACCGGCGAGGCGCGCATCCCGGCCGCGCACCGCATCCTCGCCAACCTGGCCGACGTCGGGCTCGGCTACCTCAGCCTCGGCCAGCCGCTCACCACGCTGTCCGGTGGCGAGCGGCAGCGGCTCAAGCTGGCCACCCACATGGCCGAGAAGGGCGGCGTCTACGTCCTCGACGAGCCGACCACCGGCCTGCACCTCGCCGACGTCGAGCAACTGCTCGGGCTGCTCGACCGGCTGGTGGACTCCGGCAAGTCGGTCATCGTCATCGAGCACCACCAGGCGGTGATGGCGCACGCCGACTGGATCGTCGACCTCGGCCCGGGCGCCGGCCACGACGGCGGCCGGATCGTCTTCGAGGGCACGCCCGCCGACCTGATCGCCGCCCGCTCCACCCTCACCGGCGAGCACCTCGCGGCCTACGTCGGGGGCTGACGGCCCCGGCGGTCGAACCCTTCGGCGGTCGAATGCCCCGGCGGTCGAGCGTTTCGGCGGCAGGGTGGTGCCACGCCCCGGGCACTACCCTGCTGCCATGGCGATCCACGGCTTCGGGGCCACCGAGTTCCAGCTCGTGCTGCTGCGCCGGATGGCCGACTTCAACCCGGAACTGGTCGAGCAGGCCGTGTGGCGGCTCGGCGCGACCCGGGCCGCCATGCGGGAGGCGAACAAGCGCTGGCAGGCGATGGTCCGCTCGCCCCGGTTCCCGCGCGGCGCCGACCGCTGCGCCGCCGTCCTCGGCCCGCCGCAGGCGGTGGCGCCGCGCCGGATCGGGGACCTCGCCTGCACCGCGCGGCAGTGGGCGCTGCCGCTCTGGCCCGAGCTGCGCTTCGAGAGCCTGCTCGGTCCGGCGCAGGCCGGGCGGCCGCTGCTGAACGAGTGGCTGGTGCGCGGCCCGGACGCCCCGGCGCCCGGGCTGCGCACCCTCGCCGACCTCACGCCGTGGAGCTGCGTGGTCGCCGACCTGGGCGCCGCGTTCCCGCCCGCCCGGCCGCGCGAGGGCAGCGCGCCGACCCGCTTCCAGCTCGACTTCACCGCCCCGGACGCCGACGGGCGGGCGCGCCCGTGCACCGCCGACTTCACCTGGGGGCTGCTTCAGGAGGTCCGGCCGGACGGTCCTTAGGCCCGGGCCGGGTGGACGGTCCGCCCGCCGACGACCGTGCGCTCGGGCCGCAGCTCGCGCAGCACGTCCACCGGGCAGCTCAGCGGATCGACCGGCCACACCGTCAGATCGGCCAGCGCCCCCGGCCGCAGGCTGCCGCGCTCGGCGCTCTCGCCCATCAGCCGGGCCGCGTGGACGGTGTGCAGCGCGACCGCCTCGGCCCGGTCGACGGCGTGCTCGGGCCCCACCACCCCGGCGGTGGTCCGGCGGGTCGTCATGCCCCACACCGACACCATCGCGCCGTACGGGCCGACCGGGAAGTCCGAGCCGGCGGCCAGCAGCGCGCCCTCGTCGAGCCATTCGCGCAGCGGGAAGATCCCGGCGGTCCGCTCCTCGCCCCAGGCCCGCTGCTGGGCGAGCGCGCCGTCGTGCAGCAGCGGGTGCTGCACGGTGACGGGGATGCCGAGCGCGATCGCCCGGGCCCGCTGGTCGGCCCGGGCCAGTCCGCCGTGCTCGACCACCAGCGTGCCGGGCGGCAGGCCGGGGCGCTGGTTGAGCACCTCCTCGAAGACGTCCAGCAGGGTGCGCAGGCCGCGGTCGCCCCAGGCGTGCACGCCGACCCGCCAGCCGCGCCCGACCACCCGGTCGACGGCCGCGACCAGCTCCTCCGGCTCCCAGAGCAGCCGGCCGTGGTAGCAGGGCCGGTCCTGGTACGGCTCCTCCAGCGCGCCGGCCTCGAAGCCGCCGTCGATGCCGAACTTCACCCCCCACAGCCGCAGCAGGTCGTCGTCCTCGCCGGCGGCGCGCCAGGCGTCCATCCGGTCCAGCAGCTCGTCGACCTGCTCGGGGGTGCGGGCGGCGAAGCCGGAGACCAGCGCCCGGACCCGGACGGCGAGCGCGCCGGCCGCCCGGGCGGCGAGCAGCACGTCGAGGTCCTCGACCGGGACGAGGCAGTCGCGGACGGTGCCGATGCCGGTGGCGGCGTAGTCGGCGGAGGCGGCGCGCAGGCCGGCCACCCGTTCGGCGAGCGCGGGGCGGGGCAGCACCCGCTCGACCAGTTCGACCGCCTTGTTGACCAGCCGCCCGGTGAGCCGCCCCCGGTCGTCGCGTTCGAGCAGGCCGCCGGCCGGGTCGGGGGTGTCGTCGGTGATGCCGGCGAGGCGAAGCGCGGCCGAGTTGAGCACCATGTTGTAGGCGCCGCGGCGGACCAGGACGGGGTGGTCGGCGGTGGCCTCGTCCAGTTCCGCGGTGGTGGGCAGGCGCTGCTCGGCGAGCAGCACCTCCTGCCAGTTGACGGTGGTGTGGATCCACTGGCCGGGCGCGGTCCGGGCGGCGCGGTCGCGGATCAGGCCGAGGAAGGCGGCGAGGTCGCGGGCCCGGTGGACGGGGACGCCGTGGACGCTGTGGCCGGCCAGGATCAGGTGGGTGTGGGTGTCGTCGAAGGCGGGCAGCACCGTCGCGGCGGGGGCGTCCAGGACTTCGGTGGCCGGTCCGATCAGGTCGTCCAGGCCGTGCGGGTCGGGGGACAGGGCGGTGATCCGCGCCCCGGTGACGGCGATCGCCCGCTGCGGCGGCCGGCCGGGGACGAGGGTGTGGACGGCGGCGGCGCGGACGAGGAGGTCGGCGGGGGCGGGGTCGGTCATCGCGGCTCCTGGTGGGGTGGGGCGCCGGCCGGCAGGCCGGTGACCTTCTCGACGTGCCGCAGACTGGGCTCGGCGAGCAGCGCGTGCAACTCGGTGAAGACGGCCCGCGCGGCGACGGCGTTCCAGTCGGCGGGCAGCAGCGGCTCGGGCAGGCCCGGGTCCAGGTAGGGCAGCCGGCGCCACTGGGTGAGCATCGGGACGTAGTCGCGGAACGCCTCGACCGGGTCGACCCGCGGCCGGCCGCGCAGTTCGGCGGCGACCGGGCGCCAGGCGTCGTCGAAGGCCGCGTACTGCGCCTCGATCGCCGGGAAGTCCCACCAGCCGGCCACCGCGGTGCGCAGTTCGGCGAAGCCCGCGTACTCGGCGGACAGGAACAGGTGCACGTAGGCGCTCAGCCCGAGGCGCTCCAGCAGCCGCCGGGCGTCCGGCAGCAGCCGGGCGGGCGCCAGCCAGACGCCGGGGGCGGCGTTGCCGAAGCCGAGCCAGCTCAGCCGGGAGCGCAGCTGGTGGCGGTGGGCGCGTTCGGACTCGGGCACCGAGAAGACCGCGACCACCCAGCCGTCGGCGAGTTCGGCGGGCTCCAGGCTGTGGAAGATCCGGCGGTCGCCCTCCTCGAACACCGGGCCCATCGCCGGGGCGAGCCGGTAGCCGGTGCCGTCGCGGCGCTCCTGGAACAGGGTGCCGGCCTTCTTCAGCCGGGAGATGGCCGAGCGCACCGCCGGGCCGTCGACGTCGAGTTCGGCCATCAGCGCGATCAGGTCGGCGATCGAGATCCAGCCGCCGAGGCGGCGCACGAACTCGCCGTACACGGTGTGGATGAGGGAGCTGGGCCGGGTCGTGCTCTCCGACATGGTGCGCCTCCTCCCCGGCAGCTCGTGGTGATCATAGCGGTGGGAGCCCGGCGTCAGGCGTCCGCGTAGGCACCGGAGAGCAGGTGCCCGGCGCCGGGGGCGACGGCCGGCAGGCCGAGGGCGCGCAGCAGTTGGTGGGTGGTGCAGATCGCCGCCGAGACGACCGGTTTGCCGAGCTGCTGTTCGGCTTCCTCGACGGCGGACAGCGAGGGCAGTTGCACGCAGGCCGAGAGCACCACCGCGTCGGCCTCGGCGTGGGCGAGACGCCGGGCGATGGCGGGGAGCCGCGCCGGGTCGTGGGCGGCCACGTCGAGGTTGTCGGGGATCTCCAGGGCCGCGTAGTCGAGCACCTCGATGCCCTCGTGGGCCAGGTAGTCGACCACGGTCCGGGCCAGCGGCCGCAGGTACGGGGTGACGAGGGCGACCTTCTTGGCGCCGAGCGTGTGCAGGCCGGTCACCAGGGCGCCCGCGCTGGTGACCACGGGGGCGGGGGCGCCGTTCTCGGCGGTGCGCCGGTGCAGGCGCTGTTCGGCCTCGCGGTGGTAGCCGGGGCCGGTGGCCATCACGGCGACCAGGCAGGCGTAGCCGAGCACGTCGACCCGGGCGTCGGAGAGTTCGGCCGCGCAGCGGTCGGACTCGGCGTCCATGGCGCGCAGTTGCTCGGGGGTGACCCTGGTCATCCGCATCCGGCTGGAGTGGAAGGTGAACCGCTCGGGCGCGACCGCCTCGCGGGCCCGCAGCAGGGCGGGGACCTCGGTCTCCATGGTGACGTTGGAGCTGGGGACGATCTGGCCGATCCGGTAGGTGGTCATGGGGTGCTGGGGCTCCTCTCGGGAGCTGGCCGGGGTGGGGCGCTCGGCTCAGCGGGCGTCGACCACCGGGTTGGCGAGGGTGCCGATCCGCTCGATGGTGGCCTCGACCAGGTCGCCGGGCTGGAGGAACTGCGGCGGCACCAGGCCGGCGCCGACGCCGGACGGGGAGCCGGTGGCGATCACGTCGCCCGGTTCGAGGGTGACGCCGGAGGAGATGTCGGCGATCAGTCGGGCGATGCCGAACAGCATGTGGCGGGTGTTGGAGTCCTGCCGCAGCTCGCCGTTGACCCTGAGCGAGAGGTCGAGGTCCTGCGGGTCGGGGATCTCGTCGGCGGTGACCACGACCGGGCCGAACGGCGCGTAGCTGTCCTGCCCCTTGGAGAAGAACCACTGCCCGGAGCGGCGCTGGTCGCGGGCGCTGACGTCGTTGACGATGCTGTAGCCGAAGACGTGCCGCCAGGCGTCCCGCTCGGCCACCCGGAACGCCGGTTCGCCGATCACCACGGCGAGTTCGCACTCCCAGTCGAGCTGCTTGGTCAGGTCGGCGTTGTGCCGGATGGGCTGGCCCGGGCCGGTGACGGCGGTCGCGGGCTTGCTGAACAGCACCGGCCGGTCGGGCAGTTCGCGTTCGGTGTCCAGGGTGCGGTGCGATTCGGCGACGTGCTCCACGTAGTTGAGGCCGACGCCGACGATCTTGCCGGGCCGCAGGGGCGCGCGCAGCGACACCTCGGCGAGCGGACGGACGGCGGGGTGGTCGGGCCCGGCGTGGGCCAGCAGCGTGCGGGCGGTGGTCAGCGCGGCCTCGCCGGCCCGGACTAGGCCGAGCAGGTCGTCGGGCAGCCGGGTGCCGGCGGCGGTGGCGAAGGCGGTCAGGTCGGCGACCTGGTCGCCGAGCCGGGCGCCGAGGCGCGGGGACTCGTCGCCGTCCGCGCAGTAGGTCAACAGGTGCATGGTCGGGGCTCCTCGGGGGTACCGGGCGGTGGTGGGCCGGGGTGTTTCCGGCGGGTCAGGCCGGGCCCTGGTGCCCGTCGTGCGCGGGGTGGGCCTCCTCGCGGTAGAGGCCGAGCGAGTGCATCACCGGGAAGTCGTTGAAGGAGAACAGGCAGGCGTCCTCGCCGGGGTCGAGGTTCGCGTGCTCGTGCCAGGCCCAGGACGGGACGACGAAGACGTCGCCCTGCTGCCACTCGAAGCGCCGCCCGGCGATCACCGAGACGCCCCGCCCCTTGGCCGCCGTGTAGACCACCGAGCCGGTGTGGCGGTGGGCGCGGGTGGCCTGGCCGGGGCGCAGCAGTTGCAGGTGGGCGGCCATGGTCGGCATCACCGGGCCGCCGGTGACCGGGTTGGTGTACTCCATGATGACGCCGTCGTACGGCGATCCCCCGGTGGCGCGGGCGAGTTGGCACAGCGCGTGGTAGCTGGGCTCCCAGGGCCAGCCGAGCAGGGGGGAGTAGGGCCTGCTCCAGGTCTCGACGCCGTACGGGAGCAGGTTGCCGCCGTAGCTCAGCAGCGAGGAGTTCACCACCGGGCCGGGCCGCTGGTACAGCTCCGGGTGGACCTCGTAGAAGTTCGCGTCGAGCATGTTGACCAGCGGGATGTCCAGGCCGTCCTGCCAGATCACCGGGGCGTCGTCGGACTCGTTGCCGTGCTCGTGCCAGGAGTTGTTGGGCGTGATGGCGAAGTCGCGCGGGCCGACCCTGAGCTTCTGGCCGTCCACGACCGTCCAGGCGCCGGTGCCCTCGTGGACGAAGCGCAGGGCGACGGCCTTGTCGACGGTGGCGGCCGGGTCCAGGTAGACGGGGGCGGCCTGGACGGCCGCGGCGGTGAAGCGGGGCAGGTCGGGCATGGTTCCTCCTCGGCTGCTCAGCGCGGTTCGGGGGTGGGCGGCGGCCAGCGGCGGTGCACCGGCGTGGCGGGCTCGGCCAGCAGGTGCAGGCGCGGTGCGACCCGGTCGGCGTTCGGGCCCGGTGGTCTGCGGCTGCCCGCCGACCAGGGGCCGGGCCAGTGCGCGCCCGGACCGGTGTAGCCCTGCTCGGCGGCGGCGTGCAGCGTCCAGAGCGGGTCGTACAGCTGGGCCCGCCCGATCGCGACCAGGTCGGCCCGCCCGGCCAGCAGTACGGAGTTGGCGTCGTCGTGCCCGGAGATCGCGCCGACCGCGATGGTCGGCAGACCGGTGGCGGCGCGGATCAGCTCGGCGAACGGGGTCTGGTAGCCGCGTCCGTACGGCGGCCGCTGGTGGGCGACCACCTCGCCGGTGGACACGTCCACCGCGTCCGCCCCGCCGTCGGCCAGCGCGCGGCCGGTCGTGACGGCCTCCGGTCCGGTGGTGCCGCCGGGCGCCCAGTCGCAGGCCGAGATCCGCACCAGCAGCGGCCGCCCGGCCGGCCAGACCGCGCGGACGGCCGCCAGCACCTCCAGCGGCAGCCGCAGCCGGTGCGCGAGGCGGCCGCCGTAGCGGTCGGTGCGGTGGTTGGTCAGCGGGGAGAGGAAGCCGGAGACCAGGTGGCCGTGGCCGAACTGCAGCTCCAGCGCGTCGAAGCCGGCCCGCGCCGCGCGTTCCGCCGCCTCGGCGAAGTCCGCGACCACGGTGGCCAGTTGGGCGGCGGTGGCGGCGTGCGGGGCGGGGCTGTCCGGGCCCCACGGGAGCGGGGAGGCGGCGAGCAGCGGCCAGCCGTCGGCGAGCGGGCGCCCGATGCCGTCCGGGCCGGGTGCGGCGGTGGCGCCCCGGCGGCCGGCGTGGGTCAGCTGGAGGCCGACCGGGGTGTCGCTCACCGCGCGGACGGCGTCGACGAGTTCGCGCCAGGCCGTCTCCTGGCGGTCGTTCCACAGCCCCGGGCAGCGGTCGGTGGCCCGGCCGCCGGGGCTGACGGCGGCCATCCCGGCGAGGACCAGCCCGGCGCCGCCGAGCGCGTGCGCGGTCAGCTGGGCCCGGTCGAAGCCGCTGGGCAGGGTGTCGGTGGAGGTGAAGGTGGCGAGCGGGGGCACCACGACGCGGTTGCGCAGTTCCAGGGTGCCGAGCTTGAGCGGCCGGAACATCGGTGGCACACCGGGCGGGCCGCCGGCGGCGGCGTCCACCGCGTCGACGAAGCCGGGGTCGCGCGCCCGCAGGTTGCCGTAGGTGACCCGACGGCTGCGGGTGAGCAGGTTGAACGCGAACCGGTCGGCGTTCTGCCCGGTGCGCCGCTCCACCGTCTCGAACCATTCCAGGCTCGCCTGCGCGGCCCGCTGGGTGGACTCCACCACCGGGCGCCGCTCCGTCTCGTAGGCGGCCAACGCCTGCTCCAGCGACGGTTGTTCGTGCAGGCTCGCGGCGAGCGCGAGGGCGTCCTCCAGGGCGAGCTTGGTGCCCGAGCCGATCGAGAAGTGCGCGGAGTGCGCCGCGTCGCCGAGCAGCACCACGTTGCGGTGGCGCCAGCGGGCGTTGCGCACGGTGGTGAAGCGGATCCAGCGGGAGGCGTTCGGGATCAGCCGGTGGCCGTCCAGGTGCCCGGCGAGCAGGTCCGCGCAGCGCCGCACGCTGGCCTCGTCGCTCTCGCCGCGGGCCGGCTCCCGGGCGGCGAGGGCGTCGAACCCGGCCCGGCGCCAGGCGTCTTCGGCGATCTCCACGATGAAGGTGGAGCGGGTCTCGCTGTACGGGTAGGCGTGCACCTGGAGGGTGCCGAAGTCTAACCGCTCGACGATGAAGGTGAAGGCCTCGAAGACCTTGTCGGTGGCGAGCCAGATGTAGCGGCAGTGCCGCTCGTCCAGGTCGGGCCGGAAGGTGTCGGCGTAGGCCGCGCGGGTGCCCGAGTGGATGCCGTCGGCGGCGACCACCAGGTCGTACTCGGTGGCGAGCCGACCGACCGGAGGGGCGGGGGTGCGGTAGCGCACGTCCACCGCGAGCTGCTCGCAACGCCGTTGCAGGATCGCGCGCAGCCGGTTGCGGTCGAGGGCCGCGAAGCCGTGCCCGCCGCAGGTGCGGACCTCGCCCGCGTAGCGCACGTCGATGTCGCTCCAGCGGGCGAACTCGGCGCCGATCGCGGCGAAGACCTCCGGGTCGGCCTGGGCGATGCCGTCCAGCGTCTCGTCGGAGAACACCACGCCGAAGCCGAACTCGTCCTCCCGGCCGTCGCGTTCGAAGACGGTGATCTCCCGGTGCGGTGCCAGCCGCTTGGCGAGCGCGGCGAAGTAGAGCCCGCCCGGGCCGGCGCCGATCACCGCGATGCGGCGTGCGGTGGTGGGGTGGGCCGCGGTGGTGCGTGCGGCGGTGGTGGTGGTGCGGGCCGCGGTGGTCACCGCACCACCTCCGGCTGTTGCGGTCCGGCCTCGGCCAGCGCTCGGCGCACCGGCGCGGGCCAGGGCTCGGCGCCCTTGGCGTTCGGCGCGGCGTGCACCACCGACATCCGCCCGGAGGCGGCCAGGCCCTGCGGGCCGTGCACCTCGAAGGCGTAGTGCAGCGACGAGCCGCCGACCCGGACCACCCGCAGCTCGGTGCGGACCAGGTCGCCGAACCAGAGCCGCTCGCGGTAGTCGGCCTCGAAGTGCACCCGGGGGATCCGCCCGAACAGCTCGGCCAGGCCCAGCCGGCGCAGCAGCGCCGCCTCCGCGGCCTCGGCCCAGCGCTGGACGGCCGAGAAGTGGTAGTGCCCGGCCGCGTCGGTGTCGGACCACTCGACCCGGCGCTCGATCGCCACGCTGGCCGGGGCGGTAGCGGCCAGCCGGCGCAGCTCGGCGCGGTGCAGCTTGCCGGTGGCGGTGCGCGGCAGCCGGGTGACGAACTCGACCGCGCGCGGGTACTTGTACGGGGCGATGGTCCGTTTGACGTGCTCCTGGAGGCTCCGCACCTGCTCCGGCCCGGCGGCCGCGCCCTCGCGCAGCACCACGTAGGCCTTCACCACCGTGCCGCGCCGTTCGTCCGGCGCCCCGACCACCGCGCAGTCGGCGACGTCGGGGTGGGTGGCGAGGGCCTGCTCGACCTCGGGGCCGGCGATGTTGTAGCCGGCCGAGACGATCATGTCGTCGTTGCGCGCCTGGTACCAGAAGTAGCCGTCCCGGTCGCGGACGTAGGTGTCGCCGGTGAGGTTCCAGCCGTTGCGGACGTAGTCGCGCTGGCGTTCGTCGTCCAGGTAGCGGCAGCCGGTCGGGCCCTTGACGGCGAGCAGCCCGGGCACGCCGTCCGGCACCGGCCGGCCCTGCCCGTCCAGGACGGCGGCCCGGTAGCCGGGGACGGGGCGGCCGGTCGCGCCGGGGCGGATGTCGCCGTCGGCGGCGGAGATGAACACGTGCAGCAGCTCGGTGGCGCCGATGCCGTCGATCAGCCGCTGCCCGGTGGCCGCGCGGAAGGCCTCCCAGAGGGCGGCGGGCAGGTGCTCGCCGGCCGAGACGCAGCGCCGTACGCCGGACAGGCGGTCGGCGAGCCCGGCGGCGAGGATCGCCCGGTAGGCGGTCGGCGCGGTGAACAGCACGCCGACCCGGTGCCGGTGGACCTGTTCGGCGAGCTGCTCGGGGGTGGCCTGCTCCAGCAGCAGGCTGGCGGCGCCGGCCCGCAGGGGGAAGACCACCAGGCCGCCGAGCCCGAAGGTGAAGGCGAGCGGCGGGGTGCCGGCGAACAGGTCGTCGGGGGTGGGGCGCAGGAGGTGGCGGGAGAAGGTGTCGGCGTTGGCGAGCACGTCGCGGTGGAAGTGCAGGGTGGCCTTGGGCCGTCCGGTGGTTCCGGAGGTGAAGGCGATCAGCGCGACGTCGTCGGCGGCGGTGGGCACGGCGGTGAAGCCGCCGATCTTGGCGGCGCAGCGGGCGGTCAGGTCCTGGGGGCCGGGCCCGCCGAAGGCGAGCACTCGCAGGCCGGGCGTCTCGGCCCGGGCGAGGTCGTCCAGGTAGCGGTGGTCGCACAGGGCGATGGCGGGCCGGGCGATCCGGTGCAGCCCGGTCAGTTCGGCGGCCCGCAGCAGCGGCATGGTGCTGACGGCCACGCCGCCGGCTTTCAGGACACCGAGCCAGCAGGCCACCAGCCATGGGGTGTTGGGGCCGCGGAGCAGCACCCGGTTACCGGTGGCCAGGCCGAGGTCCTCGGTCAGCAGCCGGGCCACCCGGTCGGCGTGGTCGCGCAGTTCGCCGTAGGTCCACTGGCCGGTCGGGGTGAGCAGGCAGCGGCGGTCGGGGCCGTACCGGGCGATCGTCGCGTCGAGCAGCGCCTGGGCGCAGTTGAGCCGGTCCGGATACGCCAACTCCGGTATGTCGAATAGGAGTTCGGGCCACTGGTCGAAGGGCGGGAGATGGTCGCGGCAGAACGTGTCCACGTGCGCGGAGGGGGATAGCTCCATGGGCGGGCACCTCATCGTGCGAGCGGGAGTGAGGCCAGTATGGCGTGTTGGTGACGCCAGTCAAGAGAGCGATACACGCATTCGGGGGAGCGGGACCCGCGCGGCCTCACCGGTGGCCCCACCCGTGGCCCGGCGCAACGGCAGCCGCACCCGGCGACCGGTTCGGTCGGGGTGCGGCGGGTGCGGGTCGCTCGACGCGGGCCGCTCAGCGCAGGTCGAAGACCAGGCGGGCGGAGACCTTGCCGCCCAGCACCTCGTCGAAGCAGGCGTTCACCTCCTCCAGGCGGCGGGGCTCAAGGATGACGCGGGTGCGGCCGAGAGCGTGCAGGCGGAAGACCTCGGCGAGGTCCTGGCGGGTGCCGACGATCGAGCCGATCACTCTGGTGCCGTTCAACACGGTCTCGAACACCGGGAGTTCGAGTTTCCCGCCGGCCGGGAGCGCCACCAGCACGAGCGTGCCGCCGCGCCGCAGGGCCCCGTAAGCGGCCTGGAAGGAGGCGTTGCTGACGGCGAGGGCGATGGCCGCGTGGGCGCCGCCGAGCTGCTGGACCTCCGCCGCGACGTCCTGGGTGCGGGCGTCGAGGACGTGGTCGGCGCCGAGTTCGCGGGCCAGGGCGAGTTTGTCGTCGGTGACGTCGACCGCGATGGTCTCGGCGCCGAAGATCCGCGCGTACTGGAGCGCGAGGTGGCCGAGCCCGCCGATGCCGGAGACCAGGACCCGGGTGCCCGGGCGGGCGCCGGAGACCTTGAGCGCCTTGTAGGTGGTGACGCCCGCGCAGGACAGCGGCGCGGCGTCGAGCGGGTCGAGGCCGTCGGGGACGGGCACCACGTAGTCGCCGTGCGCCAGCGCGTACTCGGCGTAGGCGCCGTCCACCGAGTAGCCGCTGTTGTGCTGCTGGAGGCAGAGCGTCTCCCAGCCGGAGACGCACTGGTCGCAGCGCCCGCAGGCGTCGGCCAGCCAGGGGATGGCGACCCGTTCGCCGACCCGGACGCCCCGCACCTCCCCGCCGACCGCCTCGATGATCCCCACGCCCTCGTGGCCGGGCACGAACGGCGGGCTCGGCTTGACCGGCCAGTCGCCGTGGGCGGCGTGGATGTCGGTGTGGCAGAGGCCGGACGCCTCGATCCTGACCCGGACCTGGTGCGGCGCGGGCTCGGGGACGGCGCGGTCCTCGATGACCAGCGGCGCGGTGAAGTCGTGGACGACGGCGGCCTTCATGCGCTCTCCCTCGGGCGGTGGTGATGCTGCTGGCGGCTGGGCGCAGCCGTCAGCAGCATCACCCGACGGGGTGAGTGCCGCAGCCCGGACTACTCCGGACGAGTGGACGAGTGGACGAGTGGACCGGTGAAGGTCAGCCGGCCGCCACCGGCATCGACATGTAGACGGCGCGCTTGCCGTAGCAGGACGGCACCGTCACCTCGCGGTGGGCGCGGTAGCCGAGCAGCCGCAGCAGGATGTCGGTGCCGCGGACCGCGACCATGGAGATCCGCTCGAAGCCCTGCTCGGACGCCTGCTCCCGGAAGTGCCGGATGAACCCCAGCGCGACCTCCCGGCCGCGCAGGTCCTCGGCGATCACCAGGTCGTGCACGTGCAGGTTGTCCGACGCGAACACCGCCTCCTCCGGCCGTTCGAGGTCCGGGCAGCGCAGCGGCGGGTACGGCAGGCTCAGCAGGTAGCCGCGGACCGTGCCGTCCTGCTCCAGCACGAAGCAGGTCCGCGGCGAGGCGAGGGCGCGGGACTGCAGCGCCTCCCGGCCCTCCGACAGGCCGTCCGCCGCGTAGGCGTCGTGCTCCAGGGCGACCACGGCGTCCCAGTCGCCCTCGGCCAGGAGCCGGATCCGGAGGTCCTCGCTCACCCGGCCGCGACCTCCGAGGCGGAGCCGAGCCCCTCCGCGCGGGAGGCGGCCACCAGCGACGCCCACGCCCCCATCAGCACCGCCCAGCGCTCGGCGTCCTCCTGCGCCTCGTCCAGGAGCTGCTGGCGCTGCTCGGCCACCGCGTCCGCGAGCTCGGCGTACTTGCCGCCCAGCTTGCGGTAGGAGCGGTCCAGGACGTCCAGGCAGTACTCGTTCCCGGCCCGGTCCCAGTCGACGCTGCCCCGCACCAGGTCGAGGATCGGTTCGACCTTCAGCCCGTGCCGCTCGTCGAGCAGCCCGCGGCCGAGGTCGATCATCCCGCCGTACACCGGGTACAGGTACAGCATCGAGAGCAGGAACTTGACGAACCGCATCTGGTACGAGATGAAGCCGGCGCCGATGCGGCGTTCGGGCGTGTAGTAGTTGACGATGTGGCGGTTGTGGACGACGCCGGGCAGCCGGGAGTGGACCATGGCGTGCAGCAGGGCGTAGTCGCTGCCGATGGTCTTGACCGAGGGCAGCAGCGGCAGCACCTCGTAGGCCCGGTGGTCCAGCGCGATGTTGCACATGTAGACGTCCCAGATGTCGGGCACGCCGAGGACGGATTCGTCGGTGGTGAACGGCTCGGAGCCGGCGCCCTTGAAGGAGACGTCCACCATCGCGTCCCGGTCCTCCTCCGGCCACACCGGCGGGGTCCACAGGCGCACCACGTCGCGGTAGATCTCCGGGTCCAACTCGTGGATCTCGCTGATGTCCACGTTGAGTTCGCCGATGAAGGAGCCGCTGACCAGCATCACCGGCTTGTCCGCGTCGGCCGGGTCGAGCTCGGAGCGGGTCACGTCGGCCGCCGCCTCGCCGGCCGGTCGGCCGATCGAGAGCAGCTCGTGGTGGATCGGGAAGATCTTCCGGCCGTCGACGACCTGGAAGTCGGCGTCGTCGTTGCGCAGGTGCGCCGAGGTGCAGCCCAGGGCGGCCGCGCCCAGGAAGAGCCGGTTGACGCAGGAGCCGTACGCGACGGCCGGCGGGAGCATCATGTCGAGCAGCAGCTCGGGGTCGGCGGCGCCGGAGCGCTCGGTCACCCGGCGCAGGAACTCCCGCTGCCGCGCGTTGCCGAGGTGGTGGACGACCACGCCGGGGGTGGGCTCCAAGGCGGCCACGGCGTCCGCGTTCTGTGCGAACTGGGCGGCGTCGGTGGTGTCGAGGATGAGGAGGTGCACCTCGACGTCGAAGTTCGCGACGGCGTAGGCCGCCTCCTCGGCGAGTTCCACGATGGTGTCGGGGCAGGATCGCATGGTGGGCAGGGCGAGGCAGACTCGTTGCATAACGGTGGGATCTCCGTCGGTTCGTCAGAATCGTGGCGGTGATGACGGTATGAGTGCTTTTCGCGCACCACCGTGGACTAGACCAGTTCCGAAGTCAACGATTGACAGAGCGGCTGCGGCGGGGTGGAATGCGCCCCGCCCGACGGCTTTCCGGAGCCTCTCGGGCTTCCTTCCGGGCAGGGCGGAGCGCGGGTCCGGCGGCTCGCGGAGCGGGCCCCCGGGTCCGCACGCGAGGACGAATTCCCGTCACAGATCCGAACGGGCGCGCGAGCACGGGTGGTTCATCGCCGTGCATTGCGCCGTTGGGGTCAATCCGGAGGGTGAACCTGCCGATACCCGCAATGACGTCCGTTCGCCGCCTGGAGGAGACCGCATGTCCGACCTGTGGCTGCCCGGTGCCGAGATCCACGACCTCGGCGACCATGCGCCGACCGACCAGCAGTACCCCCCGAGGGCCATCGCCCACATCACCTGGGACCGCGACGCGACCGCCGCCGCACCGCAGGACTGGTGCACCTACGAGGACCTGGTGAGCTACTTCACCGGCAGCGGCGCCGGCGACGCGCCGCACCTGGTCTGGGACCCGTTCAGCGGCCGGATCGCCCAGCTGTTCCCGGCCGACTCCCGCTCGAAGAGCCTGCTCAGCCCGACGACGAGCCCGACCCGCACCAACCGGGCCGGGCGCGTGGTGATCCAGATCGAGGCGGTGTTCTTCCCCTACTGCACCTACCAGGGCACCGTGTACGCGCGGCTGGTCGACACCCCGTGCGCGGGCTGGGACCGGATCCACGCCTGGATCGCCTCCTGGGGCGTGCCCGACGTCTGGCCGATGGGCCGGCCGGTCGACTTCACCAGCCACCGCGACGAGCAGGTGTGGGAGGCCAGCGGCGGCTGGTACGCGCACGCCCACGTCCCGTTCAACGACCACACCGACCCCGGCTCCTGGCCCGACTTCACGGCCGGCCCCGGCACCCCGATCCCCACGCCCTCGCAGCACCCTCCGGTGCCCCCGGCGGATCCGACCCCGGCCCGGTACCAGACCACCATCAACGGCCTCCCGTACGGCTACGGCGCCCAGGGCTACCAGGTCACCGTGGTCGGCCGGGGGCTCGTCGCCCAGGGCTTCGGCGCCCACTACCGCTCCGGCCCCGGGCCGAACTGGAGCGACGCGGACACCGAGAACTACGCGGACTACCAGCAGAGCCTGGGCTACTCCGGCCAGGCGGCGGACGGCGTGCCGGGGGAGGCCTCGCTGCGGCGGCTGCTCGGCTACCTGCCCGGCCCCCGGACGGTGTCGCTCGCGCACGTCGTGGCGGCGGCCCGCACCGACCCCGGCGCCGAACAGGGGCACCGGACGTACGGCGCCGAGGTGGCGATCGTCGAGCAGGCCCTGGCGGACGAGGGGCTGCTCGAACAGCGCTGGGTGGACGGCTCGTTCGGCAGCCTGACGGTCACCGCCTACGCCGGGTGGCAGCGCCGGTGCGGGTACACCGGCGCCGCCGCCGACGGGATCCCGGGGCAGGACTCGCTGGGCCGGCTGGGCGCGGCACAGGGCTTCGCCGTCACGGACTGACCGGGGCCCGTCCGCACCCGGGGCATGGCGGAGGGGGGAATGCCCGGCTCGGCGGCGGGCGTTGTCCACCGCGTGACCAGCGCCGCGCCCACGACCAGGCTCTCCGTCCTCGACCGCTCCCGGACCAGACGGGGCGAGGAGCCGGCGCAGGCGCTGCGGGACACGGTGGCCTTCGCCCGCGAGGCCGAGCGGCTCGGGTACCACCGCTTCTGGGTCTCCGAGCACCACGGCGTGCCCGGGGTGGCGGGATCGGCGCCGACGGTGCTGGCCGCGGCGGTGGCGGCGGCCACCACCCGGATCCGGGTCGGCACGGGCGGGGTGATGCTGCCCAACCACCAGCCCATGGTGGTGGCCGAGCAGTTCGGGGTGCTCGCCTCGCTCTTCCCCGGCCGGATCGACATGGGGCTCGGCCGCTCGGTCGGGTTCACCGACGGCGTGCGGCGGGCGCTGGGCCGGGAGAAGGACTCCGCGGACGACTTCGGCGCCCAGCTGGCCGAACTGCTCGGCTACTTCGACGGCTCGCAGCAGGCCCACCCCGGAGTCCACGCCCGCCCGGCCGAGGGCCTGCGGGTGCCGGCCTTCGTCCTGGCCACCGGCGCGGGCGCCGACCTGGCCGCCGACGCCGGGCTGCCGCTGGTCATCGCCGCCGCCCGGGGGGAGGAACGGATGCTCGCGGCGATCGACCGCTACCGCGGCCGGTTCCGCCCCTCGGCGCAGGCCGCCGAGCCGTACGTGGTGGTCTCGGGCACGGTCGCCGTCGCGGGGAGCGCGGGCCGGGCGCGCGAACTGCTCGTTCCGGAGGCGTGGTCCGGCGCGTACTCCCGCACCCACGGCGAGTTCCCGCCGCTGGCGCCCGCCGCCGAGATCCTGGCCCGGCCGATGAGCCCGCGCGAGCAGGCCGCCTACGAGCAGTCGCTGAAGGGCCACATCGCGGGCACCCCGGAGCGGGCCGCCGCCGAACTCGCGGCCCTGGTGGCGCGCAGCGGCGCGGACGAGTTCCTGGTCACCACCAGCACCTACGACCGCGCCGCCCTCCTCGACTCCTACCGGCTGCTCGCCGAGGCGGTCGGCCAGGCCTGAGGCCGCCGGCCGGGTCCGAGGCAGGCGGGCCGTGCCTGCGGCGCCGTCGCCCGCTCAGCCCGCGTCGACCTCCGACGTCCCGAGCCGGGCGTACACCTCGGGCCGCCGCGCCCGCAGCCGCAGCGCGATGGCGACGCCCGTCAGGAACACCACCGGCACGATCGCCACCAGCGGCCAGTTGACCTCCGGCCCGGCATTGGTGAACAGGTCCAGCCGCCACACCACCAGCGCCGTCGCCCCGCACAGCAGCACGGTGGCGGCGACCGGCGCCACGACCGTCCGGAACACCCCGGCGCTCGCGGCCGCCTCGCGATGGCGGCGGAAGAAGGCGTACACGGACAGCCCGGCGAGCGCCTGCAGCACCAGGATGCCGACCACGCCGGGGGAGTTCACCCAGAGGAAGAACTGGTTGTACGGGTCGGCGCCGATCAGCGCCGCCACCACGACGGCCACCGCCGCCAGCACCGACTGCGCGATGCCGCCGATCCACGGGGAGCCGTGGCGCGGGTGGACCCGGCCGAGCGCGGCCGGGGCGGCCTGCTCGGTGGCGAGGGCGTAGCCGTAGCGGGTGATGGTGTTGTGGAAGGCGAGCAGCGCGGCGAGCAGGCTGGTCACGATCAGCACCCGCTGGAGGTCGGTGGCCCAGGCGCCGACGTAGTCGGTCATCGCGGTGAAGAACATCCCGGCCGGGTCGGCGGTGGCCGTCGCGACGGCCTCGGTGGCGCCGAAGGCCTGCACGATCATCCAGGTGATGAAGGTGTAGAAGAGGCCGAGGAAGGCGATCGCCGCGTAGGTGGCGCGCGGCACCGTCCGCCGTGGTTCGCGGGCCTCCTCGCGGTAGATGGCGGTGGCCTCGAAGCCGATGAACGCGGCGAAGGAGAGCCCGAGCACCCCGCCCATGCCCCCGGAGAACACGTTGTGCGGGGCGAACGAGGACAGGTCGAGCCCGTGCGCGCCGCCGCGCACCAGCACCGCCACGGCGAGCACCAGCAGGATGCCGGTCTCGGCGATCAGCAGCGCGCCGAGCACCTTGGCGCCGAGGTCTATCGAGCGGTAGCCGAGGAGCCAGACCACCGCGACGCCGAGCAGCGCCCAGACCGGCCAGGGCAGGTCCAGGCCGAGCAGGTCGGCGGCGGTGGTGTGGGCGAAGAAGCCGAAGGCGCCGTACATGCCGATCTGGATGGCGTTGTACGAGAGCACCGCGAGCAGCGCGGCGCCGAGCCCGGCGGGGCGGCCGAGGCCGCGGGTGACGTAGGCGTAGAACGCGCCGGCGTTGCGGATGTGCGCGGTCATGGTGGTGAAGCCGACCGCGAAGAGCGCCAGGATGACGCCGGTGGCCAGGTAGGCGACGGGCGTGCCGATCCCGCCGAAGGCGATCGCGAACGGGGCCACGCCGGCCATCACGGTCAGCGGTGCGGCGGCGGCCACGACGAAGAAGACGATGTCGCCGGTGCCGAGCACGCCGCCTTCCAGGCGGGCGGGGCCGGTGGAGCCAGCGGCTGCGGTGCCGGGCCCGGTGCTGCTGGGCCCGGCGCGGCCGGTGCCGGGGCCGGTGCGGGGGGAGCCGGGTGCGGTCGGGGAGGCCGCGTCGGAGGGCAGGGTCATGGGGGAGCTCTCCTGGGGTCGTACGGACGAGGGTAGAGCGGTCGGCCGCCGATCGGGGGCGGGCGGTCGACGGGGTGCGGACGCCGTGGGGGGCGTTCCGGCGGGCGGGGGACGGGGGATCCCGCCTCGGGGGTCGGTGCGTGCGCAGGCTTCAGTGCGTGTGTCGGCTTCAGTGCGTGCGTCGGCCGCCGAGCCAGGTCCCGGCCACCGGGACGGCGGCCAGCTCGTCGGCCGGCACCGCGTAGGGGTCGGCCGCCAGGTGCACCAGGTCGGCCCGCATCCCGGGCCGCAGCACGCCCCACTCCGCCTCCTCGAAGGCCTGGTGCGCGACACCCGCCGAGTACGCGGCGAGGGCCTCGGTGAGCCCGATCCGCTCCTCGGGCAGCCAGCCGCCGGCCGGCAGGCCGTCCGGGGTCTGCCGGGTGACGGCGGTGGCGAGACCGGCCAGCGGCTCGTAACGGGTGACCGGCCAGTCGCTGCCGAAGGAGACCCGGGCGCCACCGCGCAGCAGCGCGGCGATCTGGTACTGCCGGGCGCCGCGCTCGGGGCCGAGCCGGGGGAGGGTGAGTTCGGTCATCAGCGGGTCGGTCTGGGCCCACAGCGGTTCGAAGTTGGCGATCACGCCGAGTTCGGCGAAGCGGGGCAGGTCGGCCGGGTCGACCAGCTGGACGTGGGCGATCACCGGGCGGCGGGCGCGCAGGCCGTTGCGGCGGGTGGCGGCCTCGACGGCGTCCAGGGCGATCCGGACGCCGTGGTCGCCGATGGCGTGGATGTGTGGCTGGAAGCCGAGCGCGTCGACGGCGGTGACGGCGTCGGCCAGTTCGGCGCCGGTCCAGTTGGCGACGCCGTGGGAGTGCGGGCAGTCGCTGTAGGGCGCCAGCAGGGCGGCCGTTCCGGACTCGACGACGCCGTCGGCGAAGAACTTGACCGCCCGGGCGGTGAGCCGGCCGCGCCCGCCGGCCTCGACCCGCTCCCGGTCGGCGGCCAGGCCGGGGAGCCGTGCGCGCCAGCCGTCCGGTTCGAGCAGCAGGGCGAGCCCGGCCCGGACGGGCAGGTCGTGCTCGGCGACGGCGGCGAGCCAGGTGTCGACCTGCGCGGGCTCGATCCAGGCGTCCTGGAGCCAGGTGAGCCCGGCGGCGGCGAGTGCGGCGGTGGTCTCGCGCAGGGCGGCGACCTGTTCGGCGAGCGGGAGCGGCGGGACGAGCGCGAGGACGGGGTTGAGGGCGCCGAACTCGCGCAGGGTGCCGAGCGGGGAGCCGTCCGGGCGGCGGACGATCTCGCCGCCCACGGGCTCGGGCGTGTCCGGCCCGTACCCGGCGCGGCGCAGCGCCTCGCTGTTGGCCCAGCCGGTGTGGTGGTCCATGGTGCGCAGCAGGACGGGCCGGTCGGGGACGGCGGCGTCGAGCAGCCGGGCGTCGAACAGGCCGCCCTCGGCGAGCCACGGATTGACGGCGTCCCCGGTGATCCACTCGGCCTCTGGGTGCCGGGCGGCCCAGCTGCGGACGGCCTCGACGACCTCCGCCAGGCTGGTGCAGTCGCGCACCGGCACGCCGCGCAGCCCGATGGCGCCGAGCAGCGGGTGGAGGTGGCCGTCGCCGAAGGAGGGCAGCAGGGCGCCGCCGGCCAGGTCGACGGTCTCGGTGCGGTCGTCGCGCAGGGCGAGCGCCGCGTCGCCGAGGGCGGTGATCCGCCCGGCGGTGACGGCGAGGGCGTGGGTGGCGGGGTGGGCGGGGTCTCCGGTGTGGATCCGGCCGCCGGTGAAGATCGTGTCGGCACGCATGGGGGAGCGTCCTCTCCGGGTCGCGGCAGGTGACGAGGGCGACCTGCCTAAACCGAATGGGGTTCGGTTACCGTAGGCGCGGCACCGGCGGGTGCGGAAGAGTTTTATTGAAAGCCATTCAGTAACGCTTGGGTAACGATGATCTTGAGAGTGCTCCGGAAGGCCCCCTGAAGGACTCCCCGAAGGGCTTCCCGAAGGATTCCCCGAAAGACTCCCCGAAAGACGAGGAACCGGCATGGCCAGGCCGCGCACACCCCTGCTGGACCGGCAGCGCATCGTCGACACCGCGCTGCGGCTGGTCGACGAGGCGGGCGACCTCACCATCCCCGGCCTCGCCGGTGCCCTCAAGGTCAGCCCCTCCGCGCTCTACCACCACGTCGCCGGCCGGGCCGAGATCGTCGCCCTGATGCGCGCCGAACTCGTCCGCACCATCGGCGAGCAGTCGATGTGGGACCAGCCCTGGGACGCGGCGCTGCGCACCTGGGCGCACGCCTACCGGGACGCCTTCGCCGAACACCCGGGCATCGTCCGCCTGCTCGCCACCGCCCCGCTCGCCGAGCCGTTCATGCACGCGCTGTACGAGCGCGCCGTCGCCACCCTGGAGGGCGCGGGCTTCGCCGCGCGGGACGTGATGGGCGTGATCACCGCCCTGGAGAGCTTCATCCTCGGCTCCGCGCTCGACCTGGTCGCCCCGGACGTCATGGTCGACGCCGTCGACCGGGACGCCACCCCGCGCCTGGCCGACGCCCTCGATGCCGTCCCCGCCGGCCGCGAACGCGCCGACCGGGCCTTCGAGCTGGGCCTCACCGCCCTGATCGCGGGTTACCGGGCGCTACTGCCCTGACCGCCCTTCGTGCCGGGGTCGGGGCAGTCGCGCCGGGGTCGGGTCGCCGCGGTACCGCCGGGTCCGGTCCCGTTCCTCCATCCGGTTTCTGAGCAGGCGTGATGACCTGCTAATGTTCTTCTCGTCGGGAGGGAAACAAACTTCCGAACAGGCGTCAGCGGTGCTACCAGAGCACGTCCTACTTTCAGTAGGAAGAGTCCGTGCGACCCGGGCCTGGCGCTCCACTCGAAGGGGCTCGTTCCGTCCAGCGGAACGGGCCCCTTCGTCATGTCCGGAGGTACTGGAGGCGCCGGAGGTTCCGGCGGCAGTCGGGCGGCGACCCGGTGGTGTAGACCTGTTCGCCCGGCCCTTCTACCGCAGGCCGGCGGTCGAAACCCTGCCATGCGGCCGGTTCTCGGCCAAGCTCCCCTGCCAGGTGGTCGGCGGGTGGCGGTGGGTCGCGGTCCGCGACCGCCCCTGGGCCAGCGGGTTCGCCCGGCGGCGGTGGCTGACGCCTTGTCACACCTTGGCCGGAAGTGGACGCTACTGATGTGAATATGCCATTGGAATGTTCGTCATATGGAATCCGGCAGTAGCCTTCCGTGTCGAGCCCGCCACTGCTGGTGGCGGCCCGGCCGTGCCGTGCTGCGCCCGGCTGCCCAGACCCCCTCGAAGGAGCCGGTGTGCCGGGTATCGACGAATGCCTCGCCGGAGCGATGTCGATCTCCGGGGCACGCTCCGCGAGCCTGGTCGACTGGAGCAGCGGACTCGCACTCGGCAGCCTCGGCGAGTGCCCGACCGGCGACCACGAGACCGCGGCCGCCGAGACAACCGACTTGGTGCGGGCGGCCGTTGAGAGCCAGACCTTCACCGGGGCGGAGGATCGGCGGTCGCCGTTGCAGGACGTCATCCTCACCGCCGGCCGCAGCTACCACCTCATCTGCTTCATCGACACCGTCTTCGACAGCCGCCTCGTCCTCCACCTCTGGCTCGACCGTGCCCAGGGCAACCTCGCCGCCGCCCGCTACCGCCTCCAGGCGCTCGCCGAGGAACTGGTGCTGGGGTGAGCGGGCCGCCCACCGCGGCCATCGGGTTTCGGCCAGCACACCGGGCGGGCCGCCCCCGCCGTCCGCGCTCCACCGGCCGGTGGCCCCGATGACCGCCGCGCCCGCCGCCGTCCGCCCGCCCGCCCCGCCGCAGACCCCCGGCGAGGCCCTCGGCCTGCTCGCCGCCCGCCGCGCCACCGGCGCCCTGCGCGGCCCGCTCGGCAGCCTGCACCTCGTCGACGGCCAGGTGGCCCACGCCGACTCCCCGCGCGCACCCGGCCTGGCCGAACTGCTCACCGGCTGCGGCCGGATCACCCCCGGGCAGTGGGCGGAGCTGCTCCGGCTCCACGGCCCGCGCGCCCGGGTCGGTGAGGCACTGGTCGAACGGCGGCTGCTCACCCGGGGCGAGCTCGAACTCGGCCACCTGGGCACGCTCTTCGACGCCGCGTTCTTCGTCCTCGCCGACCGGACCGGCGGCGTCTGGCGGTTCGAGCCCGACGCCCGGCACTGGCTGGGCCCGGTGGCCACGGTCGACCCCGGCCGGCTGCGCCGCGAGGTCGAGCGCCGGGGCCGGCTGCTGGAACGGATCTGGCCCTGGCCGCAGCTCGACACCGCGCCGGTCCGCCCGGTGGTGCCGGTCCCGCGGCCGTCGCACCGCCCGCCCGGCCGCCGCCGGTGCGAACTGCTGGACCACGCCGACGGCCGAAGAACCCCGGCGGACCTGGCGCGGCTGCTCGGCCGGTCCGGCTTCGGCGTCACGGCGGACGTCCGCCGCCTGGCCGCCGCCGGGCTGCTCGCCGCCCCGCGGCACGCCGCACCGGCGGTGGTACCCGCGGTGGCGGTGGTACCCGCGGTGGCGGTGGTATCCGCGACGCCCGGGACACCCGCGACGCCCGTGGCGCCGGCCCCCGACGCGCCGGCCCCCGCCCCCCAGCCGGGAGGCCTGCACCGCCGGGTCCCCGGCGCCACCCTCGCCGGCGCCACGCCGTCCGGCCCCGTGGCCCCCACCCGCTCCGATCGCCCGCCCACCACGGCCGCGGCCCACCCGCTGGCCGTCCCCGACCCGGACATCGCGCTGCTGACCCGGGTCCGAACCCTTCTGGAGGCCCGACTTTGAACCACTCTCCACCCGCGACCCCGCCGTCCCGGCCATGAGGCGGGCGCTCAAGCAGCGTGTCGGAAGGAGACAACTGATCGCCTTGGAGACCGAACTGCTCGCCGAGCTCCGCGCCGTCAAGCAGCGCGTCCCGCACCTCGCGGGTGGCCTGGTGGCCAGCGTGGACGGCCTGTTGGTCGCGCACGACACCCACGGGGCGGAACCCTCCGGCCTGGCCGCGATGACGGCGGCCTCGTTGTCGTTGGCCCAGCGGCTCGCGGACACCACCGGCCAGGGCGAGTTCCGCGAGTCGCTGGTGCGCGGCGAGCACGGCTACGTCGCCACCTACGCGGCCGGGGGCAGCTGCGTGCTGGCCCTGCTGGCGCACCCGGACGTCAACGTCGGCCGGCTGCACCTGGAGGCCCGCCGTTCGGCCCAGCGGATCGCCGGGCTGCTCAGCGACAGCCTCCTGCCCAAGGACCCGCGCGACCCGGCCTGACCGCACCTATCACCACAGCACCCCAGCACCCCACCACCGAAAGGGAGTTACCCAGATGACCGACGCAGCCGGCGCACTCAAGCAGGCCATGACCAGCATCGAGGGCGCCATCGGCGCGGCACTCGTGGACTACAACAGCGGCATGGCGCTCGCCACCCTCGACGGCCCCGGCGGGCTGGACCTCAACGTGGCCGCGGCGGGGAACACGGACGTGGTCCGCGCCAAGATGCGCACCATGGACATGCTCGGCCTACAGGACGGGATCGAGGACATCCTGATCACCCTGAGCAGCCAGTACCACCTGATCCGGCCGCTCGCCGGCCGCACCGGGAAGGGCCTCTTCCTCTACCTGGCGCTGGACAAGGCGCGCGCCAACCTGGCGATGGCCCGCCACCAGCTCACCAGGATCGAGGCCGAGCTGGAGGTCTGACAGGCCGGACAGCTCGAACAGGCGGACAGCTCGACAAGCTCGGACAGGCCGGAGAGTCCGGAGAGTCCGACCGGACGAAGCGTCGGCCCGGCGTCGGCTCAGGCCGCGCCGGGCGCCGTCCACCGGACCTCGCCGCCCGGCAGCCCCGCGCACACCGCGCCCTCGGCGGTCTCCACGCTCCACGGCGCGAGCTGCGCGTGCGGCGGGACGGACAGCGCGCCGCCTTCCGCGAAGGCCAGCTCCAGGCCGCCGGCGAGGGTGATCTCGGCGGTGTCGACGGTCCGGCCGACGAGCGCGAGCAGAGTGCCGGTCGGGCGGACGGTCAGCGCCGGAAAGTAGTGCTCGACCTCCGCCGGGGCGGTGAAGGAGGGCGCGGCGAGGCGGAACTCGTGCGCCACCCGGACGGTCACCGGCCCGTCGAGGGTGAGGTCCAGCCGGTCGCCGCCGCTGACCGACGCCACTCGCCGGCCGGCCAGCGCCTCCGTGATCCCGTGCTGCGTGATCCCGTTCTGCATGGCCCCAGTGTGACCCACCCGACCCGGCGCTGTCCGCCCTGCCCGACAGCCCCGCCCGACCAGCCCGCCTGACTCGCCTTCCTGAACCCGCTCGACCCGCTCGACCCGCCCGCCTGGCCCGGCCGGCCCACCCGGCCCGCCCGCCGCTACCCGGCGGCGCGTCCGCGCACCAGCTCGGCCGGCCCGCCCGCCCGCTCCCGCGCGGCCAGCGCGGCGGCCGTCCGGGCCCAGGACGGGCCGGTCAGCA
Organism: Kitasatospora sp. NPDC098663; assembly: GCF_044760075.1. Classification (NCBI taxonomy): domain Bacteria; kingdom Bacillati; phylum Actinomycetota; class Actinomycetes; order Kitasatosporales; family Streptomycetaceae; genus Kitasatospora; species Kitasatospora sp. NPDC098663. The sequence goes on along the minus strand of NZ_JBIWAP010000009.1, from coordinate 88,492 downwards.
GAGCCCGTGCCTCGGCGGGGCCGCAGAGCCGCCACTCCACCAGCTCCTCCTCCGGCAGCGCGATCGAACCGAGCATCCGCTCCGTCACCGTGCCCCCGTCGAATACGGACACCAGCACCGCGGTGTCCCGCCCGGTCGCCGGGTCGGCCTCCGGGTCGGCGGCCGCCCCGGGCTGCCAGTCCAGCGCCAGCAGCCGCCCCGGTTCGACCTCCCAGCCCAGTTCCTCGCGGATCTCGCGCCGGACGGCCGCCCGGGGCAGTTCCCGGTCCGCCTCGATCCCGCCACCCGGCAGCGTCCAGCGCGGCACCCGGCCGCGCGGCCCCTCCCACGGCCGCAGCCGGACCAGCAGGACCCGCCCGGCGTCGTCGGTGAACAGGGCCCGGGCCTTGGCCCGGATCCGCGGGCGGGTGGCGATGTAGGTGGCCCGGTCCATCGGCGGCTCGTACCCGGGCCCCGCCCCCGGCCCGTCCGGGGCGGGGGCGGGGCCCAGGGCGGGCACCCCGGCCAACCCGGTGTACGCGGGCGGCGGTTCGTCCGCCGGCAGGTGGTCGAGGGTGTGCCCCACGGGCCTGCTGTCCTCCAGCTCCAGCGGACCGGCCGACCGCGGCGCCCGCAGACAGGCCGTGACCCGGCGGGACAGCAGGGGCGGCAGCGCGTGGCCCGCCTGGTCAGGGGTCAGCCAGGCCCAGCCGCCGACCTCCGCCGCGTCCGGCCGGATCGCCGCGGCCTGTTCGGCGGTGAGCGGCTGCGCCCAGTACAGGTACGCGGCGATCGGCGGCCGGAAGTGGTCGAGCGTCCAGTCGACGCAGGCCAGCGGCCCCAGCCGGGGTGTGAACCCGAGTTCCTCCACCACCTCGCGCAGCGCGGTCTCCCGTGGCGAGCGATCCTGCGGCTCCCACCCGCCGCCCGGGATCGCCACCGGATGCTTCCGGTCGTACGGCAACCGCACCACCAGCACCCGCCCCCGCCCGTCCGGGAACAGCACCCCCGCCGCCGCCAGCAACTCCCGCCCGCTCCCGGATGACGCGTCCACCGCTGCTCCCTCCGTCAGGCCCGGTTCGAAGGCCGTGCCCCCCGACGACTCGGCGGACCTCCTTCATGGTTCCCCCCGCGGGCCTGGCCGAGCCCTCGCCGCCTCACCCCAGTGACGCGAGGGCCTGCGCCGCCGCGCGGGCCATCTGCTCGTCGTGCCGTCCGTTGGACCCGCGCAGCCGGGCGAAGCCTTCGGCCGCCGCCAGGGCGAGCAGTCCGGGCAGCAGGTCGGTGCTTCGGGCGGCCACCCAGCGGGTGCCCTGGGTGGCCATCCACCACAGGTCGGCGGCCCGGCCGGGCGGGGCCTCGGCGGGGGTGTCGACGGGCGGCGGGCCGAGGGGGTGGCCGGCGGCGGCGAGCAGCTCGTGGAACCCGCGGGCGATCAGGTGGTGGCCCTCGGCGCTGGGGTGCAGCCGGTCGACGCTGAGCAGCCGGCGCTGCGCGCACCAGGGCAGCTCGGCGATGTGCAGGTGCACCGCCCGGTGCCGGGCGGTGAGGGCGTGCACGACGGTGTTGACGGCCTGCATCCGCCGCGCCAGCGGTCGGGCCAGCGGCGCGGGCAGGCGGAGCAGGGTGCCCGGATCAGGCAGGCAGGCGGTCAGCAGGACGGCGCCGTGGCTGGAGAGTTCGCCCAGGGTGGCGTCCAGTTCCAGGGTGGTGCGCCGGATGTCGAAGCCCGCCCGCAGCGTGTCGTTACCGCCGATCACCACGGCCGCGAACCGCGGCCGCAGCGCGAGCGCGGAAGGGAGTTGACGATTCGTCAGGTCAGTGGTCTGGGCGCCGCTGCACGCCAGGTTGGTGAACTCGACGCCGCCCTCGGGTGCCAGCGACCGGGCCAGGACGGCGGCCCAGCCGCGCCATCCCTCACCGACCGGGTCCCCGACCCCTTCGGTCAGCGAGTCCCCGAGCGCGACGAACCGCACCGGCCCGCCGGTGGCCGGCCGGCCGTCCGCGGACCGGTCACGCCCAGTGCCGAGCACGCTCATCCCAGCCCTCCTCCACCGCACCGGGGTTCCGTACGCCGTGGTTCCGTACGCCGGGGTTCGGCGCGTCGTGGGCCGCGAGGAACGCGGCCACCGCGGCCGGCCAGCCGTACCGCTCGGCCCGGGCCCGGGCGCCGGCCCGCCGCGCCTGCTCCGGGCGCGCCAGCAACTCCCGTACCGCCCCGGCGAATCCGGCGCCGGTGTCGGCGGCGGCCACCCCGGCCAGGCCGACCAGCCCGGGCAGCGCGGAGGAGCGGCTGACCGCCACCGGCGTCCCGCAGGCCAGCGCCTCCAGCGCGGCGAGCCCGAAGGTCTCCACCGGCCCGGGCGCGAGCACCACGTCCGCGCAGCCCAGCAGCCGGGCCAGTTCCTCCCGCCAGCCCAGGTGCCCGAGGAAGCGCACCGGCAGCCGCAGCCGCTCCGCCCGGGCCGCCAGCCGGTCCCGCAGCGGTCCGGCCCCGGCCACCACCAGGACGGCCGGCAGCCCCCGGGCCCGCAGTGCGGCCAGCGCCTCGACCGCCCGCTCGGGCCGTTTCTCGGCCGAGAGCCGGGAGCAGAGCACCAGCAGCACGTCGTCCGGCCCGCAGTACCGCGCCCGCTCCCGGGCCCGCGCGGCCGGCGGCATCGGGCGCATCGCGTCCAGGTCCACGCCGAGCGGGGCCCGGGCCAGGTTGGGCACGCCGATCCGCCGGAACTCCGCCGCCGCCCAGTCGGTGGTGCAGAGCACCGCGTCGTACGTACGGGCCGTCGCCGCGTTGAGCCGGTCGGCGGCCGCGTCGGCGAGCGGGCGGGGCAGCCCCCAGGTGCGCAGCACCCCGACGGCGCTCTCGTGCGACACCATCACCGAGCGGACGCCGTGCCGCCGGGCCCAACTGCCGGTCCAGCGCAGCGTGGTGCGGTCGGACACCTCCAGTCGGTCGGGCTTCAGCCGGGTCAGTTCGGCGGCCACCGCCCGCCGGTCGGTGAGCACCCGGTAGCCGCCGCTGGCCGGCAGCACCGGCCCGGGCAGGGTGACCACCAGTCCCTGCTCGCCCTCCTCCTCGCTGCGCCGCTCCCCGGGCACGATCAGCACCGGCCGGTGCCCGGCGGCCAGATAGCCGGCACCGAGGTGGCGCAGCGCGGTGCGCAGGCCCCCGGAGACCGGGGTGACGAAGTTCGCGAGCCGCACGATGGTCAGCGGCTCGCGGTCGGCGGTGTCCGTCATGCCGGCAGCTCCTCCACGACGGCGACCGGCTCGACGACCGCCGGGGGAGTGGAAGGGGGAGCGGAAAGGGGAGCCGCCGGTGTGCCGCGGTGCTCGGAGAGGACCTCCGCGTAGTGCCGCAGCAGCAGGTCGCCGACCGCCTCCCAGGTCCGCGCGGTCACCTCGGCCCGTCCGGCGCGCCCGTACGCGGCCCGCCGCCCCGGGTCGGCGGCCAGTTCCGCCACCGCCCGGGCCACCGCGGCGCCGTCCCGGGGCGGTACCAGCAGGCCCGTCCGGTGGTGCGCGACCAGATCCAGCGGGCCGCCGGCGGCCGGACCGATCACCGGCACGCCGCTCGCCATCGCCTCCTGGATGGTCTGGCAGAAGGTCTCCAGCGGGCCGGTGTGCACGAACACGTCCAGGGTCGCGAAACAGCGGGCCAGTTCCTCGCCGGTCCGGCGGCCGAGGAACACCGCGCCGGGCATCGAGGTCCGCAGCCCGGGTCCGGACGGCCCGTCCCCGATCACCACCACCCGCACCCCGGGCAGGGCCGACGCGGCGGCCAGCAGGTCGACCCGCTTCTCGGGCGCCAGTCGCCCGACGTACCCGACCAGCACCTCCCCGCCCGGGGCGAGCGCCCGGTGCAGCGCCTCGTCCCGGTGCCGGGGGTGGAACCGCACCGAGTCCACCCCGCGCGGCCACAGCTGCACCCGGGGCACTCCGTGCGCGGTGAGGTCCTGGGCGGCGGGGGTGGACGGCGCCAGCGTCCGGGCGGCGGCCCGGTGCACGGCCCGGATCCGCCGCCAGGCCGCCGCCTCCCCGAGGCCCCGCCCGGCCCGGTAGGCGTGCGCGTACCCGGCGAGGTCGGTCTGGTAGACGGCCACGGCGGGGACACCGAGGCGGGCCGCGACCTGCACCCCGCGCGCGCCGAGCACGAACGGGCTGGCCAGGTGCACGATGTCCGGCCGGTGCCCGGCGACGGCGGCCGCCAGCTGCCGGCTCGGCAGCGCGATCCGCACCTGCGGGTATCCGGGCAGCGGCACCGACGGAATGCGCACCACCGGCAGCTCCACCGTTTCGGAGCCGCCGAAGGTGTGCGGCGGGCACGCGGCGCCCCGCGCGGGTGCGGGGGTGACGACGAGTGGCTGGTGGCCCCGGCGGACCAGATGCTCGGCCGTCCGCAGCACGCTGTGGGCGACTCCGTTGACCTCGGGCGGAAAGGATTCGGTGACGATGACGACGCGCATGCCAGTGTTCTCTCCGCGCCCGGCGTGCACCCGGCCAAAGGGATCTGTCATAGAAGCGAACGCGGGTCGGCGATTTGCATCGCCGACCCGCGCCCGCACCGCGCCGCCTCAGTGCGACCCGGCCGCCTCCTTGAGCTCCGCGTACGGCGCGAGCTTGCGGAGCGACTCGATGCTCCTGAGGCACTCGTCCTTGCTCTCGTGCGGGTCCCCGGTGACGATGACCGTCCCGTTGCTCGCCTTGAGCCGGAAGCGGTGCATCCCGCTCTCGTCCTTGTACAGCTCGAATTTCCCGGCCATGTCGGTGACAGCCTTCCGTTCAGGTGACCCCCTCGATCGAAAGGTAGGGCCAAACCCTTTGGAGTGCAGGACAGTTGGCCCAGTCGGGTGGCATCCATTCGAGTCGCGGAGCCGGGTACTGCCTGGCCGCTGCTGGGGCCGTGAGGGAAGGCGGTGCACATGGCGGGTTTCTTTTGGGGAGTGACGGTCGCCGCCGGTTGCCCGTTGGGCGGGTGCTCAACCCTGGGTACTTAGTCACGGACAGCGACCGAACAACCTCGCGAGCGCGAGGCCGGCCGGCCTTTGTCCAGGTCCACCACACTGTTCTGAGAGCAACCCCCGCGAGCGCGGGGCCGACACCACCAAGGCCGCCGGCGGCGGCGGCTTCGGGGAGCAACCCCCGCGAGCGCGGGGCCGACGAGAAAGTCGTAACAACGAAGCGCCCCCGCCTGGAGCAACCCCCGCGAGCGCGGGGCCGACCTCCGAGCGGACCACCCTGGTCGTCGGCGCCGTGGAGCAACCCCCGCGAGCGCGGGGCCGACCAACCAAGAAGGGAAATTCGTATGTCTCAGTGGGAGCAACCCCCGCGAGCGCGGGGCCGACTCCGTGCCAGCAGACGACACGGGGTGACTAGAGGAGCAACCCCCGCGAGCGCGGGGCCGACACTTGCTGACGTGCGGCGATTGGGCTCAGAGTCCTCCGGTTGATTTAGTTCGATCGGATGGCAGCCTGAAGGAGATCTCATGTATTGACATCATCTCTCCATGCCCTGAGGCGAGTTGTCATCGCCGTGTCCCGCGCTCTCGAAGGGTACTCGCACGTGGATGTTGGGGTGATGGCTGAGGGTCGTTGGCAGTGGTCGGCCCTGAACGTACGGGGATGGATCTGCGCCCGTGCCCGGTCACCGTGACCGGCACCGTGAATGCCGTCGAGCAGCTGAGTCTCGTTGCTCTCAGTGGTGATCGCGTCGAGGCCCAGCAGGCTCCGGATGCTTTCGACTGGCCGTCAGGCGGGTTGGCCCGTGGGCGCACATCGGGTGCACAAGACGATGAGTGCGGTTGTCTGTCGAGGAGAGACAGCGATAAGCGTTTCTGCAGGTTAAACGCTGTGAGCGGATCTTCATCCCCCTGAGTGCGGGAGGATCGATTCAGGAGTCCTTGTACAGCTCGAACTTCCCCGCCACGCCGAAACAGCCTCTCGCTCAGGTGACCCCCTCGTGCCGCACCGTAAGTCCAACCCCGTTGCGCCGCCCGCCGGCTGGGGGTGGTGGCCCGGGAGTGCTTCTTGCGGCAGCCTCGTTTCACCGGCGGACCGGGGTGGTGCCGTTCATGCCGAAGCGGGCGGAGCACTGCTCGCCGGATCGGTTGTTCGCGTTCCACACGCAGATCCACATCGTGTAGCCGATGTCCGGGACGAAGCTCGTCTTCGCGGCGCCCAGGGAGGCGCGGAAGGTGTACGTGATGCCGTCGCTGCGGGCGAGCTCGGCGACGCAGGTTTGGGTCAGGGAGGTGTTGAGCACGCCCGCGAGCGAGCCGGAGCCGTTGTCGTCCAGCCAGGCGGAGCAGGCGGCGTCGGGGCCGAACCAACTGGTGTCCGCCTCGGAGCCCTTGACCTGTGCCGGGTCGTCGCCGCCGTTGATGCCGCGGATCGATGACGAGGTGGGGCTGGCGGCCGGATGCACATCGCCACCGACGTCAAGGGCTTCGAGTACGTGCAGGTCGCCCAGGAATACGTGGACTGAGCGTGGACACCGAACCGCGTACCGCGGCGCCCCGGGCGCCCCGGGCGCTGCGGGCCTCCGCCGGGCTGTCGGTGCTGGCCGCGGTGCTGCTCGCCTGCGGCGGCGTGGTCGAGGCGGCGGGCCATCTCAGCGGCCCCTCGACGAACGGGGGCGGAGGCGGCTCGTACCCGGCGGCGCCGGTGCCGGTACAACCGGCCCCGACCCTGGACCCGGCCCCGATCCCGACCCCTGAGGTCTCCTCGCCCGCCGCGGTGCCGTCGCCGAGTTGCCCGCTCCCGGCCTCACCCACCCAGCTGCCCGAGCCGACGACCACCCCCACCACACCGGCGTCTCCTTCGGAGCATCCCCCAGGGAAAGGGGCATCCCGGACGAGGACTCCCGTGACGAGGGCTCCTGCGGCGAGGAGTACTGCCCCGTAGCCCCCGTAGCCGCGATACCGGCGGGGGAGTGGGGGGCGGGGGTGCCGCTCCTGGTGGCGCCGTCACCCGAACGCAGTCGCCTCGGGTCCTCGTACGGCCCCGGAGTCGCCCGGAAGGCGGCTCCGGGGCGCCTTCTCGCAGCGGATCCGCCGTGGCGCGGGCGGTGCCGGGGCCTCGTTCCGGTGCTTTCCGCGGGGCTCGACGCGGGGGTTCCCGTCGCACCGGGCGGGGGTGCGCACCCCCGCTCCGGCGGTCGGCTGCGCCATCCGGGTAGGCGTCGGCGGGCGGGGTCGGCGGCCCGGGCGGGGGTCTTCGGGGAGGGGGCGCGAGGGCCGGGGGATCGCGCCGACGCCGTCGTCGCGGGGGCCGCCGGCGGACCGGTGGGCGGCGGTGGCCGGTGTGCGGGGGCGGCCGTTTCGGGACGCCGGACGAAAGGCACTTGACGGCGGGTCAGTCGCGGAGCCGGCCGGGCGGCTCCCCGCCCGACCCGGCTCGTCGGGGGGCCGGGCGGGAGGGTCGGATCCGGCCGCCGGGGCGCCGGCCGGGCGTTCGCGTCGGGGGGCCCTTCGCATGCCGAGGGCCGGTCACGGTTGCGGTCCAGAAGCTGCGAGCGGGGGCGTCAGGCGGATACTGGAGATGTGAGAACGGCTCTGGCAGGCACATCCCTGACGTGCCCGCCGCTTAGGGCTGTCTCACGGCAACGGCAGTCTCTGTCGTGCTCCCCGGGTCCGCGCCGTCGGCGTCGGCCGTGGACGTGCGGCGTGCCAATGCAAGGGAAGAAATGGAGTCGTGATGAGTTACTTCAACCGCAGGGACCGCGGTCGCGGACGTGAACGTGACCGTCGCCGCCGTCGCCACGGCCGCCGTCGTCGGTTTGGCTTCTGGTGACAGATTAAGGGCGGTCCGGGCTGTGCTTAACAGTCCGGCATGACACCCATCCCTGGGGCCGGCGGTATCACCGCCGGCCCCTCATCCTGAGTGGGGTTCCTCCATGCACGGTGCCACGCCCATGGGGGGTCCGGAGGACCGGGCAGCCGACCGGGCCATCGACCAGGGGCCGGTGGCGGACTCGCCCGCCATCTCGCTGCGCGAGCTGTTCCGGCGGTTCTGGCCGTGGGTCCGACCGGACGTGCGCTGGCTGCCGCTGAGCGCGGTGCTGCTCGTGCTGGGCGCCTTCGGCGAGGTCGTCTCGGTCTGGATGTTCAAGGACCTGATCGACGAAGTCCTGGTGCCGCGGCACTTCGCCGAGTTCTGGCCGCTCGGCGGCACGATGCTCGCCGCGGCCGCGGCGGCGGCACTGTTCACCTTCGCCGGCACCTACACCGGTACCTGGATCGCGGAGCGGTACCTGCTCCGGCTCCGGACCGGCACACTGGCCCATCTGCACACCCTGCCGCCGGACACCCTGGAGACCCGCTGGCGCGGCGACCTGGTGGCCCGGATGACCGCCGACATCGCGACGATCGAGCAGATGGTCGCGACCGGTCTGGTCGAGGGCGCGGTGGCCTCGGTCAGCCTGGTGCTGTTCGCCGGCGCGGCGTTCTACCTGAGCTGGCCCCTCACCCTGGCGGCGCTGATCGTCGCGCCGCTGTTCATCTTCACCACCGGTTTCTTCGGGCGCCGCATCCGCATCCGGGAGCGGCAGGTCCAGCGCCGCGCCGGCGGCGTCACCGCGCTGCTGGAGGAGACGCTGCGCAACGTGGTCGTCACCCGCACCTGCGGCCAGGAGGAGCGCGAGGTCGAGCGGGTGCACCGGGAGGGAAAGGCCCTGCTGGACGCCGAGCTCTCCGCCGCCCGGATGTCCGACCTCTACCAGCCCCTCCTCAACGTCCTCCAGATGCTCGCGGGGCTGGTCGTGGTGGGCGTCGGCGCGCTCCAGGTGATCCGCGGCGAGCTGAGCCTGGGTGGTCTGCTCGCCTTCGCCGCCTTCATGGCGCAGCTGTTCGAACCGATCCAGCAGCTCGCCGGGCTCGTCCCGCTCGCGGGCGCGGCCTGCGCCTCGGGCGAGCGCCTGCTGGAGATCCACGACCTGTCCAGTCCGGTCCGGGAGAGCCCCGCCGCGCGGGACGCCGACGCGGTCCGCGGCCGGGTCTCCTTCGAGGGCGTCCATGTCGCCTACCCCGGCAGCCACGACGCCCCGGTGCTGTCCGACGTCAGCTTCGACGTCAGCCCCGGCAAGGTCCTGGCCGTCATCGGCCCCAGCGGCAGCGGCAAGTCCACGCTCGCCAAGCTCCTGGTCCGCTTCCTGGACCCGCAGGCCGGTACCGTCCGCCTCGACGGCACCGACATCCAGGACCTGACCATCGCCTCGCTGCGTGCGGCGATCAGCTTCCTGCCCCAGCAGGCGCAGCTCTTCCACGCGACCATCCGGGACAACATCGCCTACGGCAGGCCCGACGCCCCACAGAGCGACATCGAACGTGCCGCCCGCAGCGCGGGCGCCCACGGCTTCATCACCGCGCTGCCGCAGGGGTACGGCACGGTCATCGGCGACGAGGGCTTCCAGCTCTCCGGCGGGCAGGCCCAGCGCGTCGCCATCGCCCGGGCCTTCGTGCGCGGCGCGCCGGTCCTCGTCCTGGACGAACCCACCACCGGCCTGGACCCGAAGACCGTCCAGCAGCTGATCCCGCCGCTGCGCCGCCTGATGGCGGGCCGCACCACGATCCTGATCACCCACGACCCGGCCTTCCTCCCGCTGGCCGACCACGTCCTCACCCTCCAGCCGCCGGACGCCCCGCGGCCCCGCGCCCGCTTCGCGGAATCGGCCACCGGGCGCCCGGAGGCCGTCGCGGTGAACGCGTCCGAGGCGGGGCTGCCCGGTGAGCGGGGCCACGGGCCCGGGTGAGCTTCGCCCCCACCCGAACGGCCGGGATCCGCAGGCTGCGGACCCCGGCCGTTCGAGCGCGTGCGGTCAGGAGACGACGATGGTGGTCCGCAGGTAGTAGACGAACGGCGGGCAGGCCGAGCCGCGGTCCGGGAAGGCGCACCGCGAGATCCAGGTGATGTCGCTCGTCCCGGCGGTGGCCGCGCTGAAGGTCGCGTGCGTGGTGTTGTCGGGGTCGGTGCTGCCCGCGGTCTGCGGCAGCACCGAGGGCACGGTCGGCACGGGGACGGAGGACAGCCAGGTGACGGTGCGGTCGCGGTAGGGCGGCAGGTCGATCTGGACCACGTCACCTGTGTGGACCTGCACGGTCTGGCCGTTGGCGGCGGGGCCGAGGGCCACGACGTCGGCCAGGGCCGGCCGCGCCGGTGCCGCCGCGGCGGTGGTGACGGTGCCGGCGGTCAGGGCGAGGACGGCGGCGGGGGCTGTCAACAGCCTCAGGATCTTCATGGCACTCCCGGTACTCGAAGGTTCACGGAACGGAGGTTCGCGTGGAACGGCGGTGCAGGGTGCGGAGGTTCCGGTCTCCCGTCTATCCGACGCGGGCGGCCCGGCCGATGGCGCGGAGCCGCCCGGGAGGGAAACCTCCGGCCAAGGATGTCCACATCCTCCGCTTCAGGCAAGGAGCGTGACGTTCCGTCAGTTGTGCGTGACCCCGGGTCGCAGTGGCCCCGCGCCGGGCCCGGGCCGTCAGTCCCGGCGGCGGGCCGCCATCCAGACGTAGACCAGGATCCCGGCGAACAGGAACAGCACGCCCTGGTAGACGGCCGCGTAACCGGCGCCGGCCACCAGCCACAGGGAGAAGCCGAAGGCGCCCAGGCCCAGCACCGCGTCCCGGGCGAGCCGGCCCCCGGAGACCTTGTCCGGCATGCCGCGCACCAGCCAGTACAGCTGCGCGGCGGTGGAGAGCAGGTACGGGACGGTCGCGGTGAAGGTGGTGACCAGCACCAGGATGTTGAACGCGCCCTTGGCGCCGGTGGCGAAGTTGAGGATGGTCAGCACCGAGGCCAGCGCGACACTGGTCACGACGCCGAACACCGGGACGCCGCGCCGCTCCTTGGCGAAGGCGGCCGGGAACAGCCCGTCCTTGGCGGCCGCGTACGGCGCCTGGGCGGCCAGCAGCGTCCAGCCGTTGAGCGCGCCGGTCATGGAGACGAGCGCGGCGACGGCGATGGCCGTGCCGCCCCAGGTGCCGCCGAACATGGCGTCCACGGCGTCCGAGAACGGCGCGGTGGAGTGGATCAGCCGGTCGTGGGCGACGGTGCCGAAGACCGCGAGCGTGCCCAGCAGGTAGACCACCGCCGCACCGGCCGTGCCGAGCACGCTGGCCCGCCCGACGTTGCGCTCCGGATCGCGGACCTGGCCGGCGCTCATCGCGGCGGACTCCACGCCCAGGTAGCTGAAGAGCAGGATGGCCGCGGCCGCCGTCATCCCGCCGGCCCAGCCGTGCCCGGTGGCGTCGAAGGGGCCCAGGTTGCGCGCGTCGAAGAAGCCCAGGCCGCCCACCGCGACCAGCAGCAGCGGGATGAACTTGAGGACGGTGGAGACGAGTTGGACGGCGCCGACGTAGCGGGTGCCGGCCAGGTTCGCCAGCGCGGGCAGCCACTGGAAGGCCATCGCGGCGGCGATGCTGAGCCCGATGGAGTGGCCGACGGGCAGCAGCACGTCGAGGTAGCCGACGGCGGCGACCGCGAGCGCGGCGTTGCTGACCCAGGTGGTGATCCAGTACGACCAGGCCGACAGGAACCCGGCGAAGTCCCCGAAGGCCTCCCGGGCGTAGACGTAGGGCCCGCCGGTGCGCGGGTTGCGGCGCGCGAGCTGCCCGAAGACGAGTGCGAGTGCGATCGCGCCCACGGTCAGGACGACGAAGGAGACCAGGCTGACCGTCCCGTAGGGGGCCACGGCGGCGGGGATCATGAAGATGCCGCCGCCGATGATGTTGCCCATCACCAGGGCGGTGGCGGTCGGCAGGCCGAAGCGGCCGCCCTTGCGGGGCGTCGCGGTGACCGCTTCCGGGGTTTCCGGCGGGCTCGGTCGGGTCGCCTGCCGGGGTGCGGCCGGGCTGGTCTGCATGAGGGCGGTGCGCCTTTCGTGGTCCTGCTCGTGCTCGGTGGAGCCACCGTTCATGCTCGAACCGGGTGGCGCTCTGTACCAAATCGATGGGATTTGTTCAGTCGGCCTGGCATGTCACCGCAAGACTTGCGGTCCCGTGCCGGTCGGACGGGCACTCGTCCTGCGCCGCTCCGGCCCGGCCGTTCGGTGTGCGGCCGGGTGTCCGAGGGCGTTCACCCGGGGGAGGGATGTCGTCACCCGAATGCCTCAGCCGGGTTGCGGCGCGCCGCGGCGCGTGCGCGTTCGTGTGCAAACGTTGGCCCGGCGCTCCCCCGGTGGGGCGCCGTCCGCCCCGTCCGGTGGCCGCACCGGCCGTTCCGGGAGGCGGATCGAGGACCAGAATCGAACCAGAGGACATCAGATGTCGCTTCGTGGGAAGATCCGCAAGCTCGCCGTGATCGCCGTCGTGGCGGGCGCCGCCGCCTTCGCGGCGCCGGTGCCGGCGATGGCGGCCTGGCACGGGTCGCACTCGTCGACCGGGGAGAGCCTGGAGTCGGGTTCGGCCGGGGTCGGCCTGTTCGGCCCGCGCGCCAACTGGCTGAACGTCCACGAGCACACCGAGGACGCCTGCTTCGGCGACTGCTGACCGACCGGTGAGCCCGGGGGCCGCTGTGGGCCCCCGGGCTCACCGCTGTCCGCGGGGCGGTCCGAGCAGGTCAGGCGGGCAGGGTGGGGGCGGCGGCCCGCTCGCGCAGTTCCTTCAGTACGGCGATGTCCATCGCGTGTCCGGTGCCGTCCCCGCCGTGCTTGCGGTCCGGGGTCTCCACCAGCAGCGGGACACCGGCCGTCTCCGGGTGCTCGAACAGCTCACGGAACGGTTCCGCGCCGATCATCCCGGCGCCGATGTTGGCGTGCCGGTCCTTGCGCGCGCCGACGACGTCCTCGGAGTCGTTGGCGTGGATCAGCCGCAGCCGGCCCGGCCCGGCCGCCGACGCCAGGGCGTCCAGCGCGGCCGTCACCCCGCCCGGTACGGCCAGGTCGTGCCCGGCGGCGAAGGCGTGGCAGGTGTCCAGGCAGACGCCGACCTTCGGGTGCCCGTCCAGCGCCTCGACGTACTCGGCGAGCTCCTCCAGCCGGGAGCAGAGCGAGCTGCCCTGGCCCGCCGTCGGCTCCAGCAGCAGCCAGGGCGCGTCCTCGCCGAGGGCGTCCAGTTCGTCCAGCAGCGGCCGCACGTCGGCCCGGACCTGTGCCATCGCCTCGGCCCGCCGGGAGCCGCCGCCGGGCGCCGTGCCGACCGCCGAGCCGGTGTGCAGGACGACGCCCAGTGCGCCGATCGCGTGGCCGCGGCGCAGCGAGTGCCGCAGCGAGTCGGCCGAGCGCTCGCGGGTGGCCGGGTTGTCCGAGCCGAAGTTGATCAGGTACGGGGCGTGCACCCAGGCGGGGAGCGCCTGCTCGGCGCAGGCCGCCCGGAACTCCTCGTCCTGTGCGGGGTTGCCCGGCGGAGTGGCCCAGCCGCGCGGGTTGGCCACGAACACCTGCACGGTCTCGGCGCCGACCCGGCGCGCGTACGCCAGCCCCGTTCCGGCCAGTCCGCGGGCGGCCACCGGGACGTGGGCGCCGACCGGGTTGCGGAGGGTGCCGAGGTGCGCTGCGGGTGCGGTGGTCATGGCCCCGAGGATGTCACGCCGCAGGCCGGCGGTGGCACGCGGCCCGGCCGACGGTGCCGGAGGCGGTCCGAGGGCGTGCCGTGCGGCTCGGCCCGGAGCGCGCCGCGCCGTACGCGCCACGCCGGGCCGTCCCACCACCGGCCGACGCCCCGTCAGTCCCGCAGCCCAGCCCTGGTGGCGGGCCCACTCGGCGGCCCATAGCGTCGAGTCGGCCGCACCCACCGGCCGTCACCACCCCCGCACACCGTGCGACAACAGACACCGCGTACCTAGCGCGCCGCCCGGCAGGCTCCGGCCGCACCCCGGCGAGCGCGCCGGAGAGAACAGGTCACCACTCATGCCCACGCGACGGGTCCACCACTTCGCCGCGGCCACCGCCGCCGCCACCGCCCTGACCACCGTCCTCGCCGGCCTGGCCGCCGTGCCCGCGGCCCACGCCGCCGACGGCCTGCACGTCGTCCAGCCGGGCGAATCGATTCAGCAGGCCGTCGACGCCGCCCTCCCCGGCGACACCGTCCAACTGCTCGCCGGCACCTACCCCGGCAGCGTCCGCATCACCACCCCGGGCCTCACCCTGCGCGGCGCCGGCGCGGACAGCGTGATCACCCCCGGAGGCGGTACCGAGAACGCCTGCGCCACCGCCGGACACGGCCTCTGCGTGGACGGCACCGAGACGGCCCCGCTGCCGGACGTCACCATCGAGACCCTCGCCGTCACCGGCTTCCGCAAGAACGGCATCGACGCCAGCGGCACCACCGGCCTGACCGTGCGCGACACCTACGTCCACGACAACGCCCAGCAGGGCATCAGCCAGGAGATCTCCACCCGGGCCCGGATCGTCGGCAACCGCGCGACCCGCAACGGCCAGTCCGGCGTCTTCCTCGCCAACTACGCCTACCGCGAGGGCGGCGCGCCCGACACCGGGGGCACCGTCGTGGAGGGCAACGAGCTGACCGAGAACCGGGTCGGCGTCACCGTCCGCCGACTGCGCGGGCTGGCCGTCCAGGACAACGAGCTCCGCGGCAACTGCGCCGGCGTCTTCGTGGTCGGCGACGAGGGCGTGCCCCGGGCCGGGGACCTCGACGTGCGCCGCAACGAGGTCGTCGCCAACAACATGTTCTGCCCGGCCAACCCGCGGCTGGGCGCCATCCAGGGCGCGGGCATCGTGCTCACCGGGGTCGAGGACGCCCGGGTCACCGACAACGAGGTCCACGACAACGTCGGCAGCTCGGACTTCTCCGGCGGGATCGTCCTCTTCAAGAGCGTCGTCGGCGTCGCCAACGCCCGCAACACCGTCGCCGACAACCACCTGAGCGGCAACAGCCCGGCCGACATCGCCGACCGCGACACCGGCGAGAACGCGTTCGCCCGCAACAGCTGCGCGCGGTCCGAGCCGTCCGGCCGCTGCTGAGCCGCGGCACCCGCACCCGGTACGACCCGCACCCGGTACTGCCCGCCCCCGGCACGCGCCCCCGGCACCCCCGCCCCCGTCGACAAGGAAGACCTCCCATGACGATCGCACCGCCCCCCACTCCCCAGGCCGCGATGCGCCTGCGCGAGCTCGTCTTCGGCGCCGCCTGCGCCGCCGCCGTCCGCGCGGCCGCCCGGCTCGGTGTCGCCGACGTGCTCGGCGACACCCCGACCAGCGTCACCGATCTCGCCGCCGCCCTCGACACCGAGCCCCTGCCGCTGCGCCGCCTGCTGCGCGCGCTCACCTGCTACGGCATCTTCTCCGAGACCTCCGACGACCGCTTCGAGCACACCGAGATGTCCCGCCTGCTGCGCGAGGACGCCCCCAACTCGCTGCGCTACATCTCCCTCTGGTGCACCGAGCCGTGGACCTGGGAGGCCTGGCCCAAGCTGGACGAGGCGGTCCGCTCCGGCCGCAACGTCTTCCCCGAGCTGTTCGGCAAGGAGTTCTTCGACTACCTGCACAGCGACGCGGGCGACTCCGCGAAGGTCTTCGACAAGGCGATGACCACCTCCAGCCGGCAGTCCGCCCACGACCTCGCCGAGTACCTGGACCTCACCGGCGTCGACTCGGTGGCGGACATCGGTGGCGGCCAGGGGCACGTGCTGGCCAGCCTGCTGGAGAAGCACCCGGCGCTGCACGGCACCCTGCTCGACCTGCCCAAGGTGGTCGCCGGTGCCGAACCCCGGCTCCAGGACGGCGGCGCCTTCTCGGCCCGCGCCCGGCTGGTGCCCGGTGACTGCCGGGTGGAGATCCCGGTCCGCGCCGACCTCTACATCATCAAGAACATCCTGGAGTGGGACGACGAGAGCACCCGCCGCACCCTCGCCAACGTGGTCGCCGCGGCCCGGCCCGGCGCCCGCGTCGTGGTGGTGGAGAACCTGGTCGACGACAGCCCGTCGATGCGCTTCACCACCGCGATGGACCTGATGCTGCTGCTCAACGTCGGCGGCGCCAAGCACTCCAAGGAGAGCATGGTGCGGCTGATGGAGGACGCCGGACTGGACGTCGCGGACGTCCACCCGGTCAACCCCTACCTGCACGCCTTCGAGGCCACCGTGCGCGGCTGAGCGCCGGCCCCCACGCGAACGACCGCCGTCCCCCCGGGAGTTGGGGGCGGCGGTCGTTCGCGTTGCCGGTCAGGCCGGGTGTGAGGAG
This sequence comes from Kitasatospora sp. NPDC098663, assembly GCF_044760075.1. Taxonomy (NCBI): domain Bacteria; kingdom Bacillati; phylum Actinomycetota; class Actinomycetes; order Kitasatosporales; family Streptomycetaceae; genus Kitasatospora; species Kitasatospora sp. NPDC098663. The sequence continues at coordinate 72,382 of NZ_JBIWAP010000009.1, read as the reverse complement.
TCCAGGTGCGCGAAGACCACCACGTTGTCCTGGTAGTCCTTCTGGCCCTTGTCGTACGCACCGCCGCAGGTGATCAGCCGCAGCTGGGCGTCGGGCGTCTGGCCGTACACCTTGTCGTCCGGGAAGGCGTTCTTGGGGAAGGCCTCCACCGAGTCCACCGAGAACACCGCGACCGTGCCGTCCGCGCGCTCCACCTCGATCTGCTGGTCCGGTTGCATCTGGCTCAGCATCAGGAACACCGCCGGGCCCGTGGTGGTGTCCACGTGCCCGGCGACCACCGAGCTGCCGGGCTCGCCCGGGGAGACGCCGTCCCGGTACCAACCGACCAGGTTGTCGTCGTCCGGCGGCGGCGCGGTGAGCTGGCCCTCCGGATCGAGCGTCAGCTCGGTGAACGGGGCGTCGACGCCGATCTGCGGGATCCGCAGCCGGGTCGGATTGGCGCGGCCCAGCGCCGGTGTCGCGGGGGCCGGGTCCTCGGCGGCCTCCGCGGGGGCGTCCGTGGGGGCGTCCGCAGGGGTGGTGGCCGGTGCGGACGGGCGGGGGGTGGCCGGCGCGACGATCGCCGGCGGACGGGTCATACGGGACGCCGAGTTGGCTCGCGGCGTGGTGTCGACCGAGTTGTACATCAGCAGCAGACCGACCGCCGCCGCACCGATGCCGGTGCGCAGCAGTCGGGACATTCCAGGGACGGGACCGCCCATCGCTCCTCTTTCTCCATTCCCATGCGCAGCCGGGCCGCTGACGGCCCGAAAAGGTCAGAAAGGTCCAGAAGGTCCAAAACGACCCGCCGCCCCCGTGCGCGCCGCCCTGGTGGGGAGGCGCGTGGGGGCGGCGTCAGATGCCGGACGTCAGATGGTGGCGCCGGTGTTGCGGCGGTTGCGGCGCAGCGCGTACGCGCCGGCCCCGAGGCCGCCGATCAGCAGGACGGCACCGGAGGCGAGGCCGCCACCGGACAGCGTGGTGCCGGTCTCGGCCATGGCCAGGCCGCCACCGCCGGCGTGCACGCCGCCGTGCGGGCCCTTGCGACCGTGCTCGCCACCACGGCCGTGCTCGCCGCCGCGGCCCTCGCCGCCCTTGTCGCCACCGCGGCCCTCGCCGCCCTTGTCGTCGCCGCGGCCTTCGCCGCGACCGTGCTCGCCACCACGGCCGTGCTCGTCGCCGCGGCCCTCGCCACGGCCTTCGCCACGGCCTTCGCCGCGGCCCTCGCCGCGACCGTGCTCGTCGCCGCGGCCTTCGCCACGGCCGTGCTCGTCGCCCCGGTCGTCGCCACGGCCGTGCTCGTCGCCGCGCCCGTGGTCGTCACCCCGGTCGTCGCCGCGACCGTCGCCGCGGTCGGACTGGTCCTGCGAGGTGGAGCTCTTCGCCTGGTCGGCGGAGCCGTCGGCGAAGGCCATGGGGGTGCCGACGGTGAGAACGGCGGCGACAGCCGCCCCGGCGAGCAGAGTGCGTGCAGAACGCATGAGGTTGATCCTTCCGATACACAGGCCCGCGACCGCCGGCACGGCGCCGGACAAGGGAATTCGTGGGAACTGCGTCTGATCCACCGTCAACCACCGCGACGTCCGCCGCCACCGGAGAGTGGCGGCTTGGGTACGGACTGTGCTCGATTCGAGTGGAGTCCCGGCCCGGTTCACCCGGGTGCCCCAGTGGGACGGGTGAAAAGGATTCGCGGCGGTCCGGGCCGATTCGGTCCCGTGCTGACGGCGTGTCGGGCCCGCCTCGAAGGCGCTGACGCCGCGTCGGGCGGGTCCGGACGGTGCTGACGCCGCGTCGGGCCGGCGCGCCTGGCGCTGACGCCGTGTCGGGCCGGCGTGCGGGCGGCGCTGACGCCGCGTCCGATCGGGCCGGACGCGCACGTGGGCCCGCCCCCGGCGGATAGCCGGGGGCGGGCCCAGGACGAGCGGGACGGGTGGGACGGGGTCAGCGGTCCCAGCGGTAGAACTCGTGCGCCATGGCGTCCTTCGGCTCGCGCCAGGTGGCCGGGTCGTAGGCCTGGACGAAGGCGGTCAACCGGTCACTGACGGACCGGAACTCCGGGTGGCCGATGACCTTGGCGACGGCCGGGCCCGGCGGGCGCTCGGCCTCGATGAGGTGCAGGTAGACGTCGCCGAACTGGAACAGGCTGCGGCCGGTGACGCCGATCAGGTGCGGCAGTTCGCCCTGGTCGGACGTGGCGAACACCTCGGCGATGTCCGGTGCCGCCTCGGGCTTCATCCGGGCGACGATCAGGGCGCGGTGCATTCCGGTCACCGCTCCGCCGCCCGCTTCTCGACCTTCTCGCGGATCAGCTCCAGCTGGATCCGGGAGTTGCGGTTGATGTGGTTGACCATGCCGTGGTCGTCGACCGGGGCGGTGGGCTTCATCGCGAAGTCCTGGATCCAGCGCATCCTCGTCCCGGCCGGGACCTCCGCGTACTCCCAGCGGATGTCCATGAACTCGAACGGGCCGGGCTCGACCCGGCGGGCGCGCACCGCGAGCGAGGACTTGTCGGTGGTGCGCTCGGAGACCCAGCTCCACACCTGGCCGTTCTCGTCCGGGTGCATGGTGAGCCGGAAACGGACGCTGTCGCCGTCGCGCTCCAGCACCTCCACCGAGGCGTACTCGCTGAAGAGGTCCGGCCAGTTCTCCAGGTCGTTGGTGATCTCCCAGACCAGGTCGAGGGGCGCGGCGATGACGATCTCGTTGTCGGTGTGTCCGGGCATCTCAGGCACCAGCTTTCGGGGAGAGGAGGGAGGTGTTGACGAGCTGCAGGAACTCGGCCGGGGTCTTGGCGGACTCGGCGCCCGAGGTGACCTTGAGGCCGTGCCGGTTCTCCAGCTCGCCGACGACGCCGAGCAGGCCGAGCGAGTCGACGCCGAACTCGTCGAACTGCGCGCCCGGGCGCTCCAGGTGGAGCGGGTCGACGGTGACGCCGGCCCGGGCCTGGATCAGGGCGGCCAGCTCGTGATAGCTGAGGGTGTTGCTCACGGGGTGTCCCTTCGGTGGAATTGCGGGTGCGGTCTCAGGGCCGGTCTCCGCACCGGAGCACCAGCGCGGAGTTGGAACCCATCAGCCCGCGGCTGAGCACCAGTGCGGTGCGCAGTTCGGCCGGGCGGGCCCGGCCGGTCACCAGGGCGAGGTCGTGGCTGACCTCGGTGACGTTCGGGGTGGGCGGCAGCACGCCGTCCTCCATGGCCAGGACGGCGGCCGCCACGTCCAGCATCGGCGCGCCGCAGTAGGCCCGTCCGGTGCCGGACTTGGGGGCGGTGACCGGGACGCGTTCGGCCGCCGGGCCGAGCGCGTCGGCCAGTGCGAGCGCCTCGGCCCGGTCGGCGGCCGGAACGCCGAGCGCGTCCGCGAAGACCACGTCGATCTCCTCGGGCGCGATCCTGGCCTCGTCCAGGGCGATGCGGATCGCGGCGGCCAGCCCCTCGCGGGACTCCTCCCAGCGGGAGGCCCCGGTGAAGGTGGAGCCGTGTCCGGCCAGGTGGGCCCGGACGGCGGCGCCGCGCCGCCGGGCCGCCTGCTCGTCCTCCAGCAGCAGCATCGCGCCGCCCTCGGCGGGGGCGAAGCCGCAGGCCTGCGCGGTGAACGGCAGATAGGCCCGGTCGGGCTGCCCGGCGAGGCTGACCTCCGGGTAGCCGAGCTGGCAGACCATCGAGTACGGCGCCAGCGGTGCCTCGGCGGCGCCCGCCACCACCGCGTCGGTGCCGCGCTCGATCGTGCGGGCCGCGTGCGCGAGCGCGTCCAGGCCGCCGGCCTCGTCGCTGGCGACCACCCCGCACGGACCCTTGTAGCCGCCGCGGATCGAGATCTGGCCGGTGCTGGCGGCGTAGAACCAGGCGATGGACTGGTACGGACCGACGAACTGCGGCCCCTGGCCCCAGAGCTGCTGGAGCTCGCGCTGGCCGAACTCGCCGCCGCCGGAGCCGGCCGCGGTCACCACCCCGACCGCGAAGGGATGCTCGGGGTCGGGGTGGAATCCGGCGTCCGCCACCGCCAGGTCGGCGGCGGCCATCGCGTAGTGCGTGAACCGGTCGGTCTGCACCAGGTACCGGCTGTCGATCGCGGCCCGCGGGTCGAAGTCCCGCACCTGGCCGGCGACGCGCAGCGGCAGCCCGTCGCAGCCCTCGCGGGTGATCCGGTCGAGGACGCTCACGCCCTGCCTGGTGGCCTTCCAGAAGGCGTCGGCCCCAACGCCGTTCGGCGCCACCACGCCGAGGCCGGTGACCACCGCCCGGCGGCCCTGCTGACGTGACGTCATGACACTCACCCCGTTCTGTTGAGCACGACGGCGGACTGGAATCCGCCGAATCCGCTGCCGACCGAGAGGATGTGGCTCAGCGGCAGCTCGCGCGCGGTGCGCGGCACGTAGTCGAGGTCGCACTCCGGGTCCGGAGTCTCGTAGTTGGCGGTCGGCGGCACCACGCCGTGGGCCAGCGCCAGGGTGCAGGCGACCACCTCGATGGCGCCGATCGCGCCGAGCGAGTGCCCGACCATCGACTTGATGGAGCTCATCGGCGTCCGGTAGGCGTGGGCGCCGAGCGAGCGCTTGACGGCGGCGGTCTCGTGCCGGTCGTTCTGCTTGGTGCCCGAACCGTGCGCGTTGACGTATCCGACGTCGGTGCGGTCCACCCGGGCGTGGGCGAGCGCGTCGTCGATCGCCCGGGACATCTCCACCCCCTCCTGGGTGAGGCCGGTCATGTGGTAGGCGTTGCCGAAGGTGGCGAAGCCGCCGATCTCGCCGTAGATCCGGGCGCCGCGGCGGCGGGCGTGCTCCAGTTCCTCCAGCACCAGGACGGCGCCGCCCTCGCCGAGGACGAAGCCGTCCCGGTGGGCGTCGAAGGGCCGGGACGCGTGCTCCGGGTCGTCGTTGCGCTCGCTGGTGGCCTTGATGGCGTCGAAGCAGGCGACGGTGATCGGCGAGATCGGTGAGTCGGAGGCGCCGGCGATGCAGATGTCGGCGCGCCCCTCCTCGACGGCCTGGAAGCCGTAGCCGATCGCGTCGAGGCCGGAGGTGCAGCCGGTGGAGACGGTCTGCACCGGGCCGTGCGCGCCGGTCCGTTCGGCGACCGTGGAGGCCAGCGTGCTGGGCGCGAAGGCCCGGTGCAGCTGTGGTTCGGCCCGCTGGTGGTCGACGTCCCAGCGGGCGCCGCCGGCGCTGACCAGGGCGTAGTCGTGCTCCAGTCGGGTGGTGCCGCCGACGGCGGTGCCGAGCGAGACGGCGATCCGCCACGGGTCCTCGGCGGCCAGGTCCAGGCCCGCGTCGGCGATCGCCTCGTCCGCCGCGACCATCGCGAACTGCACGTACCGGTCGGCCCGCTGGACGTCCGCCGGGCCCAGCCCGTGGGCCGCCGGGTCGAAGTCGACCTCGGCGGCGATCCGGGAACGGAACCCGGTGGGGTCGAAGAGCGTGATGCCCCGGGTGGCGGTGCGGCCGGCGGTGAGGAGCTCCCAGAACGCCGGGACCCCGACCCCGCCGGGCGCGACGACGCCGATCCCGGTGACGGCGACGCGCCGGGTCACGAGGCCACCTTGGCGTGTTCCGGCGGCCCGGCGGCGCCGGTCTCCTCGGTGTCCACGTGGCCGAGTTCGGGGCGGGGGGCGAGCGGGCCGAGGTGGAACACCATCCGGGCCTCGGTGTCGCCGACGTTGCGGAAGCGGTGGCGCATGTTGATCGGGATCATCAGGCCCTGGTTGGGCCTGATCGGACGGCTCTCGCCGTCCAGGTCCACCTCCAGGTCGCCGCTGACCACGAACACGAACTCCTCGGAGTACGGGTGGTAGTGCTCGCCGATCCGCTCGCCGGGCTGGACGATCGCCAGCCCCATGAACCCGCTGGTCGCCCCGCAGGTGGTCGGGGTGAGCATGGCGCGCAGGTCGCCGCCGCGCCGACGGTTCTCCGGTGCCTCGTCGACGTGCACGATCCGTGGGTACTGCGTGGTCATGGTGTTTTCCTCCGAGAGATGCGGCTGGTTCTTCAGTTGTCCTGCGAGCTGCGGTCGGTGACCGGGTTCATGGCGCGGGCGGCGAGGGCGGCGGCGAGCCCGGTGGAGGTGCGCAGGTCGCCCTGCGGGCCGAGGTCGAGCAGTCGGCCGAGCGCCGCGGCCTCCTGGTCGCCCGCCACACCGAGGGCGGCGGCCGGGTCGGCCTCGGCCGGCACCCGCAGGTCGACCAGGCGCACCACCACGTCCGCCCGGTGGAACACGGTGCCGGCCGCGACCGGGCCGGTCGGGTCGGCGGTGGCGAGGTTGTCGTAGTCGGCGAGCAGCTCGGCGACGGCCTGCCCCTCGCCCGGGCGGACGGGGTACAGCACGGCGTGCCGGTGCAGCCGGGCGGAGGTCGGGGAGCTGGCGATCGCCTGGTGCTTCGCCGGCAGCGCGGCCCGGGCGAAGAAGGCGCGCGCGGCCTGCGGGTCGCCCAGCTGGCGGGCCTCCTCCAGGTACGGGTTGATCGCCTCCTCGACGGCCCGCACCTCCGGCTGCATCGCCACGTGGCGCAGCGCGTCGCCGAGGTTGCCGACCACCTCGACGGCCCGGACCACCCGGTTGCCGTGCATGAACAGCGAGGTGCGGTGCAGCCGGGTGTGCTCGTCCACCTCGGCCCGGGGCGAGGCGTAGCCGGACAGGATCCGGGCCACCTCGTGCTCGCTGCCGGGCTTGACCGTGAAGGTGAGCGCGTGCCGGACCACGCCGTCCGGGCCGGGCTCGGCCTTCGGCGGGCCGACGTGCCCGGCGGGCTCGGTGCGCGGCAGGCCGGGCGGGACCTCCAGCGGGGCCCGGGTGCCGGTGGAGCCGGCCGCGGAGGTCTCGCGCAGGATGCCGTAGCGCAGCGAGCGGAAGTTGTCGCTGACGCAGCCGTGCATCGGCTTGACCATCTCGCGGTGGGCGGGGCTGTCCACCCACTCCAGGAAGGTGTCCTGGTCCTCCCACTCGCTGGTGATCAGCCACTGGCGGGGGTCGTTGATCGACTGGCACAGCTGGTCGCTGACATGGCCGGGCACCGAGGCCACCTGGTGGCGCAGCTGCTCGTAGACGTCGAGGAAGCGCTGCTGGGCGCCGTCCTGGATCTCCAGCATCAGTACCACCCGGAGCCGGGTGTCGGAGTCGGCCTGCTGCTTCCGCTGCGGTTCGGACAGAGTTGTCATGATCCACTTTCTGCTCTGGGCCGCACGTTGCGGGCCGCGGTGGGCCGCGTCCGGGGGGTGCTCCCGGCTTGGGAGGGCGGTGCGACGGCGATCGGCCCGGTCGGTCGGCGCCAGGCCTGAAGTCGATCGTGAGCGGCGTACCGGGGTGCCGCGATATTTGCGGGCCATCCGGGCGAAGAGGCGGCACAAGCACCCTCGGGCGGGGGATGGAAGAGCGGGGCCCCCGGCCGTGCGGCCCCCTCGGCGGCGGCCCCGATTCCGGCTGCCGATCCGCTGAATCCCCTGACAGGGTGGAGCAATTGATGAATCCGAAGGTTGACGACCGGGTGCCGGTCCTGATCGTGGGAGGGTCGCTGGTCGGGCTGTCGGCCTCGCTCTTCCTCGGCCGACTGGGTGTCAGGCACCTGCTGGTCGAGAAGCACGCCGACACCTCGCATCACCCGCGTGGCCGAGGCAACAACGTCCGCACGATGGAGCTGTACCGGGTGGCCGGGATCGAGCCGGCGATCCGCGAGGCGGCGTCGGTCCTCGCCCCGAACCACGGCATCCTCCAGGCGCCCTCGCTGACCGGTACCGAGCAGGAGTGGCTGTTCCGGGAGATCGACCCCGGCGGGCGGCTCGCCCGGTTCAGCCCCAGCTCGTGGTGCCTGTGCAGCCAGAACGACCTGGAGCCGGTGCTGCTGCGCGCCACCCGTGACCTCGGCGGCGACGTCCGCTTCAACACCGAGCTGGTCTCCTTCGAGCAGGACGCCGAGGGCGTCACCTCGGTGCTGCGCAGCCGGGAGACCGGCGAGGAGCGCCGGGTGCGCTCGGACTACCTGATCGCCGCGGACGGCCCGCGCAGCCCGGCCCGCGAGCGCCTGGGCATCGGCCAGAGCGGCCAGGGCGAGCTGTTCCACAACGTCAGCATCACCTTCCGCGCCAAGCGGCTGGCCGACGTGGTCGGGGACCGGCACTTCATCGCCTGCTACCTGACCAACCCGGAGGCGGACGGCGCGCTGCTGCCGGTGGACAACCAGGAGGAGTGGGTCTTCCACGCGCCCTGGCACCCGGAGCACGGTGAGCCGCTGGAGGCGTTCACCGACGAGCGCTGCGAGCGGCACATCCGCACCGCCGTCGGCCTGCCGGAGCTCGACGTCGAGGTGACCGGCCGGGCGCCCTGGCACGCCGCGGAGCGGGTGGCCGAACGGTACGGCGCCGGGCGGGTCTTCCTCGCCGGGGACTCCGCGCACGAGATGTCTCCGACCGGCGCGTTCGGCTCCAACACCGGCATCCAGGACGCGCACAACCTGGCCTGGAAGCTCGCCGCGGTGCTCTGCGGGTGGGCCGGGCCGGAGCTGTTGGAGACGTACGGGCAGGAGCGCCGCCCGGTCGCGCAGGTGACCGGTGAGCGCGCCTCGGCCCGCTCGGCCGAGCACAGCCACCCCGGGTACGCGGTGGTGCCGGGTGCCGGGCGGCAGACCGGGGTGCTCGGGGTGGCGCTCGGCTACCGCTACCCGGTGGGCGCGGTGGTCGGGACGGACCCGGCGGGCGCGGTCGTCCCCGAGAAGTTCGAGTCGGCCGGGGAGCCGGGCAGCCGGGCCCCGCACCAGTGGCTGCTGCGGGCGGGCGTGCGGCTGTCCACGCTGGACCTGTACGAGCAGGCGATGGTGCTGCTCACCGGCCCCGAGGGCGCGGCCTGGCAGGCCGGGGCGCGGCGGGCGGCCGACCGGCTGGCCGTCCCGCTGGACGCCTACCGGATCGGCGGCGGCGCCGAGGACGACCTGGCGCCGGAGCCGGGCGCGGACTTCGCGGAGCTGCACGGGATCGGCCCGGCCGGCGCCGTGCTGGTCCGGCCGGACGGCTTCGTCGCCTGGCGCTCGACGGGCGCGGCGGACGACCCGGAGGCGGAGGTCGCCGGGGCCCTGCGGGCGGTGCTGAGCCTGTAGCCCTCGGCCGACAACGGGACCTGCCCGCCGGTTGACCAACCGGCGGGCAGGTTTCGTGCTTGACGACCGATCCGGCCGGGGCCGCCGTCCGGGCGGCCGTCGGTCAGGGGGTGGCGAGGTCGGACGGGTCGGTGTTGGCGCCGCACAGGAGGACGGCGATCCGCTCGCCCTCCGCGTGGTCGAGGGCCGCCAGGGCGGTGGAGGCCGCGTACTCGACGGCGATGCGGCGGTCCTCCCAGAGCCGGCGGCGGGCGCGCACGATGGCCTCGTCGTCGACCAGGACGGACCGGACGCCCTCGTGGCGGGCGGCGTGGACGGCGAGGGCGGTGGCGCGGCGGGCGCCGAGGGCGTCCTGGGCCACGGAGGACACCGGGACGTCGACGGGGTGGCCGGCGGCGAGGGCGGCGTGTAGGGCCCGGCTGCCCTCCGGCTCCACCGCGACCACCCGGACGCCGTGCTCGCGGGCCGCGACGGCCACCCCGGCGAACAGCCCGCCGCCGCCGACCGACACCACCACCGTGTCCAGCCCGGGGACCCGGGCGCGGATCTCCTCCAGCACGGTGCCGGCGCCGGCGGCGATCAGCGGGTGGTCGTAGGCGTGCGAGGCCAGCGCCCCGCTGCCCGCCGCGAACTCCTCGCAGGCCGCCAGCGCCTCCGCGTACTCCCGGCCGACCAGCCGCACGTCGGCGCCGTACGAGCGCAGCCGCGCCAGCTTCACCGGGGAGGCCGTCTCGGGCAGGAACACCGTGGCGCGCACGCCGAGCTCGCGCGCCGCCCAGGCGCAGGCCAGCCCCGCGTTGCCGCCCGAGGCGATGGTGACCCCGGCCTCCGGCAGCGTGCCCGCCTCGGCGTGCGCGAGCAGGAAGTTCTGCGCGCCGCGCGCCTTGAAGCTGCCGGTGTGCTGAAGGAACTCCAGCGCCAGCCAGGTCCGCCCGCGGTCGTCCCCGGGGGCGACCGCGACCGGCCGCACCCTCCCGGCGATCCGCTCGCCGGCGGCCTTGACCTCGTCGTACGTCAATCGGTCCATCGTGCCTGCTCCTCAAGCCGGGTGCGTCGCCTCTGGGCTCGACGGTACGTCGCGGGCGCGGGACGAGGAAAGGATCACGGTCGGACGGTACCGGGGCGGGGCCCGGTACCGCCCGACGGTGGTCCTACGGCACCGGGCGGAGGGTGACCGGTCTGGGGGTGAGGGCGCGCAGCACGAGATCGATCCGGATCCTGGCGGCCCCGGCGCGCTGGAGGGCGGCGGCGACCGCCCGAAGTTCCTCGGGGCCGGTGCAGGCCAGGCGGAGCTCCAGGTCGGCGTCGCCGGCGAGGGAGAGTCCGCCCTGGACGGCCGGGTGCTCGGCCGCCAGCCGGTCGAAGTCGAGCGGGACCGGCCCGTAGCTGACCCGGGCGAGCGCGTGCAGCGCCCGGGCCGGCTCGGGTGGTTCCGGTTCGGGGTCCGGGTCCTCGGGGACCAGCTGGAGGGCGGTCACCGGTGCTGGAGCTGTGCGGTCGGGGCGGGGGTGAGCGGGGCGGCGGGTGCGGTGACGGGCGGGGCGACCAGGCGCGGGTCGAGGACGAGGGTGTCGACGCCGAGCGGGGCGGTGAGCGCGCGCAGGGCGGGTTCACCGAGTTCGGTGAAGGCCTGGTCCGGCCCGAAGAGGGCGGCGAGCGACTCGGGGCTGGAGAAGCCGACGGCGCAGCGGCGGCCGTCGCGCAGGCGGAAGAGGCGGAGGGCGGTGGTGGGGCCGGTACCGGAGACGGTGACCGGAACGTGCCAGACGAGGCGGGCCATGCGAGTGCTCCCGGGTGGGGTGGTGGTGCCTGCCGGAACTGCTGCTTCGACGCTAGGCCGGGTTCCGGCGGGCGTCGCCGGTCCTGACGCGGCGTTGACCGAATGGGGGTGTGCGTTGACGCACCCCTGACGTTCGGTTCACCCGAGTGGACTAAACCACTCCCTATCATTACGTAAACATCCCTATCGGATGGTATGTTTCCTGCGGATGGGGGCGTTCGAGAGGATGGTCGCAGGTGGCGCAGTACTACTCGGTGGAACAGGTGGCCGAACTGCTCGGCCTGCACGTGCGCACCGTCCGCGGGTACATCCGCGACGGCCGGCTCGCCGCGGCCAGGATCGGCAAGCAGTACCGGATCGCCCGTGCGGACCTGGAGGCCTTCACCGGCGCCCCGGCCGCCCCGCCCGTGCCCGCGTCCGGCGCCGGCTCGCGGCGGGCCGAGGTGTCCGCCGTCGTCCGGATCGAGAACGTCGACCGGGCCGCCGCCGACCGGCTCTCCAACGCCGTGCTGGCCGCGATCGCCGGCCCGCGCGAGGGCGGCCGGCCGCTGCACGTCGAGGCCGTCCACGACGAGGAGCGGGAGACCCTGCGGCTCGTCGTCCTCGGCGATCCGGCCGACACCGCCGCGCTGCTCGGCATCGTCCACACGATGACCTCGTCCATGCACTGACGCCGGCCGCGTCGGATGGCGTCGGTCACACCGAATCCGCATCGAGATCGGCCTCGGATCCAGATCGGATCCACATCGACCAGGGAGAACGGCAATGTCCGAGCAGTACGGCACGACGGTCCTGCGGCTGCCCGCCGAGGGCGCGCCGATCCGCGAGGAGCAGGACGCCATGGACGTGATCGGCGACGCGTTCGGCCGCGGCGCCTCCTGGGTGGTCGTCCCCGTCGCCCGGCTGCACCCGGACTTCTTCACGCTGCGCACCCGGGTCGCCGGCGGCATCGTGCAGAAATTCGTCAACTACCGCGTCGGCCTCGTGGTCCTCGGCGACATCGCCGACCACGTCGCGGCGAGCGACCCGCTGCGCGACTTCGTCCGGGAGAGCAACCGCGGCCGGCAGCTCTGGTTCCTCGCCGACGAGACGGAGCTGGCGGCCCGGTTCACCGAGGTCTGAGCGTTCTCCGCTTGCCCCGCACCCGCCCCGGGACCACGGTGGAGCTGACCGTCGGCGCGCCCCCGGGGCGCCCGGCGCGCGCTCCGGGGCGGGGGCGAGGTGGAGCTAGGGGGCCGCGACGAGATATCTTGACGTCAAGACGTTGGAGACGTGAAGCGGAGTACCGATGACTGACTCGACCATCATCTATACGCACACCGACGAGGCTCCGGCCCTGGCGACCTACTCGTTCCTGCCGGTTGTCCAGGCATACGCCTCGACGGCGGGTGTGCGCGTGGAGACCCGCGACATCTCCCTGGCCGGGCGGATCATCGCGAGCTTCCCGGAGCGTCTCGCCGAGGGCCAGCGGATCGAGGACGCCCTCGCCGAGCTGGGCGACCTCGCCAAGACCCCGGGCGCCAACATCATCAAGCTGCCGAACATCTCGGCGTCCATCCCGCAGCTGAAGGCCGCCGTGGCCGAGCTGCAGGCGCAGGGCTACGCGCTCCCGGACTACCCGGACGACCCGCAGACCGACGAGGACAAGGACGTCCGCGCCCGTTACGACAAGGTCAAGGGCAGCGCCGTCAACCCCGTCCTGCGCGAGGGCAACTCGGACCGCCGTGCCCCGGGCTCGGTGAAGAACTACGCCAAGACCCACCCGCACCGCATGGGCGCCTGGTCGGCCGACTCCGAGACCAACGTCGCCACCATGGGCCAGAACGACTTCCGCTCCACCGAGAAGTCCGCCGTGATCGCCGCCGACGGGGCGCTGCGCATCGAGCTGGTCGCCGAGGACGGCAACGCCACCGTGCTGCGCGAGCGCGTCCCGGTGCTGGCCGGCGAGGTCGTCGACGCCTCGGTGATGCGCGTCGCCGCCCTGCGTGAGTTCCTGACCGCCCAGGTCGAGCGCGCCAAGGCCGAGGGCGTGCTGTTCTCGGTCCACCTCAAGGCCACCATGATGAAGGTCTCCGACCCGATCATCTTCGGCCACGTGGTCCGCGCCTTCTTCCCGAAGACCTTCGCCAAGTACGGCGAGGTGCTGGTCGCCGCCGGTCTGGACCCGAACAACGGCCTCGGCGGCATCCTCAACGGCCTGGACGGCGTGCCGCACCTGGGCGCGGAGATCAAGGCCTCGTTCGAGGCCGAGCTCGCCGAGGGCCCGGCCCTGGCGATGGTCGACTCGGACAAGGGCATCACCAACCTGCACGTCCCGAGCGACGTCATCGTCGACGCCTCGATGCCGGCCATGATCCGCACCTCCGGCCACATGTGGGGCCCGGACGGCCAGGAGGCCGACACCCTCGCGGTGCTGCCCGACAGCAGCTACTCCGGCGTGTACCAGGCCGTCATCGACGACTGCCGCGCCCACGGCGCCCTGGACCCGGCCACCATCGGCTCCGTGCCGAACGTCGGCCTGATGGCCCAGAAGGCCGAGGAGTACGGCAGCCACGACAAGACCTTCGAGATCGCCGCGGCCGGCACCGTCCGCCTCGTCGACGCCGAGGGCAACGTGGTGCTGGAGCAGGCCGTCCAGCCGGGCGACATCTTCCGCGCCTGCCAGACCAAGGACCTGCCGATCCAGGACTGGGTCAAGCTGGCCGTCACCCGCGCCCGCGCCACCGGCGACCCGGCGGTGTTCTGGCTGGACGAGAACCGCGCCCACGACGCCGTCCTGATCGAGAAGGTCAAGAAGTACCTGCCGGAGCACGACACCACCGGCCTGCAGATCGAGATCAAGTCCCCGGTCGAGGCCACCGCGTTCTCGCTGGAGCGCATCCGCCGCGGCGAGAACACCATCTCGGTGACCGGCAACGTGCTGCGCGACTACCTGACCGACCTGTTCCCGATCCTGGAGCTGGGCACCAGCGCCAAGATGCTGTCGGTCGTCCCGCTGATGGCGGGCGGCGGCCTGTTCGAGACCGGCGCCGGCGGCTCCGCCCCGAAGCACGTCCAGCAGCTGGTCAAGGAGAACTACCTGCGCTGGGACAGCCTCGGCGAGTTCTTCGCCCTGGCCGCCAGCTTCGAGCACCTGGCCACCAGCACCGACAACGCCCGCGCCCAGGTGCTGGCCGACACCCTGGACCGCGCCACCGGCACCTTCCTCAACGAGGACAAGTCGCCGAGCCGCCGCCTCGGCGGCATCGACAACCGCGGCAGCCACTTCTACCTGGCCCTGTACTGGGCCCAGGAGCTGGCCCAGCAGACCGCCGACGCCGAGCTGGCCCAGGCGTTCGAGGGCCTGGCCAAGGCGCTCGGCGAGCAGGAGACGACCATCGTCGACGAGCTGAACGCCGTGCAGGGCTCGCCGGTCGACCTCGGCGGCTACTACCAGCCGGACCCGGCCAAGGCCGCGGCGGTGATGCGCCCGTCCAAGACCTTCAACGAGGCGCTCGCCAACCTCGCCTGATCCCAGGAGAGTCGAAGCACCGGGAGGCTCCCGGGTCCGTACCGGACCCGGGAGCCTCCCCGCGTTCGGGGGCCCGGCACGATCGCTCAGGCGAGGAGGGCTCCGGTGCCCGCGAGGAGCAGGAGGGCGGCGGCGTTGGCGCGCGGGTACGCGAGGGCCGTGCCGACCGCCTCCCGCAGCAGTGCGTACGGGCCGTGGGCGAGCAGTCCGTCCGCGCCGACCACCCGGCCGGGGGCGCCGGCCCGGCGGGCGGCGAGCGCGGTGCGGGCGGTGTGGAAGCCGCTGGTGACGACCGTGCACCGGTAGCCGGGCCGTTCGGCGGCCATCAGCGCCGCGCTGAAGCGCAGGTTCTCGACGGTGTTCACGGCCCGTTCCTCGCGCCGGATCCGGTCGGCCGGGACGCCCCGGGCGGTCAGGTAACGGGCCATCGCGGCGGCCTCGGTGCACTCCTCGTGCGGGCCCTTCCCGCCGGTGACCAGGAGCAGCGGCGCGTGCCCGGCGGCCTCCTCGGCGGCGAAACGTTCCAGCGCGGCGTCCAGCCGGGCCGCCAGCGGCGGGGCGGGCTCGCAGCCGTCCAGGGCGGAGCCGAGGACGACCAGGTAGTCCGCCCCGACGGGGGCGGGGCGGCGCGCCTGCCGCAGCGCGCAGCCGAGGAAGCCGAGCAGCCAGAGCAGGACGTACCCGCCGAGCAGGACGGCGACGATCAGCAGAGCGTGCATACCGTCCGAACGTGTACGGCGGAACCCCCGTTCCACAGGGCGGTTTCCAGGGGACGGGGGTTCCGCGGTGCGGGCGGCGGCGGGGTCAGCCGGCGTCGGCCGCCGGGGTGACGGGGGTGACAGCGGCCGCCGGGGCGGCCGGGGCCGCCGGGCGCGGGCCGCGCTTGTGCAGCGAGGCCAGATAGGCGTTGTACGCCTCCAGCTCGGCGTCGCCGCTGCGCTCCTCGGCGCGGTCGGAGCGGCGGGCCTGCCGCTGTTCGGAGCGCATCCACTGGTACACCAGCGCGATCAGCACGATCGCGGTCGGGATCTCGCCGAACGCCCAGGTGATGCCGCCGGCCAGCTTCTGGTCCTCCAGGAGATCGGTGCCCGGTGGCGCGCCCTCCACGGTGAAGGTGGTGACCAGCGGGTGGCTGGCCATCATCACGGCCACGCCGAAGAAGGCGTGGAACGGCATGCCCATGAACAGCTCGATGATCCGCATCACATGGCCGGGACGGTGCGGGCCCGGGTCCACGCCCATGATCGGCCAGAAGAAGGCCAGACCGGTGAGGAGGAAGTGCACCATCATGAAGATGTGCCCGGCGCGGTACTGCATCAGGAAGTCGAACAACGGGGTGAAGTAGACCCCGTACAGGCTCGCGATGAACATCGGGATGGTGAAGGCCGGGTGCGAGATCACCCGGACGTACCGGCTGTGCAGCAGCGCCACCAGCAGTTCGCGCGGCCCGCGCGGGCGGCCCTTGCCGGCCGGCCGCAGCGCGCGCAGCGCCAGCGTGATCGGGGCGCCCAGCAGCAGCAGGATCGGCGTCAGCATGGACAGCACCATGTGCTGGATCATGTGCGCGCTGAACAGCACCATGCCGTAGTCGTTCAGCCCGGTGCAGGTGACCAGGATCAGGCTGCCGACACCGGCCGCCCAGCCGACCATCCGGCCGATCGGCCAGCGGTCGCCGCGCCGGTGGAGCCGGACCACGCCCGCCGCGTACAGGGCCAGGGCGGCCAGGCCGCCCAGCAGGAACACCCAGTCGGGGGACCAGGTCCAGACGTTGGACAAGGTGAACGGGCCTAGCTGGGTCATCCCGCCGTGGTGGTGCATGCCTGACATTCCGTCGCCCATCGGGGGGCCCTGCTTTCCGTCCTCGTGGCCCCTGGAGGGGGTCCGGTTCGCCCGTTTTGCTTGGGCTACAGCCTAGGTGGGCCTTACCTCGGGCCGTGCCCCGCCCCCTCCGTACGGGTGGCCGCCGGGCGGGTGGCGGCTGGATAGACTGACCGGCCGGTCGACGGCGACACGCCGGGACGGCGACACGGGACACGCCGGGACGGCGAGGGGGCGGCATGGCGGCGGGACGGCGGCACCCGGAGCGCACCACGGTCGCGCTGACCGGGGCGACCGGCTTCATAGGCTCCGCGGTGCTGGCCGCCCTGACCGCCCGCGGCGCGGAGGTGCGGGCGCTGGCCCGCGCAGTGCCGGAGGGGCGCGGCCCGGCCGTCTGGGTGCCGGGAGACCTCGCCGACGGGGCGGCGCTGGCCGCGCTCTGCGAGGGTGCCGACGTCCTGCTCCACCTGGCCGCCCGGGTCTCCGGCGGCGCCGAGGAGTGCGCGGCGGTGAACGTGCGCGGCACCGAGGCGGTGACGGCCGCCGCGGCCCGGGCCGGGGTGCGACGGATCGTCCACCTGTCGACGACCGCGGTGTACGGCGAGGGGCCGCACTCCGGCATCGGGGTCGACGAGGTGCCGGCCGCCCCGGTCTCCGAGGCCAGCCGGACCAGGCTGCTCGGCGAACGCGTCGCGCTGGCGGCCGGCGCCGTCGTGCTGCGGCCCGGCCTGGTGACCGGGACGGGCGACCGCTGGGTGGTGCCCGCGCTGGCCGAACTGGTCCGCCGGGTGCCGGTGCCCTGGGCGGGCGGGAACGCCAGGCTCTCCGTGGTGGACCGCGCCGACCTGGCCCGGCTGATCACCGCCCTCGCCCTAGACGACCACGCCGTCCCGCCCGGAGTGCAGCACGCGAGCCACCCCGACCCGGTCCGGGCCGGCGACCTGCTCGCCGCCCTGGCCGGCCTCGGCCTGCTGCCCGCCCTGCCCGGCGCGGACGGCGTGGACGGCGTGGACGGCGTGGACGGCGTGGACGGGCCGGACGGCCCGGAGGCCTCGTGGGACGAATGCCGGCGTCTGCTCGCCGCCACCCCGGGCCGCGTCTCCGAGCGGCAGTTCTCGCTGATCGCCCGCGACCACTGGTACCGGGGGGACGACGTCTGGCGCCTCGCCGCCTGCCCGCCCGGCCCCGGCCCGCTGGCCCGGCTGCCCGCCGCCGCCTCCTGGTACCGCCAGGCGCTGGGGCTCACCGCACCGGCGTAGGACGAGACGCCGGTGCGGCGGGCGGGTTCAGGCGCTGTGCCGTCGGTCGGGCGCCGCGCCGACGGTCAGGGCCGCGCCGACGGTCAGCGGGGGCCGGGGTCGCTGGTGCCGGGGCGGCCGTTCTCCAGGTGGCCGGCCCAGCGGCGGCGGAAGGCCGGGCCGTCGGTGGCGGCGACCGTGATGTCGTACCAGCGGCTGTCGGGGCGTATGTCGAAGGTGAACTGGGCCGAGGCGCCGCGCCGGAGGCTGCGACTCTGCTGCGAGCCCTTGACGTAGGCGTTGGCGACGGTCACCGTCCGGGTGGTCGGCCCGTTGTTGGTGATCTTGACGCGCACCTTGGACTTCTGCGGGTCGAACAGCGCGACCAGCTCGGTCCGGGCGGTGCCCTCGAACTCGTACACCGACCCGTTCGGGCCGTGGGCGGCGAGGTGGTAGTCGCCGGAGGCGGAGTGCGGCCAGAAGTCGCCGAGGGTGTCGCCGCCCGAGATGGTGTAGCGGCGGGGGGCGGCCTTCGGCGCGGTCCGGTCGTAGACGTAGAGCCAGGCGCCCGCTTCGCCCCGGTTCTCCAGATCCAGCTGGAACCGCCCGGGGGTGTCCGTCTCCTCCTCGTTGACCACCAGGTCGTACGGGAGGGCGCGGGCCGGCCGGACGCCGGGCTCCTGGGTGGGCATCCGCTGGGGCAGCGGTACCTGGTACGGCTTGCCCTGGGAGGCGATCGGCGCGGGCACCGGGATCGAGACCGGCCGCGGGTCGGCGCCGGAGAAGTCGAGCGCCGAGGTGAGGTCGCCGCAGACCGACCGGCGCCAGGCGCTGATGTTGGGCTCCTCGATGCCGAACCGGGCCTCCAGGAACCGCAGCACGGAGGTGTGGTCGAAGGTCTCCGAGCAGACCCAGCCGCCGCGCGACCACGGGGAGATGACGAGCATCGGCACGCGCGGGCCGAGGCCGATCGGCTGGAGGCCGCCCGGGTCGGCGCCGGGGACCAGTGGGCTCATCTCGCCCGGGTGCTTGCCGAGGTCGAGCAGTTCGTCGCGCAGGCTCGCCCTCAGGTCGGCGGAGACGATGCCCTGGCCTCCCGGGCCGCTGACGACCGGCGGCATCGGCGGGACGACGTGGTCGAACAGGCCGTCGTTCTCGTCGTAGTTGATGAGGAAGACCGTCCTGCCCCAGACCTCGGGGTTGGAGGTGAGCGCGTCCAGCACGAGGTTGATGTAGTACGCGCCGTCGGTGGGCGTCGCGGACGGGTGCTCGCTGTACTTGTACGGCGGGACGATCCAGGAGACCTGCGGCAGCCGGCCCTGCTGGACGTCGGCGCGGAACTCCTTCAGCGTGTGGTCGGTGGCGCCCTTGTCCACCAGGGGGCCCGACGCGCCCTCGGCGACCTGGTACCGCTCGAAGAACATCAGCGAGTTGTCGGTGTAGTTGTCCGTGGGGGTGCCCGGCTCGCCGGAGCCGCCCTGGTACAGCTTCCAGCTGACGCCGGCCTTCTCCAGGCGCTCGGGGTAGGTGGTCCAGGTGTAGCCGTTGGTGTTGTTGCGCTCCTCCAGGCCGGGGCCGTTGGGCTTGCGGCCGTAGACGTTGCGCGGGTCGCTGGTGCCCGTCCACAGGTAGATGCGGTTGGGCGCGGTGTCGGCGTGGACGGAGCAGAAGTACGAGTCGCAGAGGGTGAAGGCGTCGGCCAGGGCGAAGTGGTACGCCAGGTCCTGGCGCTTGAGGTGGCCCATCGTCATGACGTCCTGCTTCTGGTTCACCCACTGGTCGTGGCGCCCCTCGTTCCAGGCGAGGTGGCCGCTGCTCCAGCCGTGGTCGGTGCCGGCCTGGTACTCGGTGGTGTTCCTGGGGTCGATGTACCAGGGCAGCACCTCCTGCTCGGAGGCGGGCAGGCCGCGGTCGTGGTAGCGGCCGGTCTTCACGGCGGCGGCGGGCTGGTGCCAGTTCGGCCGGCCGTCGGGCAGCAGGGTGGGGCGCGGGTCGTCGAACCCGCGCACGCCGCGCAGGGTGCCGAAGTAGTGGTCGAAGGAACGGTTCTCCTGCATCAGGACGACGACGTGTTCGACGTCCTCGATCGAGCGGGTCCGGCCGATCGCGGGCAGTGCCAGGGCCTTGCTGACCGCGGGCGGGAACGCGCCGAGGCCTGCGGCGGCTGCGGATGCGCCGCTCAGCTGGAGGAATCGGCGCCGGTCGATGGAGGCCACGTGGTGTCCTTCCTTCTCGGGGTACATGGGGTGCCAAGAAGGTTCGAACATAGGTGCCGCGGCCAGGCCGTACGAGGTCCCCCAGCGAACGCCGCATGAGTTTTCGGCCAATTCCTGTCTAGCCAACTTCTCGTGACCCATCGGCGGCGGGCCTGCGCCGACCGCCGGTCCGCGCGGTATGACCGTGATCACATCAATTCCGTTGTGCCGTGGTCCGACCCTCATCGCGTCTGAGTTCGGGGGTCTGTGCCCACGAGCGAATCGGAGACCGGACTGTGCGTGCTCACCAAGGTGGCGGGGCCGAGAAGGAGAAGCCCGGAGGGGAGAGGCCCGAAGGGCGGCGGTGGATCGACTACCCGCGCAGAGGGCGGCGCGGAGTCCGCCGCTGGCTCCCGTCCTGGCGGCAGCTGCTCCTGGTGGCGGGGGCCGGGGCGGCGGTGCTGACGGGGTGGCTGGCCTGGTTCTACGTCACCACCAAGGTCCCGGAGGACCTGAACGCCTTCGCCACCCAGCAGAACAACGTGTACTTCTGGGCGGACGGCACCGAGATGGCGCGGATCGGTGAGACCAACCGGCAGGAGGTGCCGCTCGACCGGGTGCCGGAGTCGGTGCGGTGGGCCGTACTGGCCGCCGAGAACGAGACCTTCTACTCGGACCCGGGGATCTCCTTCACGGGCATCGGCCGCGCGGTCTACCAGATGGCCACGGGCGGTGAGACCCAGGGCGGATCGACCATCACCCAGCAGTACGTCAAGAACAGCTACCTGAATCAGCGTCAGGACTTCTCGCGCAAGCTCAGTGAGATCGTCATCGCGATCAAACTGGACCGGCGGATGAGCAAACCGGACATCCTGGCCGGCTATCTGAACACCAGTTGGTTCGGGCGCGGCAGCTACGGCATCGAACGGGCCGCGGCGGCGTACTACGGCAAGGACGTCTCGCAGCTCAACCCGAGCGAAGGGGCCTTGCTCGCCGCCCTGTTGAAGGGGGCCGGGCAGTTCGATCCGGGGATCAGCGCGAACAACCACCGGCGGGCCGAGGAGCGGTGGTCCTGGATCCTGGACCGGATGGTGAAGGTCGGCAAGCTCTCCGCCGCCGAGCGCGCCGGGTACACGGTGTTCCCCGAGCCCAGGACCCAGCCGAAGGCGGCGGGGCTGAGCGGCCAGGTCGGGTACCTGGTGGACATGGCCAGGACCTACGTGGAGGGCCACAGCGACATCACCCAGGCCCAGTTCGACCTCGGCGGCCACCAGATCTTCACCACCTTCGAGAAGCCGAAGGTCACCGCGCTGGCCGCCGCGGTGCGGGACGCCACCAAGGGGATCGACCCCGACAGCCGTGAGGCCGACCGGTTACTGAAGGTCGGCGCCGCCTCGGTGGCCCCGGACGGGAGGATCGTCGCGCTCTACGGCGGAACCGACTACCTGAAACAGGGCTTCGACAACGCCAACACCTCCACGGTGCCGGTCGGTTCGGCCTTCACCCCGCTGGTCTACGCCTCGGGCCTGAGCGAGGGCGTCCAGCGCCAGCGGGGCGGCAGCCGCACCCCGGTGACGCCCGCCACCACCTACGACGGCGACGACGGCGTGAACGTGATGACCCCGGAGGGGCCGTACTGGGGGCGTAACGGGCGAATAGCGAGGACCGCCAACGACGGCAAGCGGAGCTGGGGGGCGGTCACCCTGAGGAGCGCGGTGGAGCAGTCCGTCAACGGGCCGATGATGCAGCTCGCCATGGACGTCGGCCTGGACCGGGTGCAGAAGACCGCCGCCGATCTGGGCCTGCTCCCGGGCAGCATGGGGGAGTTGGTGCCGGCCTTCGGCGTCGGGAACTCCACACCGAGCGCGATCAGGACCGCCGACGCCTACGCCGCCTTCGCCGCGGGCGGCAGCCGCACGGACCCGTACTCCGTCCTGAGGATCACCCGGAACGGCGAGCCCCTCGCGCTGCGCCTGCCGACCGCCGTACAGGCGCTGACCCCGCAGGTCGCGGGGGAGGTGGACGCGGCGCTGAAGAGCGCGGTCCGCACCGGGAGCGCCAAGGCGGCGGCGGAGGCCGGGCCGGACCTGGCGGGGAAGCCGGGGACGACCCCGGACCGTACGGCGGGGTGGTTCGTCGGCTACGACGCGCAAATGTCCACGGCCGTCACGGTCTTCCGGGCGGACCTGAAGGACATGAAGCTGCTCTCACTGGAGGGGCTGGGCGGCGCCGCCCCGGACACCCCGGACTCCGCGCTGCCCACCCGGATCTGGACCTCGTACATGAAGGCGGCCGGCGGCCCGGGAGGCGGCCGGTAGGGCCGGGCGGCCGCGGGGCGTGGTGTCACGGCCCCGCGGCCGCCCGGGCAGGGTCACTTGACCAGACGGGACCAGTCGGCCGGCTGCCCCGGGTCCAGCGCGCGCAACTGGTCGAGCACCTTGGGGTCCTGGACGTCCAGCCAGTCGGCGACCTGGCGGAAGGACACGCAGCGGACGCCCTCCCGGGTGCAGACGCTCTTCATCACGTCCTCGATGGCCTGCATGTAGATGCCGCCGTTCCAGTTCTCGAAGTGGTTCCCGATGAAGAGCGGCGCCCGGCTGCCGTTGTAGACCCGTTCGAAGCCGTTGAGGTAGCCGTTCCGGGTCTCCTTCTCCCACGCGTCGTACTTCTTCGGATCGCCCTTGGTGCTGTCCCCGGACTGGTTGGCGAGGAAGTTGAAGTCCATCGAGAGGACCTGGGTCGATTTGCCCGGGTAGGGCAGCAGTTGGAGCGGGAAGTTCCAGATGCCGTCCTTCTTGCCGGGCCAGACCTGGAACTCGCCCGGTGAGCTGGCGTCGTACCGGAAGCCGGCCGCCTTCTCGGCCGCGAGCAGGTTCTTCTGGCCCTCCAGGCAGGGGGCGCGGCCGCCGACCGCCTCCTTGGTGTAGTCGAAGGGCAGCGGCGGGAGGTCCTTGAAGCCGGTGTTGGTCTTCCAGGTGGTGACGAAGGAGATCGCCTGGTCGAGCTCGCTCTTCCACTCCTCGGTGCTCCAGTCGCCGCCGCCCTTGGAGCCGCAGAAGTGCCCGTTGAAGTGGGTGCCGATCTCGTTCCCGTCCTGCCAGGCCAGGCGCAGTTGCTCCAGGGTGTCCTTGATGTGGGCGTCGGTGGCGAAGTCGATGGCGGCGGCGCCGGCGTCGTGCTGCGGCGGGTGGTAGAGCGTGCGTTTGGACTTGGGCAGGGTGTACATGCCGCTCAGGAAGAACGTCATCTGGGCGTTGTTCTCCGTGCCCAGCTTGCGGAAGCGCGAGAACTGCTCGTCGTCGCCCTCCAGGGCCCCGTCCCAGGAGAACACCACGAACTGCGGCGGCTTCTCGCCGGGCTTCAGCTTCTCGGGCCGGGGTTGCCTGGGCTGCGGGCCGGTGTCGGAGGTGGAGCCGTCGCCGAGCACCTTGACCTGGCCGTCCCAGGTCGGCGTGGCGCTGGGGGTCGGGGTGGCAGCGGGGCTGCTGGGGCTGTCGGAGGGTGTGCCGCTCGGGTCGGGTGTGCTCTCCGGGGCGGCGTCGGCGGTGGCCGGTCTGCCCTTCGAGTCGGGGCCTCCCGTGCCCAGGCCGAGGGCCACGACGACCCCCGTTGCCAGCAGGACAGCCACGCCACGAGCAGGCCGCACCGTTCCTCCGCTTCTCCGACCCACCGTCAGGTTTCGGTCGGATAGTCATACTTATGGTGCGAACATCAGAACACCTTGATCGACAATGTGTCGAGGCTTGCACGGAAAGGGAGTTGGGAGATATGTGTGCGACGGGAGGCCGACCGCACCCCGGGTGGGTGCGGCCGGCCTCCTGGTCGGGCGGGCTCCGGTCGGGCGGCTCAGCGGCCCGCGTAGACGTCCTCGACGTAGCGGCGCTCGTCGATCAGGCCCTGGAGCCAGGCCTGGGCCTGGCCCTCGTCGGCGCCGGGGGTCCGGCTCAGGTAGAGCTCGCGGAAGGCGGCGCGGACGCCCGGGGCCATCCGGGCGCCGTCGCCGCACACGTAGACCTCGGCGCCGGCGGCGAGCAGGCTCCAGACCTCCGCGCCCTCGGCGGCGATGCGGTCCTGGACGAAGCGCCGGCCGTCGACGGGCTGTTCGCTGAAGACCGGGCGCATCGAGACGGCGCCGGCCTGCTCGGCGGCGAGCAGTTCGTCGCGGTGCAGGTAGTCGGCGTCGGGTGCGTCGCAGCCGAAGTAGAGCAGGGCCGGGGCGAGTTCGGTCTCCCCGTCGGTGGCCTCGGCGGTGGCCTTGTCGGTGGTGGTGGCGAGCAGGGCGCGGCGGTCGGCGACCGCGCCGCGGAACGGCGCCAGGCCGGTGCCGGCCGCGATCATGATCACCGGGGCGCGGTGGCCGATCCGGAACGTCTCGCGGCACGGCTGGAGGCGCGCCAGCACGGTGTCCCCGACGGCCACCCGGTCGAGGTAGCCGGAGCCGACGCCCCGGAAGGCGCCCCGGCCGGAGCGGGCCGGGGCGTCGAGCACGGAGACCATCAGGTCCACGTGGCGCGGGGCGCTGGTCGGTGAGGTGGAGATGGAGTACATCCGGGGCCGGATCGGCGGCAGCAGTTCCAGCAGCACCGGCCAGGTCAGGACCTCCCGCAGGGCCGGGTGGTCCTCGACCAGCTCCAGGAGCGTCCGCGGGTCGTCCTCGGGCAGCGCCCGCAGCGCGGCCTGCTCGGGCGGGCAGGGGTTGAGGTCGGCCAGCGTCGCGCGCTGGGCGGCGTTCGGGCGGTCCTGCAACTCGACGTGGTGGGTCAGCAGTTCGCGAACCGTCAGCGGCCGGTCCACGGCCAGGATGGTGCGGCGGTTCGCCACGATGGCGAGCAGGGTGTCCGGGTCGGCGCCGAACACCTTGGCGGCGCGCTCGACCAGGGCCGGGTCGTTGGCCGGCAGCACCGAGACGTGGTCCGCGGTGCGGTAGTCGACGCCCTCCGGCAGGGCCAGCCGGACCAGGCGCTTGACCCGGGGGTAGGCGGGGTCGGTGAGGCTGCCGACCGCCGTGACGGTCAGCCCGATCACGCGGCGCTTCGCGGCCAGGGCGTCCAGCGGACCGCCGGCCAGCTCGGTCACGGTGTACGTCTCCAGGGCGGCGGCCTCGGCGGGCGCGGGCGCGGGAGCGGTGCCGGTGGCGGGGGCGACGACGGGTGCGGCGGCGTCGCCGTACCGCTCCAGCAGGGCCCGGCCCAGCGCCGTGGTGAACTCCGCCACCTTCCCGGCCAGGTCGCCGGAGGCGTCGGCCGCGCCCCGGGCGAGCAGCCGGGTGCCGCCGAGGGCGGCGAGGCCCTCGTCGATCAGCGTCGGCACGCGCTGGTACGTGGCGGCGTACGTCCGGTCGCCGATGCCGAGCACCGCGTACCGGACGTCCTTCGCGAACCCGGCGGCGCCCTCGGCCTGTTCGGCCTGTTCGGCCTGCTCGGTCGCCGCCCGGAGCCGGCGGAAGAACTCCGCCGCGTCGTCCGTCGGCTGGCCGTTGTACGAGGCGGCGGTGATCACCACCGGCCGGTCGGTGGGCAGCCCGTCCGCGTACGCGTCCAGCGGGGCGACAGCGGTGTCGCAGCCGAGTGCGGCCGCCGCGTCGGCCAGCTGCCGGGTGAACTCGCGGCAGGCGCCGTAGTTGGAGCCGTGCAGGAGCAGCAGGCCGGTACCCTGGCGGACCCGCCCGGGCAGGTCGGCGGCGCGGACCGGCGCGTCCACCACCGCCGGGGGCGTGGGCGTGCGCGGGGCGAGGGCGAGGGTGAAGTCGTCGGGCTTGATGGTGAGCGTCTGCTTGATGGTCAGCTGGTAGTCGGCGTGGTCGATCAGCCGGTAGCGGTGGACCAGCATGCCGAGCAGCATGGTTGCCTCGTGCAGCGCGAACTGCCGCCCGATGCAGGCGCGTTCGCCGGTGCCGAAGGGCTTGAAGGCGTGCGGCGAGCGGGCCGCCTCCGGCTCGGGGTCGAAGCGGGAGGGGTCGAACAGCTCCGGGTTGTCGCCCCAGACGGGATCGCGGTGCAGCATCATCGTGGCCACCAGGACCGGCTCCCCGGCGCGGACCGGGATCCGGCCGCCGAGCAGGGTGTCCGCGCGGGCCTCCCGGCTGAACGCGGGGGCCGTCGGCCACAGCCGCAGCGCCTCGTTGAGCACCTGCCGGGTGTACCGGAGCCGGCCGACGTCCTCGTACGAGGGCTCCGGGTCGGCCTGGTCGCCCCAGAGCGCGTCCACCTCGCGCTGGACCTCGCGGAGCGCGGCGGGGTGCTTGACGAGGTAGTACAGGGCGAAGGAGAGCGCGCCCGAGGTGGTCTCGTGGCCGGCGATCAGGAAGGTGATCACCTGGTTGCGGATGTTCTCGGCGTCCAGTCTGCTGCCGTCGGCGGGGTGCACGGCGTCGAGCATCAGGCCCAGCAGGTCCTCGGCCGGGCCCTGTTCGGGGCTGCCCGCGCGGGCGGCGATCACCTCGTCCACCGCCGAGGCCAGGTACCGGGCGTCGCCCCGGGCGGACTCGTCGCGCTCGCTGTGGTCGAGTTCCGGGTCGCGCAGGAGCTTGTTCATCGCCCAGTCCAGGGAGCGGACCATCGCCTCGACGAAGGGGTGCGGCTCCTCCCGGTCGAAGGAGCCGAAGTCGAAGCCGAAACCGGCCAGCCCGATGGTGTCCAGGGTCATCCGGGTCATGTCGCCGGGCACGTCGACGACCAGTCCGGCAGCCGACCTGCCGTCCCAGGACTCGATCAGGCGGCGGGCCACCCGCAGCATCACCGGGTGGTAGGTGCGCATCGAGCCGAGCGCGAAGGCGGGCATCAGGATGTCGTGCGCCCTGGCCCAGTTCGGCTCCGCGTTGTACGCCGTGAACAGGCCGTCCCCGGTGAACGTGCGGACGTTCTCCAGGGCCGGTCCGATCGACTTGGTGAACCGCTCCTCGTCGGCCAGTTCCTCGGCCAGGTCCAGGCCGGTGACGATCAGGGTGTCCCGCCCGTGCAGGCGCTGGACGAAGGCCGGGGCGTGCCGCCGGGCCAGCTCCATGGTGCGCAGCACGGGAGCGGCGATCGGCGGCGCCGACGAGATGTCGACCAGCGGCACCCCGGCGGCGTTCTGCCGGGGCAGCGGGGTCTCGGCCGGGAGCCCGGCTCCAGCCGGATTCGCAGCCCCGGCCACCGCCGGAGTCATCGTCTCGGTCATGGGTTGTCGCCTTCCGTGGCAGGAGAAACCTCGTCGTCCTCCACTCTCGCCCGAGCGGGGCGGGAACCCGGGCCCGATGACTACATGTTTGTGCAGTAGCGGCGGTCGCGAAAGACTTGTCAACGGACCGTCAGGTCTGCAGCACGCGGGAGCCGTACACGGGAGGGGCCGGGCATGAGACTGACCGACTGCGAGTCGACCGCGGAGAGCTGGCAGGACCTCGCCGTCATCTGGCGCAACCGGACGCTGCGGTTGCTCGACCACGTGCCGGTGGCGCTGGCGGTGTGCGAGTTCAGCGGCCGGATCATGATCGTCAACCGGGCGATGGCCGCCGAATTCGGCCTGCTGCCCGGGCAGTTGCGCAACCGGAAGATCCTGGAGTTCTTCACCCTCCGGGACAGCGCCACGATACCGGCGCTCGCCGAGGCCGTCCGCCTGCACCGCCGCTCGCAGTACCCGGCGCCGGTCTCCTGGTCGGCCGCCGACGGCACCGAGCGGAGCGGCGAGATGACCGTCGCCCTGGTCGGCGACACCCCGGAGGAGGCCCCGAACCTGCTGCTCTCGCTGCCCGTCCGTACCGGGCCCGCCGCCCCGCCGGCCGCACCCCGCCCCGAGGTGAGCCCGATCGAGGCCCGGATCCTCGCCGCCGCCGCGCGCGGCGCCACCACCGCCCAGATCGGCCGGGAGATCGGCCTCACCCCGGACGGCGTCAACTACCACCTCGCCCGGCTCACCCGCCGCTGGCAGCTGCCCAACCGCACCGCGCTGGTCGCCCGCGCCTACGCCACCGGCGTCCTGACCGCCGGCGCCTGGCCGCCGGAGCCGGCTCCCCGGCCGTGACGGGGGCGGCCCGCGGGCTGGGCCGGGCTGCGAGGGCTGGGCTGTTCGGCGATTTAGTTATATGCTCACAATGATTGCAATCATACAAATACTTGTGGAGCCCCCACCATGCCGGACGCCGCCCCACGACGGCCCTGGCTCGTGCTCGCCATCTGCTGCATGAGCCTGCTGATCGTCAGCCTCGACAACACGATCCTGAACGTCGCCCTGCCCGCCATCCAGCGCGACCTGCACACCTCGGTGTCCGGGCTGCAGTGGACGGTCGACGCCTACACGCTGGTGCTGGCCAGCCTGCTGATGCTCTCCGGCTCGACCGCCGACCGGGTGGGCCGCCGCCGGGTCTTCCAGATCGGGCTGGTGGTCTTCACCGCGGCCTCGCTGCTGTGCAGCCTGGCCCCCGGGCTCGGCTGGCTCGTCGTCGCACGGATGCTCCAGGCGGTCGGCGGATCGATGCTGAACCCCGTCGCCATGTCGATCATCAGCAACACCTTCACCGACTCCCGGCAGCGTGCCCGCGCCATCGGCGTGTGGAGCGGCGTCGTGGGCATCAGCATGGCCGCCGGGCCGATCGTCGGCGGCGCCCTGGTCGAGTCGGCCGGCTGGCGGGCCGTCTTCTGGATCAACGTGCCGATCGGCCTGGCCGCGCTGTTCCTGACCCGCAGGTACGTGCCGGAATCGCGGGCACCGCGGCCCCGCCGGGTGGACCCGGTCGGCCAGGTGCTCGTCATCGTCCTGCTCACCACGCTCACGTACGCGATCATCGAGTCGCCGGAGCGCGGCTGGACCTCGCCGCTCGTCATCGGCTGCGCGGCGGCGGCGCTGGGCGCGCTGCTGGGCCTGCTGTGGTACGAGCCCAGGCGCACCGACCCGCTGATCGAGCTGCGCTTCTTCCGCTCCGCACCGTTCGCGGGCGCCACCGTGATCGCGGTCGCCGCCTTCGCCTCCCTGGGCGGGTTCCTGTTCGTCAGCTCCCTGTACCTGCAGAACGTGCGCGGGCTCACCCCGCTGCACGCCGGACTGTTCATGCTGCCGATGGCGGTGATGGCGCTGCTGACCGCACCGGTGTCCGGCCGCATGGTCGCCTCCCGGGGGCCGCGCGTCCCCCTGCTCCTCGCCGGGGCGGCCCTGTGCGCGAGCGCCGTGCTCCAGGCGCTCACCTACTCCGACCACCTTCCGACGGCCGTGCTGGTCGTCGCGTACCTGCTCTTCGGCACCGGCTTCGGCCTGGTCAACGCGCCGATCACCAACACCGCCGTTTCGGGCATGCCCCGTTCGCAGGCCGGCGTCGCGGCCGCGGTGGCCTCCACCAGCCGGCAGATCGGCCAGTCCCTCGGCGTGGCCGTCGTCGGCGCCCTGATGGCGGGCGGCGCGTACGCGCACACCGCGGCCTTCACCGACGCCGGGCGGACGGCGTGGTGGATCATCGCCGGCTGCGGCGCCGCCGTGCTGGTCACCGGTACGCTCACTTCCGGCCGCTGGGCCCGGGAGACGGCCCTGCGCACGGCGGAGCGGCTCGCCGCCGAGGAGACGCCGGAGACGCCGGAGACGCCTGGGACACCGGAGGCGCCGGGGACGAGGGAGACGAAGGAGACGGTGAACACCTGATGGACCGCCCGCACACCGGCGAGCACCACGAGGGCGACGAGGCCGCCACCAGGACGGCGACCAGGGTCTGGCAGGGGCTGAACGCGCTCGTCCTGGAGCGCTACGACCGCCGCAAGGCCGTCGCCGAAGCCCTCGGCATGAGCTTCAGCCGGGTCAGGGCGCTGCGCCGCCTCGGCGCCGACCCGATCACCCTGCGGGACCTGGCCGAGAGGCTGGGCAGCGACCCGCCCTACACCACCGTCATCGTCGACGACCTGGTGCGGCGCGGCCTCGCCGAACGCGTCACCAATCCCGCCGACCGCCGGTCCAAGCTGGTCCATCTGACCGAGGAGGGCCAAGCGAAGGCCGCCCTCGCCGTCAGGATCCTCACCACCCCGCCCGACGACCTGCTCGCCCTGCCCCCGGAGGACATCCAGGCGCTCGACCGCGTCCTGGCGAAGCTCCTGGACTGAACCTCCCGGAGCGGGGCGGAGCGGGGCGGAGCGGGGCGGGGCGGGGCGGGGCGGGGCGGGGCGCCGCCGTGGCGGCCGGGCCGGCCGCCACGGCCTCCGCGACGACGGACCCCGTCAGTCGCGTGCGCCGATCCAGGCCGCCCACAGCTGCGCGTACCGGCCGCCGGCCGCCACCAGCTGGTCGTGGCCGCCCTGTTCGACCAGCAGGCCGTCCTCCAGGACCAGGACCCGGTCGGCGCGCACCGACTGGGTCAGCCGGTGGGCGACCACCAGTGCGGTGCGCCCGGCCAGCGCCCGCTCGGCGGCGGCCTCCAGGATCCGTGAGCCGGCGCTGCCCGCCTCCGCCGTCGCCTCGTCCAGCACGGCGACCGGGGGATCGGCCAGGACCAGCCGGGCCAGCGCCAGCTGCTGGGCCTGGATCGGGGTGAGCTGGGCGCCGCCCTGGCCGACCACGGTGGCCAGCCCCTGCGGCAGGGCGGCCGCCCAGTCCCAGGCCTCGACCGTGCTGAGCGCGGCGCGCAGCTCCTCGTCCCCGGCGTCCGGGCGGGCGAGCCGGAGGTCATCGGCCAGCGTCCCGGCGAACACGTGGGTCTCCTGGTTGACCAGGGCGACCATCCGCCGCATCTCGCCGGACGTCAGTTCGTCGGCCGGGCGGCCGTCGAAGAGTATCCGCCCTTCGGAGGGCGGGTAGACCCCCGCCACCAGCCGGGCCAGCGTGCTCTTGCCGGCCCCGGTGGTGCCGACCACGGCCACCCGCTCGCCCGCGGCCAGGGTCAACTCCAGCTCCCGCAGCACCCGGTGGCCCGGGAGGTAGGCGTGGCCCACCGCACGCAGCTCTACGGCCGCACCGCGGCCCCGGGGCCGCGGTGCGGCCGTGGCCCCGGGTGCCTGCGGCTCCGAGGCCCTGGCCTGCGGCAGCCGGGCCAGCCCGACCACCCGGTCGGCGGCCGCGGCGGCCGACTGCACCTCGTCGACGGTCGACAGCAGGCCGTTGATCGGGTCGAACAGCCGCAGGAAGTAGAGCGCGGCGGCGCTGGCCGTGCCGACCTCGATGGTGCCCGAGCGGACCAACAGGTACCCGACGACGAGCAGGCCCGTCAGCCCGGTCAGCTCGGCACCGTTGAGCTTGCCGAAGAAACGCGTCCCGATGTGCGTGGAGCGCAGCGCGAGGTCGCGGGCGGCGCTGGAGCGCTGCTCGACGGACGCCAGTTGCTGCGGGCCCAGGCCGAACGCCCGTACGGTGTGGACGCCGTTCACCGACTCCAGGATCTGCTGCGCCTGCTCGCCCTGGGCGATCCGTTCCTGGCGCCGGACCGGGCCGGAGCGCCGGCGCAGCCACCGTACGGCGTACACCTGGAGCGGTACGGCGGCCAGCGCGGCCAGCGCCAGCCGCCAGTCCAGCAGGAGCAGGGCGGCCAGGGTCAGACCGATCTCCAGCACCGCGCCGATGAGCTGCGGCACCAGGGTGCGGACGGCCTCGCCCAGCACGGTGACGTCGCCGCTGACCCGGGCCACCAGGTCGCCGCTGCCGGAGCGTTCCAGCCGGGCCAGCCCGGTGGAGAGCGCGCTGCCCAGCGCGCTCTCCCGGAGGCCGGCCAGGACCTCCTCGCCGCGGCGGGCCACCAGCGCCCGGCCCCAGCCGGCGAAGAGCGCCTGGGCCAGGCAGGCCGCCGCGATCAGCAGGGCCGGTCCGGTGACGGCCGAGGTCCGGTGGCCGCCGGCCACGACCAGGTCCACGAGGTGCCCCAGCGCGCGCGGCACCACGAGGCCGGCCACGACCCCGGCCACGACCAGGAACAGGGCGGCCGCGGACTGCCAGGGGTGGCGCAGCAGCCGGCCCGCGATCTCCGCGCGGGTCTCGGCGGCGCCGGCGGTGGGCAGCGGTTCCGGTGCGTCGGGCGGGGTGGCCCCGCCCCGGGGGTCGGTCAGCAGCTGGGTCACGACATCACCGCCGCGCGGTAGGAGGGCTGGTCGGTGGTCAGTTCACGGTGGGTGCCGGCGGCCCGGACCGAGCCGTGGTCCAGGAACACCACCCGGTCGCAGCCCCGGAGCAGGATCGGGCTGGTGGTCACGAGCAGGGTGGTGCGGCCCGTGCGCATCGTGCGCAGGCCGTCGGCGATCTTCGCCTCGGTGGCCGCGTCCACGGCGGTGGTCGGCTCGTGCAGCACCAGCACCGCCGGGTCGGCGGCCAGCGCCCGGGCCAGGGCCACCCGCTGGCGCTGGCCGCCGGACAGGGCCCGGCCGCGCTCGCCGATCCGGCCGTGCGCACCGTGCGGGAGCACGCGGAGCACCTGGTCGGCGTCGGCCGCCGCCATCGCCCGCGCGACCAGCGCCGGGTCGGCGGGGGCGTCGGCCGGGCCGCGCACGTTCTCGGCGACGGTCAGGTCGAACAGGTCGGCCTCGTGGTCGGCGACCAGCAGCGTGCCGCGGGCCGCGGCCAGTCGCAGCTCGGCGAGCGGGACGCCGTCCAGCTCGACCCGCCCGCGCTCGGGGGGACACCGCAGCGCGAGGACGTCGAGCAGGGCGGCGGCGACCGCCGGGTCGGGGGTCACCACGCCCACGGTCGTGCCCGGGTGGACGGTCAGGTCCACCGCGCGCAACGCTCCCGCGCCGAGTCCGGCCAGGACCAGCCCGCCGCGCACCGGCCGGGCCGCCTCGCGCTCGCCGCCGAGCACCGCGTACGGCTCCGCCAGCAGCGCGGCCATGCGGGCGGCCGAACCGCGCGCCCTGGCCCGCAGGCCCATCGCCATGCCGAACCGGGTGCTGGGGCCGACCAGGAACTGGGCCAGTCCGACCGAGGCGACGAACTCGCCCACCGAGATGGACCCTTCGACGGCCAGCCTGGCCCCGGCCCAGGCCACCACGGCCAGGAAGCAGCCGTTGAGCAGCAGCGTGAGGCCCTGGTACCCGGCGTCCCAGCGGGCGGCGCGTACGGTGGCGGCCAACGAGGCGCCGCTGGCCACCCGGTACCTGCGCAGTGCGGCGTCCTCCGCGCCCAGCCCCTTGACCACCCGCAGGCCCCTGACCAGGTCGGCCGCCGTCCCGGTGGCGCGCGCGACCTCGGCCTGTTCGGCGCTGCCGCGCGCGGTCAGCGGCCTGGCCAGCAGCCGGGTGCCGGCCAGCAGCGGCACCAGGCCGACCAGGACCAGCAGGCCCAGCGGGACGGACGTCAGCAGCAGCGCCGTCGCGCCGAAGGCCAGCGCGGCGACGGCGCCCGCGCCGATCGCCCAGGCGCGGTTGCCCAGGCCGATCCGCAGCGCGTCGGCCGTCGCGGTGCTCAGCAGGGTGCCGGAACTGCCCGTCCGGGCGGCGAATCCGCGAGGGTCCAGGATCCTGGTCACCGCGGCCAACCGGAGTTCGTGCGCGGCGTCCTGGCTCGCGTGCCGGTTGCACCGTCCCGCCAGCCGCATCGCGCCGCTGAGCACCAGGAACAGCAGGGCCAGCAGCGCGATCCAGCGCACCAGGTCGACCGGGGCGCCGCCGTCGATCGCGTGGTCGACCACGGCGCCGACCAGGACCGGGACCGCGGCCTCGGCCGCCTGGTGGAGCGCCGTGAAGGCCATCGCCCCGGCGATCCAGCGCCGTTGGCGGTGGAAGACCCACCGTCGTACGTCCTGTTCGGTGGCCAGGCGGACAGGCCCTGAGGGGCCCGCCACCGACCGGGTTCGCTCGTCCTGGGGCACGGGGCCCTCCCATCGTTCGTTCGTGTCGACTGGTGCGGGCGGCTGTCGGGCGCGGCGCCGTCAGCGGGCCGCCCGCCACTGCGCGGCCAGCAGGAAGGCCAGGTAGACCCCGCCGAGGGCGCCGGTGGCCACGCCCACCGGGAGCTCGCTGCTCAGCGCGTGCTGGGCGGCGAGATCGCTCAGCGGGACGAGCAGGGCGCCGGTCAGTGCGGCGGGCCCGAAGCCGGCGCCCGGGGAGCGGGTCAGCCGGCGGGAGATCTGCGGTGCGGCCAGCGCCACGAAGCCGACCGGTCCGGCGGCGGCGGTGGCCGCGGCCACCAGACCGACCGCGAGCACCATCAGGGTCAGCCGGGTGCGTTCGACCCGCAGGCCGAGGGTGTGCGCCGACTCGTCGCCCAGCTCCAGTTGGTCGGCCCGCGGGCTGAGCAGCAGCAGCGGGGGAAGCAGCGCGAGCAGGGCCAGCGTCAGCGGACCGGCCTGCTGCCAGCCGCGGCTGTTGAGACTGCCGGTCAGCCAGATCTGGGCGGTCAGCGCGTCGTTGAGCGAGGCCCGGGTGAGCATCCACTGGTTGAACGCGGTCAGCATGCCGGTGACGCCGATGCCGATCAGCACCAGCCTGAACCCCTGGACGGTGCGGCCGCGCAGGGCCAGCAGGTAGACGGCGGTGGCGATGGCCAGGCCGCCGGCCAGGGCGCCGAGCGCGACCTCGCCGGGACCGCCGTGCGCCAGGACCAGGACCGCGACCGCGCCGGAGGCGGCTCCGGTGCCGAAGCCGATCACGTCGGGGCTGCCCAGCGGGTTGCGGGTGACGCCCTGGAAGACGGCGCCGGAGGCGCCGAGCGCGGCCCCGACCAGGATGCCGGTGGTGAGCCGGGGCAGCCGCAACGAGTCGACCACGAAGCGGGTGCCCGGATCGCCCCCGCCGGTCAGGGCCTTGAGCACGTCGGGGACCGGGATCGGGTAGTCGCCGGTGGTGAGGGTCACGACGGCGGTCACGAGCACGGCGGTCAGCAGCGCGGCGCAGACCGCGGCGGCCCGCGGGCGCACCCGCAACGAGACCCGCTCGCCCAGGCGCAGTACCCGGAAGGCCGGCCCGGCCGGCGGCCGCGGCGTGCGCGATGGCACGGTCCGGAGGAGGTTCACAGCCGGGCCACCCGTCCGCCGCGGGCCAGCGCGATGAAGGCCGGTGCGCCCAGGAAGGCGGTGACCAGGCCCACTTCGATCTCGTTGGGCCTGGTGACCACCCGGCCCAGTACGTCGGCGCCGATCAGCAGGATCGGTGCCAGCAGTGCCGAGAAGGGCAGCACCCAGCGCTGGTCGGGGCCGGTGAGGAAACGCGCCAGGTGCGGGACGGCCAGCCCGATGAATCCGATCGGCCCGACCGCCGCGGTGGCCGCCCCGCACAGCAGGGTGATCGCCGCCATGGCCACCAGCCGGGTGCGGGTCGGGTGTGCGCCGAGCGCGCGGCCGGCCTCCTCGCCCAGGGCGAGGGCGTTCAGCGGGCGGCCCAGCGCCAGCGCGAGAACGGCGCCCACGGCGATGAACGGCAGCAGTTGGATCAGGACGTCCGTGCCGCGGCCGACCACCGAGCCCACGTTCCAGTAGCGGAACTGGTCGAAGGTCGCGGGGCGCAGCAGCAGGACGGCCGAGGTGAAGGCGGTGAGCGCGGCGGTCACCGCGGTGCCGGCCAGGGCCAGGCGTACCGGGGTCGCCCCGGACCGGCCGATCGAGCCCAGCAGGTAGACCAGGACGGAGACGGTGGCGGCACCGGCGAAGGCGAACCAGACGTAGCCGAGCGGGGAGCGCAGGCCGATGAAGCCGATCCCGACGGCGATCGCCGCCGAGGCGCCGGAGTTGACTCCGAGGAGGCCCGGATCGGCCAGCGGGTTGCGGGTCAGGGCCTGCA
Organism: Kitasatospora sp. NPDC098663; assembly: GCF_044760075.1. NCBI lineage: Bacteria > Bacillati > Actinomycetota > Actinomycetes > Kitasatosporales > Streptomycetaceae > Kitasatospora > Kitasatospora sp. NPDC098663. The sequence continues at coordinate 37,142 of NZ_JBIWAP010000009.1, read as the reverse complement.
TCAGCGCCCCGGCCAGGCCGAGGGCCGCGCCGACCACCAGGCCGAGTTCGGTCCGCGGCAGCCGTTCGTGCAGGACGACCAGCTGGTCCTGCCCGCCGGTGAAGTGGAAGAGCGCGTCGAAGGCGGTGTGGAGCGGGATGGACTTGGTCCCCACCGCGAGTGAGAGCAGGACCGTCAGGGCGAGGACGGTCGCGCACACCGCCAGGCCGCCGGCCCGGGCGGCCGCCGAGCGGCGCCGTACCGTCTTCTGGGGTGCAATGACCCTGGTGGGGAGGCCAGTTGGGGGGGAGCTAGTCCGAGGCACGAAGAGTTAGGTTAGCCTGCCCTTAGGAGTGCGGCAATGAACGGGCCCGAGCATCGTGGCGCGAGCCGACGCCGAGAGAGAGGGCTTTGCCATGACTCGTCCGATCCGAATCCCGCAGCGCGTCGCACTGGGCGCCGTCGGCGGAGCCCTGGCCCTCGCGCTGACCGCCTGTGGCGGCGGTGCCGCCGGAAGCGGCGGCGATGCCGGGTCCGCCTCGCAGGCCGACCCGGGCGCCTTCCCGGTCACCGTCCAGACCCAGTTCGGCACCGCCACCATCCCCAGGGCGCCCCAACGCGTGGTGGCCCTGGGATGGAGCGACCAGGACGCGGCGCTGGCTCTGGGGGTCAAGCCGGTGGCGATCGTCAAGACCGAGGACGGATTCAAGAACGGGGTGGGGCCCTGGGCCGAGCAGGCCCTCGGCGACGCCAGGCCCCAGGTCCTGGACACCACGGACGGCTACCCGATCGAGAAGGTCGCCGCCCTGCACCCCGACCTGATCCTCGCCGTGCAGTCCGGCCTGACCTCGGCGGACTACGGCAAGCTCTCGCAGATCGCGCCCACCGTGGGCTACCTGAGCGGCCGAACCGCCTACGGGACGCCGTGGGAGGAGCAGACCGAACTGATCGGCAAGGCCCTCGGGCGCGGCAAGGAGGCCGCCCAGGCGATCGCCGCGGTCGACCAGAGCCTCACCCGGGACGCCGCCACGTACCCGCAGTTGAAGGGCAAGAGCTTCCTCTACGCCTTTCCGCAGCCGAGCAACGGCCGGGTGGTGCTCTACACCGACGAGCGGACCAGGGTGCTGGAGCGGGCGGGTCTGGTCCTCGACCCGGTGGCGACCGGGGCGCCCAAACTGAACAGCTTCTCGAACGCGCTCAGCATGGAGCACCTGGGCTCGCTCACCTCGCAGGCGCTGCTCGTCTGGTACAGCACTCCGGAGAACCAGCAGCAGCTGGAGTCCAACCCGGTCTTCAAGGGTCTGCCCGCGGTCGCCTCCGGCGCCTACCTGCCGGTGAACCGCACGCTGGCCCAGGCCAGCAGTGCGCCCAGCGTGCTGAGCATCCCGTGGTCGGCGGAGCAGATCCTGCCGGCCCTGGCCAAGTCCCTGCACTGACAGGGCGGCTGCCGCTGCGGCAGCCGCGCCTGCGGTGCTTCGTCGACGGACCGCGCCCCGACTCCGGGCGCGGTCCGTCGGCATGCCCCCGAACCGCCTCCGGGTGGCCGGAAATGGAACACGTGGTCCTCAGGAGAACGCTTGACGGGTCGTCAAACTAAGGCAAGGCTTACCTAAGATTCGGGTCGGGGGCGGAGCGCCGCACGCCTCGACCCGAACCCTCCCAGCCTGCCCCCCTCCGGAGGAACGCCATGCCCCTGGACCCTGCCGACCTTCTCCCCCTGCTCGACCCGGGCGACCCGAACGGGATCGTGAAGGCGTTCGCCGCCAACACCGCCTTCCGGGCCGCCGAGTGGGAGGAACTGACCACGGAGGAGAACCCCTACCGGCGCCCCGTCCGGCCCGACGACCTCGCCTGGCTCGACTACGGCAAGCCGATGCCGGCGGCCAAGGCGCTCAAGCTGAGCGCGCTGCTCGGCCACCGGATGCTCCGCAACGTGTACGACGCGGGCCTGCTCTACCTCCCGCCGGTGCCCGGCCGGGCCGCCGCCGACGACGGCGCCGCCTTCTACAGCGCGCGCAACCGGGCGCTCGGCGCACTGGCCGGGCCGATCCTCGAACGCCACCTGTTCAGCCTGCTGGACGGCGAGTACAAGCCGCTCGACAGCGCCGACCCGCAGGCCCTGCGGCGCGAGATCCGCGCGTACCACGAGAACCGGCTCGCCGAACCGGGGCGGGCCTTCACGGTGGCCGCCGCCACCACGGACCGCAGGGCCGCCGCGACCTTCATGCTGCTCCAGCTGAGCGCCTACCTGCCGGCCGCCCGCGCCGCCGCGGGCCGTGCCGCGCTCGGCGAGTACGACGCCGCGCACCCGGGAGCCCGCCCGCTGCTGCTCGACGAGTACCGCAACTGGGCGGCGGCGCACCAGGATTACCGGGACCTGCTGGCGGGAGCCGGGTTGAAGCCCACCGCCGCGGCCTACTGGCAGCTGTACCTGGGGACCTCGCTGGGCCGCGGCAACCTGCTGCACCACCTGTCCGGCGACCGGGAGAAGTATCCGGAGTTCCTCGGCGCCCTGGTGCACCAGCAGATCGACGAGGCGGCGGACGGGCCCCGCTTCGCGGCGGTCCTGGAGGACGGACTCGGCCTGCGCACCGGCCTGTTCGACACCCTCGGCACGCTGACCCCGGACGGCCTCGACGCCCGGCTCGACAGCGTGCTGACCCCGCTGGCGGCCGCCTTCGGCCCCGAGGCGGTGCACCGGTTCCACCGGGGCTTCGCGGACGCCCGGTGGTTCGCCGGGCTCTGGGACGGCGATCTGGCCGACCAGTTGGCGTGGGCGGACAGCATCGAGCTGCACCGGGAGAAGGCCGAGCGGATCAGTCGTCACATCGCCGAGAGCGGCATCGAGGTCGACCTGGACACCTTCGTGGAGAGCCATGAGGAGACCTCCACCACCCATGTGCACAACGAGCACCGGCTGGTGATGGTGGAGCGCGGCCAGATGCACTTCTGGAACAACGTCACGCACAAGATCGCGTTCGGGGAGGGGGACAAGGTGTTGATCCCGGTCTCCCGCCTGCACGGCTCGACCGTCCTGTCCGGGGAGTGCACCTACCACCAGCCGATCATCCCCGAGGCGATGTACCAGCAGTTCTGACGGATCGCCGGATGAAGTCCCGAGGCCCTGAAGCCCGGGTGAAAGACGTCGAAGCCGTCCTGCCGCCCTACGCCGAACGAGGACCCCGGGCGCCGTCGCGCGCCCGGCCGTCCCGGGATGGAGTTCTCGCAGTGACCCCCCTTGATCCCCCCGGCGGTCCCGCCGGTGCGCTCAGTCAACAGGCGCTGGCCTCCTGCACGATCGGCAGCACGCCGGTGTGGGGGCCGCCGGTCGCCCGCGGCCTGCTGGCGACGCTGCTCGACCCCGGCCGGCCCTTCCCCTGCACCTTCGCGGTCTCCGCCGCCAAGAAGAACGCCCTGCGGTTCGGCTACCTGGAGAGCGTCCACGACGACGGCACCTGGGGCCCGCTGGTGGACATCCTGCACGACTACCTGGACTGCTACCAGGAGCTGGGCAAGGACACCTCGCTCGTGGTGTTGTTCCGCCCGGAGGAGCAAGTGCTCTCCCTGGAGGCCTACTTCGAGCGCTTCTGGTCCGTCCTCCAGTTCCTGCACGAGAAGGACTCCCAGCCCTGGCCGGCCGAGGTGCCCACCGACCCGGAATCGCTCTGGTGGGAGTTCAGCTTCGCCGGCACCCAGATCTTCGTGGTCTGCAACACCCCGGCCCATCTCACCCGGCACAGCCGGCACGCGCCGGGTTTCATGATCACCTTCCAGCCCCGCTGGGTGTTCGAGGGGCTGGAGCCCGACACCCCCAGGGGTGCCCGGGCCCGCACCGTGATCCGCAACCGGATCCGCCGCTTCGACGGTCTCGAACCCGCCCCCGAACTCGGCAACCACGGGGAGGAGGGCAACCTCGAATGGCGGCAGTACTTCCTGCCGGACACCCCGGACGGAACCGTGCCCTCCTGCCCCTTCCGCGCCCGGCACGAACCCGCCATCGGCGACCAGACCCTGGAGGCCGACCGATGAGCCCGACCGACCCCGCGCACCGGTCCACCTCCGCGCCGCGGAGCCGCCCGCGGCCCCCGGCCGGCACCGCCCCGCCGGGCCGCGCGGCCGCACCGGAGGCAGGCCCGCCGGAGGCGGAGCCGCAGTCGCTCACCGGCGCGCAGGCCGGCATCTGGTACGCGCAGCAGCGCGACCCGGCCAGCCCGGCGTACCTGTGCGCCGAATACGTCGAGCTGGCCGGCCCGCTCGACGAGCGGCGGTTCACCGAGGCGCTGCGCACGACCCTGGCGCAGGCGCAGACGCTCTGGCTGCGCTTCGCCGAATCGGGCGCCGACGCCCTGCCGGTGGCCGTCCTCGGCGCCCCCCGGGCCCACGGGGCGGCGTCGGTGCGGGTGGACCTGACGGCGGAGCCCGAACCCCACGCCGCCGCACTGGCCTGGATGCGCGCCGACCTGACCCGGCCGATCGACCTCGCCACCGGGCCGCTGTTCGGCACCGCCCTGATCCGGCTGGGCCCGGAGCACCACCTGTGGTACCTGAAATGCCATCACATATCCCTGGACGCCTACGGATTCGGCCTGCTCCAACACCGCCTGGCCGAGCTCTACTCGGCCCCGGAGGGCGGCCTCCAGCCCCCCGAGCGCTTCGCCCCGCTCACCGAACTCCTCGCCGAGGAGGACGAGTACCGCCGCTCCGCGCAGCCCGAGCGCGACCGCGCCTTCTGGCGCGAGCGGCTGGCCGGGCTGCCCGCCCCGGTGACCCTGGCCGCCGGCAGCGCGCCGCCGAGCGCCACCCCGGTGAGCGTCCGCGCCGCCCTGCCGCCCGCCGCCCAGGAGGCGCTGGCCCGCGCCGGCGCCGGCCTGCGGGCCCCCCGGGCCGAGATCCAACTCGCCGTGGTGGCCGCCTACCTGCACCGGGTCACCGGACGGACCGACCTCACCCTCGGGCTGCCGTTCGCCGGGCGGTTCGGTTCGGTCGCCGCCCGGGTGCCCGCCGACACCGTCAACGTGCTGCCGCTGCCGCTCACCGTCGACCCCGGGATGAGCGGCGCGCAGCTGGTCGCCCAGGTCGCCCGCAGGCTGCGCGAGGTGCGTCCGTACAGCAGGCTGCGCGGTGAGGAGCTCCGGCGTGAGCTGCGGCTGGGAGCCACCGACCGGCTCACCGGGCCGCTGGTCAACGTCGGCCTCGTCAGCCCCTCGCTGCGCTTCGCGCAGCTGCGGGCCAGGGTGCACCCCCTCGCCCCCGGGCCGATCGACGACCTCACCATCAGCTTCCGCGACGACGCGGACGGCCGGGCCACCACGGTGGACCTGGACGGCAACCCGGCGCTCCACTCGGCCGAGCGGCTGAGCGGGCACCACGACCGGCTGCTCGGCCTCCTGGCCGCCTTCACCGCCCGGCCCGACCGGGCGATCGCAACGCTGGACACCTTCGCGGAACGCGAGCGGGCCGCCGTCCCCGAACTGGCGCCCGCCGAAAGCCGGCGCGCCCCCGAGCCGCCCGGACCCACCATCCCGGAGCTGTTCCGCGAACAGGCGGCGGCCCACCCCGAGGCGATCGCCCTGGTGGCGGGGGAGGAGCGGCTGACCTACCGCGAACTGGCCGACCGGGTGGCCCGGCTCGCCGGACTGCTGCGCGACCGGGGCGCCGGGCGCGAGCAGGTCGTCGCCCTGGCACTGCCGCGCTCGGCCGACCTGGTGGTGGCGGTGCTCGCCGTCCTGAGCGCGGGCGCGGGCTACCTGCCGATCGACCCGTACCAGCCGGCCGCCCGCACCGGCGCCGTGCTCCGGGCCGCCCGCCCACTGCTGCTGGTCACCGACCTCGGCCACGCGACCCGCCACCCGGCCGAGGCGGCAGCGGGCGGGCAGGTGCCCGTGCTGGTCCTGGACAGCCCCGGCACCCGGGCCGAACTGGCCCGCCGGCCCGCCACCGCACCCGCCGTCGAGGACGCCGCCGACACCGACTGCGCCTACGTGCTGCACACCTCCGGATCCACCGGCGAGCCCAAGGGCGTCGTCCTGGAACACCGCAACGTGGTCCGCCTGCTGCGCACCACCGCGGCCGGATCCGGCTTCGGCCCCGCCGACACCTGGACGCTGTTCCACTCCTACGCCTTCGACTTCTCCGTCTGGGAGCTCTTCGGCGCGCTGCTGCACGGCGGACGCCTGGTGGTCGTCCCGTTCACCGTGAGCCGCTCCCCGGAGGAGTTCCTCGGCCTGCTGGTCCGCGAGCGGGTCACCGTCCTCAACCTCACCCCGTCGGCCTTCGAACAGCTGGTCCAGGCCGACCGCGACCTGCCGCACCTGGGCGACGCCCTGTCACTGCGCCAGGTGGTCCTGGGCGGCGAGGCGCTGCGCCCGGCGGTGCTCGCCGACTGGTACCGGCGGCACCCGGACACCGCGCCGCGGATCACCAACATGTACGGGATCACCGAGACCACCGTGCACGTGACCAGCCGCCACCTCACCCGCGCGGACGCCGACCCGGGGGCCACCGGGCTGATCGGCGAACCGCTCCCCGACCTGCGGGTCCGCCTGCTGGACGCCGCGCTGCGCCCGGTGCCGCCCGGGGAGGTCGGCGAGATCCACGTGGCCGGGCCCGGCCTCGCCCGCGGCTACCTCGGCCGCCCCGCGCTCACCGCCGAGCGGTTCCTGCCGGACCCGTACGGCCCGCCCGGATCGCGGATGTACCGCAGCGGGGACCTCGCCCGGCGCGACGCCCAGGGGCGGCTGGAGTACCTGGGCCGGTTCGACGACCAGATCAAGATCCGCGGCTTCCGGATCGAACCCGGCGAGGTCGCGGCCGCTCTGGCCCGGCACCCCGTCGTGCGGCAGGCCGCCGTGACGGCCAGGAGCGAGGCCGGCGGCGCGCGCCTGGTGGCGTACGTCGTGCCGCGCCGCGGCGAGCGCCTGGAACCGGCCGAGCTGCGCCGGCACGCCGCCGAGCTGCTGCCCGAACACCTGCGCCCGGCCGCCGTGGTGGTCCTCGACGCGCTGCCGCTGACCGGCAACGGCAAGCTGGACCTGGCCGCGCTGCCCGCCCCCGCCGCCGCCGGCCCGTCCCCGGGCCGCGACGCCAGGGGCCCGCGCGAGCAGGTGCTCTGCGAACTCTTCGCCGACCTCCTGGGCGCCGACCGGGTCGGCCCCGAGGAGGACTTCTTCGCCCTCGGCGGCCACTCGCTGCTGGCCACCCGCATGGTCGGCCGCATCCGTGCGGCACTGGGCGCCGCCGTCGGCGTCCGCGACCTGTTCGAGGCGCCGACCCCGGCCGCACTGGCCGCCCGGCTGGACCACGCGGCCGCCGAGCGGCCCCGGCTGACGGCCCGACCGCGTCCCGAACGACCACCGCTCTCGTACGCCCAGCGCGGGCTGTGGTTCCTGCACCGCATGGAGGGGCCCAGCGCCACCTACAACATCCCGCTGGCCCTGCGGCTCACCGGCCCGCTGGACGTGCCCGCGCTGCGCCGGGCGCTGAACGACCTGGTCGCCCGGCACGAGAGCCTGCGCACCCTGCTGGTCGCGGACGGCGACGAGCCCGGAGCGCGGGTGCTGGCCGCCGGACAGGCCGAGGTCGAACTCGACCTGCTGACGGCACGCACCGGCCGCCCGGTCTCCGCCGAGCTGGCCGCCGCCACCCGCTACGCCTTCGACCTCGCCGGTGAACTTCCCCTGCGGGCCCGGCTGCTGCGGGTCGACGAGAGCGAGCACGTGCTGCTCCTGCTGCTGCACCACACCGCGGGCGACGACTGGTCGCAGGCCCCGCTGGCCCGGGACCTGGCCGCCGCCTACGGTGCCCGGCTGGACGGCGCCGCCCCGGCGTTCGCACCGCTGCCGGTGCAGTACAGCGACTACGCGCTGTGGCAGCGCGATCTGCTCGCCCCCGACAGCGCCCTGTTCCGGAACCAACTCGGCTACTGGAAGGAGCGGCTGGCCGATCTGCCGGACCACCTGGAGCTGCCCACCGACCGGCCGCGACCGGCGGTCTCCAGCCATCGCGGCGCCGCCGTCCCGGTCCACCTGGACGCGGAACTCCACCGCGGCCTGCGGGCCCTGGCCAGGCACGGCGGCGCCACCGTCTTCATGGCCCTCCAGGCGGGCCTCACCGTGCTGCTCACCCGCCTCGGCGCCGGTACCGACATCCCCCTCGGCTGCCCGGTGGCCGGCCGCCAGGAGGGGGCGCTGGACGACCTGATCGGACTGTTCGCCAACACCCTGGTGCTGCGCACGGACACCTCCGGCGACCCGACCTTCCGCGAGCTCCTGACCCGGGTCCGGAAGGGGGATCTCGCCGACTTCGACCACCAGGAACTTCCGTTCGAACGGCTGGTCGAGGAGCTGGGCCCGGTCCGCTCGCCCTCGCGGCACCCGCTCTTCCAGCTGATGATCTCCTACGGCTCCGGCCGGCGCCCCGTCCGGCTGCCCGGACTGGACGCCACGGCCCTGCGCCCGCACAACGGCTCGGCCAAGTTCGACCTGACCCTCTCGCTGGCCGACCGTCCCGAGGGCGACGGCATCGACGGGTTCCTGGAGTACGCGCTCGACCTCTTCGACGAGGCGGGCGTGCGGGTGCTGGTCGAACGGCTGGTCCGGCTGCTGCGCCAGGCGGTCGACGCGCCGGACCGCCCGATCAGCACCCTGGAGGTGCTGGCGGACCCCGAACGCCGGCGCATCGTCCACGAGTGGAACGACACCGACGCGCCGGTGGATCCGCGCGCCTTCCCCGCGATGTTCGAGGAGCAGGCCCGCCGGGCACCCGACCGCCTCGCGCTGGTCGCGGGCCCCCACCGCCTGACGTACGGACAGGTCAACGTCCTCGCGAACCGGTTGGCGCACCACCTGGTCGCGATCGGGGTCGGCCCGGAGCGCACCGTCGGCATCCACCTGCCGCGCTCCGCGGAACTGGTGATCGGCCTGCTCGCCGTCCAGAAGGCCGGCGGCGCCTTCGTCCCGTTGGACCCGGGCTGGCCGCCGGCCCGGATCGCCGGGCTCGCCGCGGACGCCGGCCTCACCGCCGCTCTCACCTCGCCGGGCGGCGCCGGCCTGCCCGACCACCTGCCCGGCATCGAACTCGCGCTGGACGGGCACGGGCCGGGCGGCTGGTTCGCCGACCGGCCGGAGCACGACCCCGAGGTGGTGATCGACCCGGAGAGCCTGGCGTACGTCATCTACACCTCGGGCTCCACCGGCACGCCCAAGGGTGCGATGATCCGGCACCGGGCGATCAGCAACCGCCTGCCCTGGCAGATCGGCCTGCTCGGCCTGACCCCGGAGGACCCGGTGCTGCACAAGGCCCCGCTGACCTTCGACATCTCGGTCAACGAGATCTTCCTGCCGTGGGCGGCCGGTGCGCCGCTGGTGGTCGCCGAGGCGGGCCGCGAGGGCGACGTGGCGCACCTGCTGGAGCTGATCGAGCGGGAGCGGATCGCCTTCGTCTACCTGGTCTCCTCGATCCTCGACATCATGCTGGAGCGCCCCGACGTCTCCCGGGCCGCCGCCTCGCTCAAGCACGTGTGGTGCGGCGGCGAGGTGCTGACGCCCGAACTGTTCGCCCGGTTCCGCGAACGGCTCGGCCCGGCCACCATGTACCACGGCTACGGCCCGGCCGAGACGACCATCGGCGTCACCTGCCAGGTCTACCGGGGGGCGGCCGACCAGGGCATCACGATCGGCCGCCCGAACCCCAACACCCGGGTGTACGTCCTGGATCCGGCGATGCGCCCGGTGCCGGTCGGGGTGCCCGGCGAGCTCTACCTGGGCGGGGTGCCGCTGGGCCGGGGCTACCTGGGAGACCCGTGCCGCACCGCGGCCGCCTTCGTGCCCGACCCGTTCTCCGGGCGGCCGGGCGCCAGGCTGTACCGCAGCGGCGACCTGGCCCGTTACCGCGCCGACGGCAACATCGAGTTCCTCGGCCGGGCGGACAACCAGGTCAAGATCCACGGAGTGCGGGTCGAGCTGGAGGAGATCGAGTCGGTGCTGAGCCGGCACCCGGCGGTCCGCCAGGCGGTGGTGCTGGTGCTCCGGGGTGCCCCGGGAGGGGACCGGCTGGCCGCGTGGTGCACCCCGGACCCGAAGCGGCCGCGCCCGGACCCGGCCGACCTGCGCGACTGGATGCTGGCCGTCCTGCCGGAGTACCTGGTGCCCCGGGAGGTCCGCGTGGTGGCGGCGCTGCCGCTGATGAGCTCCGGCAAGGTGGACCGCAAGGCGCTGGCCGGGCAGGCGCTCCGGGACGGCCGCGACGGGCCCCCCGAGGCGGTCGGCCACCGCGCCCCGGCGGAGGGCACCGAGCGGCTGATCGCCGAGGTCTGGTCCGCGGCGCTGGGCCTGGAGCGGATCGGCGCCGAGTCCAACTTCTTCGACCTCGGCGGCCATTCGCTGCTGCTGGCCCGGGTGCAGACCGGGCTGCGAGCCCGCCTGGGCTGGGACGTGCCGGTGCTCGACCTGTTCACCCGCCCGACCATCGCCCAGCTCGCCCGCCACCTGGACAGCCGGGACGGCCGCGCACCGGAGTCGGCGGCCGGCGCCGGCAGCCGCGAGGCCCTGGAGGTGCTCCTCCCGCTGCGCACCGGCGGCGGGTTGGCGCCGCTGTTCTGCGTGCACCCGGCCTCCGGGCTGAGCTGGCCGTTCGCGGGCCTGCGTCCGCACCTGGACCCGCGCCGCCCGCTCTACGGACTGCAGAGCCGTACCCTGCTGGGCCGGCCCGTCCCCGAGTCCCTGGAGGAACTGGCGGACGAGTACCTGGAGCGGGTCCGCGAAGTCCAGCCCGCCGGGCCGTACCACCTGGTCGGCTGGTCCTTCGGGGGCGTGATCGCGCACACCATGGCCACCCGCCTGCAACAGCGGGGCGAGCGGGTCGCGCTGCTGGCGATGCTCGACTCCTATCCCCGCTACCCCTGGCGCCGGCTCGCCCGCGATCACCGGCAGCAGGCGCTGCGGTCGCTGCTCCACATGTCCCACTACGACCTGTCCCGGCTGGACGGCACCCGGCTCGACCGGGCCGAGGTGCTCCGGACCATCGCCGAACAGGGCGGTGTGCTGGCCGAGTTGGCCGAGGACACGATCCAGGGGGTGATGGACGGCTTCGTCTCCTCCGCCGAACTCCAGCAGCGGGTCGAGCACCAGGTGTTCCACGGGGACCTGCTCTTCTTCACCGCCACGGTGGACCCGGTCGACCCGGCGCTCTCCCACCGGGACTGGAAGCCCCACCTCGACGGCACGATCGAGAACCACGGGATCACCTGCGAGCACAAGGACATGACCCGCAGCGGCCCGCTCGCCGAGATCGGCCGCCGTCTCGACCGGCGCCTTCGCGACCTGGCCGAGGCCGGAGAAGGATGAGCCCGGTGCGCCGGGGGTCCGTCAGCCCCCGGCGCACCGTTCGACGTCAGTCCGCGACCAGGCCGCCGATCAGCGCCTCGAGCGCGGTGCGCAGTTCCCGGCAGTGGGCGCCCGGACCGCGGTACGGGGCCTCGGCCCGCGCGCGGGTCAGGGCGGGGAGGGTCTGCGGATCGGCGGCGGCGATGGCCGCGGCCCGCTGGTTGGGCTGGCGCGGCGGGCTGACGAGGTGTTCGGAGAGGAGCTCGCCGAGCACGAGCTGCCAGCAGGAGCGGAAGGCGGCCGCCGCGCGCGCGGGCGGCAGGCCGGCGGCCATCAGGTCGGCGAGGCAGGCGTCGCTGAAGGGCAGCGCGTTCTCGGCGACGAGTTCGCCGCGGATGAGGATGTGCGGCACCCAGGCGTGGCCGGCCATGAAGTCGTGCGCGTCGAGGAGGCGGCGGAGCAGCCGGGCGGCCGGGGAGGCGCCGGGGACGGCCACCGGCAGGCCGGCGGCGACCTCCTCCAGTACGGCGAGCAGCAGGCTGTCGCGGTCGGCGACGTGCCGGTACAGCGAGGCGGCGGCGGTGCCGAGTTCGGCGGCCACGGCGCGCATGGTGAGGGCGTCGATCCCGTCGCGCTCGATCACCCGGTGCGCGGCCGCGACGACCGACCCGGTGGTGAGCCCGGGGCGTTGGCGCCGGGGGCCGTAGCGGCCGCGCTCGGCGGTGGTGTGCTGCTCTGCCGTCCGGTCTGCCATTGCGCCATCCTGCCACGCCCGGTCGGCCCGCGACCTGCGCGGTTGCCGTCGAGGTCAACTTAGGCTTACCTTACGCGAACAACGTTCGCATCATTGGAGGTGGCCGTGCCCGGCCCAGCCCTGCCCTCACCCTCGACCGGCGCGCCCGCGGCGTCGGCCCCGTCCGCGCACGGTCGGCGCGCCCCTTCCGGCCCGCGCGCCGGCCTCGTGCTCGCCACCGCGTGCCTGTGCCAGCTGATCGTCACGCTCGACGCCAGCATCGTGAACATCGCGCTGCCCGCCATGGGTCAGTCCCTGGGCTTCGGGGACAGCGCGCTCGCCTGGATCGTCAACGCCTACGCGCTCGCCTTCGGCGGGCTGCTCCTGCTGGGCGGACGGGTGGCCGACCTGGCCGGTCACCGCCGGGCGCTGCTCGCCGGCCTGGCCCTGTTCGGGGTCGCCTCCGTACTCGGCGGGTTCGCGCAGACCCCCGCTCAACTGATCGCCGCCCGGGCCGGGCAGGGCGTCGCCAGCGCCCTCCTCGCGCCGATCAGCCTGACCCTCATCATGGTCACCTTCGCGGAGGGGGCCGCCCGGGCCCGGGCCCTGGGGGTCTGGTCGATGGTGACGGCCGCGGGCAGCGCGATCGGAGTCCTGCTCGGCGGGGTGCTCACCGACCTGCTCGACTGGCGCTGGGTGTTCTTCGTGAACGCCCCGCTGGTGCTGCTGGCCGTCGTGCTGGCCCTGCGCTCGGTCGCCATCGCCCGGCCGGTACCCGGCGGGAGGCTGGACGTGGTCGGCGCGGTGCTCGGCACGGGCGCGATGAGCGTGCTCGTCTACGGGCTGATGGAGACCGGCCGGCACCCGTGGGGCTCGACCCGCACCCTCGTCACCCTCGGCGCCGCCGTGCTGCTGGGCCTCGCCTTCCTCGGCTGGGAGGCCCGCTTCGCGTCCGCGCCGATCGTCCGGCTCGGGGTGCTGCGGGCGCGGACGGCGTGGTCCGCGACGGTGATCGTCACGCTGATCGGGGCGGCGATGCTGGTCGGCTTCTACTTCTGCTCGCTGCACCTCCAGAACGTCCTCCACTACGGGCCGCTGGCGGCCGGTGCCGCCTTCCTGCCCTTCTGCGCCGGGGTGATGGCGGGCAGCATGGCGGCCGGCCGGCTCGGCGCCCGGTTCGGTGGGCGGGCCACGCTCACCGGCGGGCTGCTGCTGGCGGGCCTGGGGATGCTGTGGTTCAGCGACCTCGGCGTCGACTCGGGTTATCTGACCGCGTTCGTCGGGCCGTCCGTGGTCACCAGCGCGGGTGTCGGAATCTGCATGGTCGCCAACACCGCGATGGGCACCTCGGGGGTCGCCCGGCGCGAGGCCGGCCTGGTCAGCGGGCTGCTCAACGCCGGGCGCCAGTGCGGCGGCAGCATCGGCCTGGCCGTGCTCTCCTCGCTCGCCGTGGCGGCGACCCGGAACGCGGCGGAGGAGGGCCGGGCCCCGCTGGAGGCGCTCGCGGCCGGCTACGACCGGGCGTTCGTCGTCACCGCGGTGCTGTTGGCCGTGGCCGCGTTGATCGCGGTGCTCTTCGTCCCGGGCCCCGCGCCGAAGGCGGCGGCGACCGGAGACGCGTCGGCGCGCTGACGGCACGACCGTGCACCGGAGACGCGTCGGCGAACCGGCGGCGCGTCTCCCCGCCCCGTCCGGCGATCGATCGGACCGGCCTGGCCGGTGGGGATACCCCCGCCCGGCATATTAGGTTAGCCTAACCTCAATTGTGGCGTGCTGATGGCGTACCGAACGGCGCGGCCGTGGTGCCCGGCCGCCTGTTGGAAGGAGCCCACCCTGTCCTCCGTCACCGCTCCCGTGCGTTACGCGCTCTTCCCGCTGAGGGTCGCCCGCACCGAGACGCTCACTCCGCACATGGTCCGGATCACGCTCGTCGGCGAGAGCCTCGCGGGCTTCGTCAACGGCGGCCTCGACCAGAGGGTCAAGCTGCTGCTACCGCTCCCCGGCCAGGCCGAGCCGGTGATCCCGCCCGGCGAGGGCGACTTCGGCTGGTACCACAGCTGGCGGGGGATGTCCCCGGACGAGCGCCCGGTGCTGCGCACCTACACCGTCCGCGAGCAGCGTCGCGATCCCGACGAGATCGACATCGACATCGCCGTCCACGGCGACGCGGGCCCCGGATCCCGCTGGGCGGCCGCGGCCGCCCCCGGCGACCGGGTGGTGGTCTGCGGCCCGGCGGTGGAGCAGGCCGGCGGCGTCGAGTTCGACCTCCCGGACGCCGCCGACTGGGTCCTGCTGGTCGGGGACGAGTCGGCGCTGCCGGCCATGGCCGCCGTCCTGGAGGCGCTTCCCGCCGGACTGCCGGTCCGGGTCTTCGCCGAGGTGGAGGGGGTGGAGGAGGAGAAGTATCTGCCGACCGGACGGCCGGGCGTCGAGACCGTGTGGCTGCACCGGAGCGCCGGCGGACCCGGGCTCACCGGGGCCGTGCGCGTCGCCGACCTGCCGGCCGGCGAGCCGTACGCCTGGATCGCCGGAGAGGCGGCCGCGGTGCGGGAACTGCGCCGCCACCTGGTCGGCGAGCGGGGGATCGACCGGCGCGCCGTCTGCTTCATGGGCTACTGGCGGTCCGGGCGCAGCGAGGACCAGCGGGCCGAGGAGGGCCCGGAGGACTGATCCGGCCGGCCTGGTGGCCGCTCGTCACCGGGCGCGGGGCGGCCCGGCCCTGACCTCCCGGCAGTGTCCGCGGCGCCACCGGGCCCGGGCCGGCGGGGCGGTGCGGCGGGGAGGTCGGCGGGCCGGGCGCCGAGGGATGGTGACGGCATCAGGGGAGCAATGTAAGGTAACCCTTGCCTAAATTCCCTGGTGGGAGCGGACGCGATTTCGAGCCGGGTGCCGAGCGGGTCCAGTGGGCTGTGGTGCGACCGGCGCCGCATGGGGTCGGATCACGGATGCGGGGCACTGGTGGGCGAAGAGAGCTCGGCTGCTTTCGGCGCGGAACGGATCCTGGCGGACCGGTACCCCCCGGACCTCGCCTCCTGCCTCTCCGACCTGCGCCGCTTCCAGGGCGCCGTCGTGGTGGTCAAGTTCGGTGGCAACGCCATGGTCGACGACCGGCTCAAGGCGGCCTTCGCCCGGGACGTGGTGTTCCTGCGCTACGCGGGTCTGCGTCCGGTCGTGGTCCACGGTGGTGGCCCGCAGATCGGTGCGCAGCTGAGCCGGCTGGGGCTGGCGTCCTCCTTCGTCGGCGGGCTGCGGGTCACCACGCCCGAGGCGATGAACGTCGTACGGATGGTGCTCGCCGGACAGGTCCAGCGTGAACTGGTCGGGCTGATCAACGCCCACGGGCCGTTCGCCGTCGGACTGACGGGGGAGGACGCGGGCACGATGACCGCGGTGAAACGTTTCGCCGACGTGGCGGGCGAGCAGGTGGACATCGGCCTCGTCGGTGACGTCGCGTCGGTGCGCCCCGCTCTGCTGGAGTCCCTGGTCGGCGACTGCCGGGTCCCGGTGGTGTCCTCGGTGGCGCCGGGGCCGGACGGCGAGGTCTACAACGTCAACGCGGACACGGCCGCCGCCGCGGTGGCGGGTGCGCTGCGGGCGGACGTCCTCCTGATGCTGACCGACGTGCCCGGGCTCTACCGCTCCTGGCCGCCGGAGGGCGAAGTGATCCCCCGTCTGGGATCCGAGGAGTTGACGGCGATGATGCCCGGTCTCGCGGGCGGGATGGCGCCGAAGATGGGGGCCTGTCTGGCGGCCCTGAGGGCCGGGGTGCGCGCGGTCCGGGTGCTGGACGGACGGACTCCGTACGCCCTCGTGCGGGCCTTCGGTGCCGGGGCCCCGGGCACGGAGATCGTGCCGTCGCCCTCCGGTCCGCGCGACGGGGCACGCGGCCGGTCGTCGGGTGAACTCGCCCTGAGGTGACGGCCGGTGGCGCGGCGGGGGGCGTTGCCGGGCCCGTTCGGGCAGGTCGCCGCGCTGTGCGGGGGAGGGGGCTCGCCACGCCTGAACTTGACTACGTCACCTTCCGTAAGAAAACTTAGGCAAGCCTAACCAAAGTGATCCGGTAATTGCTCCGGGGTTGCGAGCCGGGTCCCCGGGTTGTGAACGACCAGCAGATGGACGGAAGGACAAGTCATGTCGCGCGAGAACGAGGCCATCCACGAAGGTGCGAGCGTCGACGACCTGGTCGGCATAGGCTTCGGCCCCGCCAACCTCGCCCTCGCCATCGCGATCGACGACCACAATCGCCGGAGTGCCGAACAGGCCCTGCGGGTCCGGTTCCTGGAGAAGCAGGAACGATTCGGCTGGCACCGGGGCATGCTGCTCGACGGCGCCACGATGCAGGTGTCCTTCCTCAAGGACCTGGTCACCCTGCGTGACCCGCGCAGCCGCTTCACCTTCCTGTCCTACCTCCAGGAGCGCGGCCGCCTGGTCGACTTCATCAACCTGAAGAGCTTCTACCCCACCCGGCTGGAGTTCCACGACTACTTCGAGTGGTGCGCCGCGGAGTTCGCCGGCCAGACCGGATACGGCCGCAAGGTCACCGCGGTCCGCCCGGTGGAGTCGGACGGCCGGATCGACAGCGTCGAGGTCGTCTCCGAGGCGGTCGCCGGCGGTGACCGCGAGGTCCGCCGGGCCCGCAACATCGCGGTGGGCACCGGCCTGACCCCGCGCCTGCCCGCCGGAGTCACCCTCGGCGAGCGCGTCTGGCACACCCGCGACCTGCTGACCAAGGCCCCCGAGCTGGCCGGCCGGCCGCTGCGCCACCGCCGCATCGCCGTCGTCGGTGCCGGCCAGTCCGCCGCGGAGACCGTCGAGTACCTGCACCGCACCTTCCCCGACGCGGAGATCTGCGCCGTCCTCACCCGCTACGGCTACAGCCCGGCGGACGACAGCCCGTTCGCCAACCGGATCTTCGACCCGTCCGCCGTGGACGAGTTCTACGCGGCCTCCGAGGACGCCAAGCGGACCCTGCTCGACTACCACGCGAACACCAACTACTCGGTCGTCGACGGCGACCTGATAGAGCAGCTCTACCGCACGGTGTACCAGGAGAAGGTCGCCGGCCGGGAGCGCCTGCGGATCCTCAACGCCAACCGTCTGACCGGCGTCGGCCACGAGGCGGACGGCGTCACCGCGACGATCGCCTCCCTGACCACCGGCCAGGATCAGGTGCTCGACTGCGACGCCGTCGTCCTCGCCACCGGCTACGCCCACGTCGACCCGCGCGAACTGCTGGGCGCCCTCGCCCCCGCCTGCCTCACCGACGCCTCCGGCCGGCTGAGGATCGACCGCGACCACCGGGTGCTGACCGAGGACCACGTCGGCGTGGGGATCTACCTCCAGGGCGGCACCGAGCACACCCACGGGATCACCTCCTCGCTGCTCTCCACCCTCGCCGTCCGTTCCGGCGAGATCTGCGACTCGCTCCTCCTCCGCCGCACCGGCGAGCAGCTGAGGGCGCAGAACGGCCGCCTCGGCGTGGCCGGCTGAACCGGCTACTAGCCCCCGCCGACCCGAAACCCCCCGAAAACGAACGGAGTCCTCGCATGAGCACCGACCCCGCGGCCGACCGCACCGGCTTCGACCCGGACGCCGTCCGGGCAGACGTCGCCGACATCCTCGGCGAGCGTCCCGAGGACGTCTCCGACGAGGACGACCTGCGCGAACTCGGCCTCGACTCGATGCGTCTGATGCACCTCGTCGAGATCTGGCGGGCCCGCGGCGCCCGCGCCGAGTTCGCCGACCTGGCCGACCTCGGCACCTCGCCGACCGTCGCCTCCTGGTCGGCCTACCTCAGCCGCCCCTGATCAGCCCCGAATCCCGTTACGGCGTCCCGCCGTTCCCCGCTCCCGGGCGGCCCCGAACCCGCACCCGGCGGACCCGCCGCGCACCATGCAGCACCCAAGGAGAACCATGAACACCCGTGCCCTGACGACCCGCAGCGTCAGGCTCGCCGCCGTCGCCGCGACCGCCGCCCTCACCCTCGCGGCCTGCGGCTCCAACGGTGGGAGCAAGGACGCCGCGGACTCCTCGAACGGGGCCTCCGCCGCGTCGGGCCCGGTCGTGGTCGAGGCCACCAACGGCAAGATCACCGTCCCGGCCGGCGTCAAGCGCATCGTCAGCGTCTCCTACGCCACCGGCGCCCTGCTCGACCTCGGCGTGCAGCCCGTCGGCACCAGCACCATCGACGACAACAACCCGATGGAGCTGCTGCCCTCGCAGACCGAGGCGGCCAAGAAGATCGAGCCGATCGGCTCCGGCATCGAGATCAACATCGAGAAGGTCGCCTCGCTCAAGCCCGACCTGATCATCGTCGAGGGCGCCACCGCCTTCGACTGGGGCGTCAAGAAGCTGGAAGGCGTCGCCCCGACCCTGTACTTCGGCGTCGACAAGCCGGTCGACCTGCTGAACGCCCAGGAGAAGATCGCCACCGCCGTCGGCAAGGAGGCGGAGTTCAAGAAGCTGAAGTCCGACTACGACGCCAAGGCCGCCAAGATCAAGGCCGACTACGCGGGCAAGCTCAACAACGTCAAGTGGACCATCGCCTCCTCCTACGGCGGCGGCGAGTTCCTCGTCGACACCAGCACCTCCTGGGTCGGCCGCGTCCTGAGCGACGCGGGTGCCACCTTCTCGAAGGCCTCCTCGGACACCAAGGACCACGAGGTCACGTACTCCGTCGAGAAGCTGGACGTGCTCTCCGACGCCGACATCATCCTGGTCCCCAAGGCGGCCGCCACCGGCGAGGTCCCGCAGGACACCAAGGACCTGCAGCAGCAGCCGTCCTGGAAGAACCTCAAGGCCGTCCAGGCCGGCAAGGTCATCCCGGTCACCTACGCCACCACCGACCGGTACGGCACCTCGATCAACGTCCTCGACCAGATCGAGACCATCCTCAAGGGCCTCTAGCCCACAGCGTCAAGGGCCTCCGGGCCCCGCAGCGTCACGGGCCTCCGGCCCCACCGCGTCCGGGCGGCCGCACCTCGTGCGCCCGCCCGGACGCGGACACCACCTCATCGCACCGAGCGCACGAGCACCCCGGGCCGGCACGGCCGGCGGGGCGGCGGAACCGGGAAGGGTCGACCCATGGCTGGCACGACGACCACGCAGGCCGAGCAGGACGCTCCCCAGGAGCTGACGGCGGCCCAGGCGGGAATCCTCGCCGCGCAACGGATCGACCCGGACAACCCGGCCTACAACGTCGGGCAGTACGTGCGCATCACCGGGGCCCTCGACGAGGCCCTCCTGGAGGGCGCGCTGCGTCGCACCCTCGCCGAGGCCGACGGCCTGCACCTGCGGCTCGCCGAGCACGGTGGCCGCACCGTCGCACTGCCCGGCCGCTTCGACGCCGACGCCTGGGGCCTGCCGCGCCTCGACACCAGCGGCGCCACCGACCCGGTCGCCGCCGCGGTGGCCCTGGTCCGCGAGCAACTGGCCGTCCCCACCCTCCTGGAGGGCCCGGACGCCGGCCCGCTCACCGGCTCGCTGCTGGTCCGGGTCGGCCCGGACGACCACCTGTGGTTCCAGTGGTTCCACCACCTCGTCATCGACGGCTACTCCGTGGCCCTGTTCAGCCGCCGCGTCGCCGAGGTCTACACCGCGCTCGCCACCGCGACGGACGTCCCCGACAGCCCGTTCCGCCCCACCGCCCTGCTCGCCGCGGCCGAACGCGACTACCTCGCCTCCGAGCAGGCCGGGGCCGACCGCGCCTACTGGACCGAGCGCTTCGCGGACCGCCCGGCCGTCCTCGGCCTCACCGAGCACACCGCCGCGGCCGCCCCCGCCGCCCTGCGCCATCGGGCCGAGCTGACGGCCGCGCAGAGCGCGACGGTCCTCGCCGCCGCGCGGGCCGCCAAGGCGACGTGGGCGGAGGCGGCGAACGCCGCGTTCGCCGCCTACCTCCACCGGATGACCGGCACCACCGACGCCGTCCTCGGCCTGCACGTCATGGCGCGCACCGCCCCGGGCGCCCTGCGCGTCCCGGGCATGGCCGTCAACATCCTGCCCGTGCGGCTGCCCGTCACCGGCACGGACACCTTCGACGCCCTGCTGCGCCGGTCCGCCGACGAACTCAAGGCCGTCCGCCGCCACCAGCTCCACCGCGGCGAGGAGATCCGCCGCGACCTCGGCCTGGTCGGCACCGACGGACGACTGTACGGGCCGATGCTCAACATCAAGCCGTTCGACCTCGACCTCGACTTCGCGGGCCTGCCCGGCGCCCCCGTGAACCTCGCCTCCGGACCGGTGGACGACCTCGCGCTGTCGGTGGTGAAGACCCCCGACAACCGCCTGGTGCTGGAGCTCGACGCCAACCCCCTGCTCTACGGCGCCGACGAACTCGCCCGCCACGCCGACCGGTTCGCCGCGCTGCTGGCCCGCCTGGCCGCCGAGCCCGACCGCCCGCTTGGCACGCTGCCGCTGCTCTCCGACCAGGAGGTCCAGGACCTCCGGCGCTGGAACGACACCGCCCGCGAGGTCCGCGAGGGCACCCTGGTGAGCCGGATCGCCGAGCGCGCCGCCGCCACCCCGGACGCGGTCGCCGTGGTCGCCGAGGACCGCACCCTCAGCTACGCCGAACTCGCCGCCCGCTCCGACGCGTTGGCCCGCACCCTGGTCGCCGCCGGGGCCGGGCCGGGCCGGATCGTCGCCGTCGCCGTCCCGCGCTCGGCCGAGCTGATGGTCGCCCTGCTCGCCGTCCTCAAGTCCGGCGCCGCCTACCTGCCGCTGGACGCCGACTACCCGGCCGACCGCCTGGCCCTCATGGTGGAGGACGCCGCCCCGGTGCGCGTCCTCACCGTCCCGGCGCTGCTCGACCGCCTGCCCGAGGCCGCCCGGGCCCTCGCCCTCACCACCGAGGCGGCCGCCGACGGCGACGCCACGACACCGCTGCCCGCGCCCTCGCCCGAGCACGCCGCGTACGTCATCTTCACCTCCGGCTCCACCGGGCGCCCCAAGGGCGTCGTGGTCACCCACCGGGCCATCGTCAACCGGCTCGCCTGGATGCAGCACGCCTACCGGCTGGACGCGCAGGACCGCGTCCTGCAGAAGACCCCGGCCAGCTTCGACGTCTCGGTCTGGGAGTTCTTCTGGGCGCTGTGCGAGGGCGCCGCCGTCGTCTTCGCCCGGCCCGAGGGGCACAAGGACCCCGCCTACCTCGCCGCGCTGATCGCCGAACAGCGCGTCACCACCCTGCACTTCGTGCCCTCCATGCTGCGCGCCTTCCTGGAGGAGCCCTCGGCCGCCGAGCGGTGCGCCGGGCTGCGGCGCGCCTTCTGCTCCGGCGAGGCCCTGCCCGGCGACGTCGTCGACCGGTGGTACGCCGCCCTCCCCGGCGTCCCCCTGCACAACCTCTACGGCCCCACCGAGGCCGCCGTCGACGTCACCTACCACCGGGCGTGGGCCGGCTCCGGCGTCGTCCCGATCGGCCGCCCGGTCTGGAACACCCGCCTGCACGTGCTCGACGCCCGGCTGAGGCCCGTCCCGGTCGGCGTGCCCGGCGAGCTCTACCTGGCCGGTGTCCAGCTGGCCCGCGGCTACCTCGGCCGCCCCGGCCTGACCGCCGGCCGCTTCGTCGCCGACCCGTTCGGCGCCGGCGGCGAGCGGATGTACCGCACCGGCGACCTGGTCCGCTGGGCTCCCGACGGCACCGTGGAGTACCTGGGCCGCACCGACGACCAGGTCAAGGTCCGAGGCTTCCGCATCGAGCTCGGTGAGATCGAGGCCGCCCTGGAGGCCCTGCCCGGCACCGTCCAGGCGGCCGTGACGGCCCGCGAACTGACCGCCGGCGGCGCCCGCCAGCTCGTCGGCTACGTCGTGCCCGCACCCGCCGACCCCGAGGCGCTGCGCGCCGAACTCGCCCGCACCCTGCCCGAACACATGGTCCCGGCCGTCCTGGTCGGCCTCGACGCCCTGCCGCTGAGCCTCAACGGCAAGCTCGACCGCAAGGCCCTGCCCGCCCCGGCGTCCGGGCGCACCGACGGCGGCGGCGCCCCGCGCACCGACGCGGAGCAGATCCTGGCCGCGCTCGTCGCCGAGGTCCTCGGCCTGCCCGGCGACCAGGTCGGCGTCGACGACAACTTCTTCTCACTCGGCGGCGACAGCATCTCCGCGATCCAGCTCGGCAGCCGGGCCAGGCGCGCCGGATTCCGGATCACCCCGCGCGTGGTGTTCGACAAGCGCACGGTCGCCCGGATCGCCTCGGTCGCCGAGACCGCCACCGACGGCCCGGCCGACCGGCCCGCCGTCGAGGCCGTCGGCGCCCTGCCCACCACCCCGATCAGCGAGTGGCTGCGCGAGCGCGGCGGGCCCGTCGCCCGGTTCGGCCAGCACACCGTCGTCACCGTGCCGGCCGGCCTCGACCCGCAGCGCCTCGCGGCCGCCCTGGACACCCTGACCGACCACCACGACGCGCTGCGCCTGCGCCTGCACGTCGCCGAGGACGGCGGCTGGACCCAGGAGGTCCGCCCGGCCGGCTCCGCGCCCGCCGTCGACCGGCTGCGCCACCTGCGGGTCGCCCCCGACGAACTGGCCACCGCCGCCGCCATCGAGCGCGAGGCCGCCGCCGACCGCCTCGACCCCGAACTCGGCGTCGTCCTCCAGGCCGTGCACCTGGACGCGGGGGCCGACGCCCCCGGCCTGCTCGTCCTCGCCGCGCACCACCTCGCCGTCGACGGCGTCTCCTGGCGCATCCTGCTGCCCGACCTGCACGCCGCCTACCAGGGCCGGGCCCTGGAGCCGGTCGGCACGCCGCTGCGCGCCTGGACCACCGGACTCGCCGAGGCCGCCACCGGCGACCGCGTCCGCGCCGAACTCCCGCTCTGGCAGGCCGTGCTGGCCGACGGCAGCGGACCGCTCCTGGGCGAGCGCCCGCTGGACGCCGTCCGCGACACCGCCGCCACCACCCGCCGCCTGCGGCTGACCCTGCCGGCCGAGCGCACCGCGCCGCTGCTCGGCGCCGTCCCCGCCACCCACCGGGCCGGGGTCGACCACGTCCTCCTCACCGCGCTGACCCTCGCCCTGCTCGCCCGGCGCCGGGCGCGCCTGGGCGCCGACGCCCGCCCCGACCTGCTGATCCGCCTGGAGGGCCACGGCCGCGAGGACGTGCTCGTGCCCGGCGCCGACACCGCCCGCACCGTCGGCTGGCTCACCAGCGAGTTCCCCGCCCGCCTCGACCTGACCGGCATCGACCCCGAGGCCGCCCTCGCAGGCGGCCCGGCCGCCGGCCGCGCCCTCGCCCTGGTCAAGGAGCAACTGCGCGCCCTGCCCAACGCCGGCTCCGGCTACGGCCTGCTGCGCCGCCTTGACCCGGCCTCGGCGACCGCGCTCGCCGACCTCGCCGAGCCCCAACTGCTCTTCAACTACCTCGGCCGCTTCGCCACCACCGGTGAGGAGTGGGCCGTCGCCCCGGAGGCCGGGGACGCCATCACCGCCTCCGCCGACGCGGGCCTGCCCTGCGCCCACGCGCTGGAGATCGGCGCCTTCGTCCACGACGGCGCCGACGGCCCCGAGCTGACCGTCCAGCTCTCCTGGCCCCAGGGCGTGTTCGGCGAGAGCACGGTCCGCGGCATCGCCGAGGACTGGTTCGCCCACCTGGACGCCCTCACCCGCTACGCCGCCCGTCCCGACGCCGGCGGCCTGACGCCCTCCGACGTGCCGCTGGTCCCGGTCACCCAGGCGGCCCTCGACCGCATCGCCGCCGACCACCCCGACACCCGCGACGTCCTGCCGCTCTCCCCGCTCCAGGACGGCCTGCTCTTCCACGCCCTCCTCCAGGACGAGCAGGGCGCCGACGACCTCTACACCTCGCTCACCTCCCTCGACCTGCGGGGCCCGCTCGACACCACCGCCCTGGTGCGGGCCGTCGACGAGGTCGTCAACCGGCACACCGCGCTGCGCGCCGGCTTCCCGGGCGCGGGCTCCGGCGAGCCGCTCCAACTGGTCGCCGGCCGGGTCCGCGTCCCGTGGACCGAACACGACCTCACCGCGCTGCCCGCCGACCGGCAGGACGCCGAGACCTCCCGCATCGAGGACTCCGAGGCCTCCCGCCGCTTCGACCTGGCCCGGCCGCCGCTGGTGCGCTGCGCCCTGATCGCGCTCGGCCCGGAGCACCACCGCCTGCTGCTGACCCGCCACCACATCGTGATGGACGGCTGGTCCACGCCCGTGCTGCTGCGCGAGCTCATCACCGCCTACGGCGCGGGCGGAAGCGCGGACGCCCTGCCCGCCGCCGCCCCGTACGCCGACCACCTCGGCTGGCTGGCCGCCCGCGACGCCGACGCCGACGCCGCGGCCTGGCGGCAGGCGCTGGCCGGCCTCGCCGGGCCGACCCTGCTCGCCGACGGCCTCGGCGCCCCCGCCGCCGGGCCGGCCGCCGCCGGCAGCGAGATCGACCTGCCGATCCCGGCCGAGCTGTCCGCCGCGCTGACCGCGACCGCCCGCGAGCACGGCCTGACCCTCAACACCCTGGTGCAGGGCGCCTGGGCGATCCTGCTCGGCCGCCTCACCGGCCGGAGCGACGTCGTCTTCGGCGCCACCGTCTCCGGCCGCCCCGGCGACCTGCCGGGCGTGGAGTCCATGGTCGGCCTGTTCAGCAACACCGTCCCGGTGCGCTTCGACCCCCGCGACGACGAGCCGGTGGGCGAGGCACTGGTCCGCCTCCAGACCCAGCAGTCCGCCCTGCTCGACCACCAGTACCTCGGCCTCGCCGACATCCAGGCCCAGGCAGGCCACGGCACCCTCTTCGACACCCTGCTGGTCTTCGAGAACTATCCCGTCGACCCCGAGCACCTCACCTCCCGAGGCCTGCGCGTCGCCGGGATCGGCAACCGCGGCGCCACCCACTACCCGCTCACCGTGCTCACCCTGCCCGGCGAGGCACCGCAGCTGACGGTGGAGTACCGCCCCGACGTGTTCACCGCCGAACAGGCCGGCGCCGTCGGCGAGCGGCTGCTGCGGCTGCTCACCGCGATCGCCACCACCCCGGACACCACGGTCGGCGCGCTGGAGATCCTCTCCCCGGCCGAGCGCCGCACCGTCCTGGAGGAGTGGAACGCCACCGCCCGGGCCGTGCCCGAGGGCACCGTCGTCGACGCCTTCACGGCCCGCGCGGCCGAGACGCCCGAGCAGACCGCCGTCGTCCACGGCGACCAGCGGCTCCGCTACGACGAGCTCGCCGAGCGCGTCACCCGCACCGCCCGCCACCTCGCCGCGCTCGGCGCCGGCCCGGGCCGGGTCGTGGCACTGGCCCTGCCGCGCTCCGCCGACCTGGTCGCCGCCCTGCTCGGCGTCCTCGCCTCCGGCGCCGCCTACCTGCCGATCGACCTCGACCACCCGGACGAGCGGATCGCGCTCATGCTGGAGGACGCCGATCCGCTGCTCACCCTGACCACGCCCGAGGTGACCGAGCGCCACCCGGTGCTCGCCACCCACGGGCAGGGCGTCGTCACCCTCGCCGAACTCGGCACGCTCGACGCCGAACCGGCGCGCCCGCACCCCGACGACCTCGCGTACGTCATCCACACCTCCGGCTCCACCGGCCGCCCCAAGGGCGTGCAGGTGCCGCACCGCGGCCTGGCCAACATGCTGGAGCACCACGGCAACACCGTGTTCGCCCGGGCCGTCGCGCTCGCCGGCGGACGGCGCCTGCGCGCCGCGCACACCGCCTCGTTCTCCTTCGACTCCTCCTGGGAACAGCTGCTCTGGCTGATCCGCGGCCACGAACTGCACGTCTACGGCGAGGACCTGCGCCGCGACCCGCAAGCCCTGGTCGGGCGGCTGCTCGCCGACCGCATCGACACCCTGGACGTCACCCCGTCCTTCGGCCAGCAACTCGTCGAGTGGGGCCTGCTGGACTCCGAGCAGCACCGCCCGCTGCTCTTCCTGGTCGGCGGCGAGGCCGTCGGCGACGCCCTGTGGGCCCGGATCCGGGAGACCGAGGGCGTGCTCGGCCACAACTTCTACGGCCCCACCGAGTACACCGTCGACACCCTCGGCGCCGCCCTGGACGAGAGCCCCACCCCGTTCGTCGGCCGCCCGATCGGCAACACCCGGGTCTACGTGCTGGACGCCCGGCTGCGGCCCGTCCCGGCCGGGGTCGCGGGCGAGCTGTACATCGCCGGCCCGGGCCTGGCCCGCGGCTACGGCAACCGGCCCGCGCTCACCGCGAGCCGCTTCGTCGCCGACCCGTTCGGCGCACCCGGCGAGCGCATGTACCGCACCGGCGACCTGGTGCGCCACCGCGCCGACGGCAGCCTCGACTACCTGGGCCGCGACGACGACCAGGTGAAGATCCGCGGCTTCCGCGTCGAACCCGGCGAGGTCGAGGCCGCGCTCGCCGCGCAGCCCGGCATCGCGCAGGCGGCCGTGCTGGCCCGCACGGGCGCCGGCGGCGTCAAGCGCCTGGTCGGCTACGTCGTCGCGGCCCCCGGCGCCGTCGCCGACCCCGCCGTCCTGCGCAAGGCGCTCGCCGACACCCTGCCCGAGTACTTCGTCCCGGCCGCGATCGTCCCGCTGGCCGCCCTGCCGCTGAACGTCAACGGCAAGCTGGACCGGCAGGCCCTGCCCGAGCCCGAGGCCGACGCCTACGCCGCCCCCGCCGGGCGCGCCCCGCGCACCGAGCGGGAGGCCGTGATCTGCGGCGTCTACGCCGACGTGCTCGGCCTGCCCGCGGTCGGCGTCGACGACGACTTCTTCCTGCTCGGCGGCCACTCGCTGCTCGCCACCCGGGTGATCGGCCGGCTGCGCGCCGCCCTCGGCACGGACGTCGCCATCCGCGACCTGTTCGAGACCCGTACGGCCGCCGCCTTCGCCACCCGCCTGGACGGTGGGGACGACGCCCGCACCGCACCGGCCGCCGGGCCGCGCCCCGAACGGATCCCGCTGTCCGCGGCCCAGGCCCGGCTCTGGTTCCTGTACCGCCTCCAGGGCCCCAGCACCGCCTACACCATCCCCTGCGCGCTGCGGATCGACGGCGAGCTGGACGTGGACGCCCTGCGGGCCGCCTTCGGCGACGTGCTGGCACGGCACGAGGCGCTGCGCACCGTCTTCCCCGACCACGACGGGCGCCCGTACCAGCACATCCTCGACCCGCAGACGGCCGGAACGCCGTTCACCGTCACCGAGGTCCCCGGGCGCCGGCTGGACGTGGAGACCGCCGCCGCGGGCGCGTACGCCTTCGACCTGGGCACCGAGATACCGGTGCGGGCCACCCTGCTGACCGCCGGGCCCGCCCGGCACGTGCTCAGCATCGCGCTGCACCACATCGCCGGCGACGAGTGGTCCGAGGGCGTGCTGCTGCGCGACCTCGACCTCGCCTACGCCGCGCGACGCGCCGGCCGGGCCCCGCAGTTCGCCCCGCTGCCGCTGCAGTACGCCGACCACGCACTGTGGCAGGCCGGGCTGCCGGCCGCGGACCAGACCCGCTACTGGACCGAGCGGCTGGCCGGCCTGCCCGCCGAGCTGACGCTGCCCACCGACCGGGCCCGCCCGGCCGAGGCCAGCGGCCGCGGCGGCGCCGTGCGGCTGCGGTTGCCCGAGGAACTGCACACCGCGCTGCGCGACTACGCCCGGCGCACCGGGGCCACGCCGTTCATGGTCACTCAGGCCGCCGCCGCGCTGCTGCTCGGCAAGCTGGCCGGCACCACCGACGTCGCGCTCGGCACGCCCGTCGCGGGCCGCGCCGACGAGGTGCTGGAGTCCGTGGTCGGCTTCTTCGTCAACACCCTCGTCCTGCGGCACGACCTGTCCGGCGACCCGTCCTTCGACGCGCTCGTCGCCCGCTCCCGGGAGAGCGTGCTCGGCGCGCTGGCCCACCAGGACCTGCCGTTCGACCGGCTGGTGGAGATCGTCAACCCCGAGCGCTCGCTCGGCCGCCACCCGCTGTTCCAGGTGATGGTCCAGCACCGCCGGGAGGCCGACGGCCTGGACCGGCTGCTCGGCGCCCGCACCGCCCTGCTGCCCGACCCCGTCCACGCGGCCCGCTTCGACCTCGCGTTCACGTTCGTGGAGTCCGCCGACGGCGCGTTCACCGACCTGACGGTCATCCACGCCGAGGACCTCTTCGACCGTGCCACCGCGCGGCTGTTCGGCGCCCGCCTGCTGCGCGTCATGGAGCAGGCCTTCGCAGCCCCCGGGCAGCCGGTCGGCCGGATCGAGCCGACCGCCGCGCAGGAACGCCGCGGCCTGGCGGGGGAGTGGAACGCCACCGCCATCGCGGTGCGCGAGGGCACCCTGCTCGACCGGATCGCCGAACGCACCGCCGCCACCCCCGACGCGGTCGCCGTGGTCTTCGAAGGCACCACGCTGACCTACCGCGAGCTGGACGAGCGCGCCGCGCGGCTCGCCGGGGCGCTGGCCGTCGCCGGGGCCGGGCCGGACCGGATCGTCGCCGTCGCCGTCCCGCGCTCGGCCGAGCTGATGGTCGCCCTGCTCGCCGTCCTCAAGTCCGGCGCCGCCTACCTGCCGCTGGACACCGAGTACCCGCCCGAGCGCCTGACCGGCATGGTCGAGGACGCCGCCCCGGTGTGCGTGCTCACCGCGCCCGGCCTGGAGGCCGCCCTGCCCGCCGTGCCCGGCGTGCCGGTGCTCACCGTCGACGCCCAGGCGCCGGCGCCCGTGACGCCCACCGCCCCGGACGCCGACCACGCCGCGTACGTCATCTTCACCTCCGGCTCCACCGGGCGCCCCAAGGGCGTCGTGGTCACCCACCGGGCGATCGTCAACCGGCTCGACTGGATGCGCGAGGTCTAC
Organism: Kitasatospora sp. NPDC098663; assembly: GCF_044760075.1. Lineage (NCBI taxonomy): Bacteria > Bacillati > Actinomycetota > Actinomycetes > Kitasatosporales > Streptomycetaceae > Kitasatospora > Kitasatospora sp. NPDC098663. The sequence goes on along the minus strand of NZ_JBIWAP010000009.1, from coordinate 8,366 downwards.
GGGATCACCGCGGCCGACCGCATCCTGCAGAAGACGCCGGCCAGCTTCGACGTGTCCGTCTGGGAGTTCTTCCTGCCGCTGGTCAGCGGCGCCCGCGTGGTGCTGGCCCGCCCCGGCGGCCACCGCGAGCCGGAGTACCTGGCCGCCCTGGCCGCCCGGGAGGCCGTCACCGCCTGCCACTTCGTGCCCTCGATGCTCACCGCCTTCACCGGCGCCGCCGAGCAGGACGCGACCGTCGGGCAGTCCTTCGCGGGCGTGAACCGGGTCTTCTGCTCCGGCGAGGCCCTGCCCGCCGCCGCCGTGGACCGCTTCCTCGCCCGGTGGCCGCAGATCGAGCTGCACAACCTCTACGGCCCCACCGAGGCCGCCGTCGACGTCACCTACCACCGGGCGTGGGCCGGCTCCGGCGTCGTCCCGATCGGCCGCCCGGTCTGGAACACCCGCCTGCACGTGCTCGACGCCCGGCTGAGGCCCGTCCCGGTCGGCGTGCCCGGCGAGCTCTACCTGGCCGGTGTCCAGCTGGCCCGCGGCTACCTCGGCCGCCCCGGCCTGACCGCCGGCCGCTTCGTCGCCGACCCGTTCGGCACCGGCGGCGAGCGCATGTACCGCACCGGCGACCTGGTGCGCCGCCGCATCGACGGCGAGATCGAGTACCTGGGCCGCACCGACGACCAGGTCAAGGTCCGCGGCTTCCGCATCGAGCTCGGCGAGATCGAGGCTGCCCTCGCCGCCGTGCCCGGCGTCGCCCAGGCGGCCGTCACCGCCCGCGCCCTCACCGAGGGCGGCGCCCGCCAACTGCTCGGCTACGTCGTCCCGCAGGCCGGGGCGGGTGTGGCGCCCGAGGGCGTGCGCGCGGCCGTCGCCGCCGTCCTGCCCGAGCACATGGTGCCCGCCGTGCTGACCGTCCTGGACGCGCTGCCGCTGAGCGTCAACGGCAAGCTCGACCGCAAGGCCCTGCCGGCACCCGGCCGCCACACCGCACCGGCCGCCCCGTCGGCCGTCGGCTCCTCCCCGGCCGCGGCCCTCGCCCGGGTGTTCGCCGAGGTGCTCGGCCTGGCCGAGGTCGGCGAGGACGAGAACTTCTTCGCCCTCGGCGGCGACAGCATCGTCTCGATCCAGCTGATCAGCCGCGCCCGCAAGGCCGGATTCGACCTCGCCGCCAAGGACGTCTTCCAGCACCCGACGCCGGCCGCCCTGGCCGAGGCCAAGGGGCTGGCGAGCGCCGCCCCCGCCGCCGCGCAGGCCCCCGCCGCCGCGCGCGGCGCGGACGGCGAGCTGCCCGCCCTGCCGGTGGTGCACTGGCTGCGCGAACGCGGCGGCCCCGTCGACCGCTTCAACCAGTCGGTGCTGCTCGCCGTCCCGGCCGGTCTGCGGGAGGAGCCGCTGCGCGCGGCCCTGGCCGCCCTGGCCGCCCACCACCCGGCCCTGCGCCTGCGCCTGGACCGGACCGACGGCCTGTGGACCCAGGAGATCCTCCCGGCCGACCAGGCCCCCGCCGCCACCGAGGCGGACACCCTGCGCAGGGTCGACGCCCGGGGCGGCGGCGACCTCACCGCGGCGCTGACCCGCGAGGCCGACGCGAGCGCCGCCGCGCTCGACCCCGCCGCCGGGCGCGTGCTGCGCGCCGTCTGGTTCGACACCGGCGACGCCCGGGACGGCCGACTGCTGCTGACCGTGCACCACCTCGCCGTGGACGGCGTCTCCTGGCGCACCCTGCTGCCCAACCTCGCCGCCGCCTACCAGGCCCTGGCGGGCGGCGGCAGGCCCGCTCTCGAACCCGAGGCGTACGGCCTGCGCGCCTGGTCCGAGCACCTGCTGACGCACGCCCAGGAACGCGCCCGGACGGCCGAGACCGCCCACTGGCGCACCGCGCTGGCGGGGCCGCCCGGACCGCTCGCCGGGCTCGCCGCCGACCCGGGGCGCGACACCGTCGCGACCGTGCGCACCCTGCGCCGCACGCTCCCGGCGGAGCGCACCGCCCCGCTGCTCACCGACGTGCCCAAGGCCTTCGGGGCCGGCGTCGACGACGTGCTGCTCGCCGGTCTGGCGCTCGGCGTGGCCACCGCCCACCCGGACGCGGCCCCGGCCCTCCAGATCGACCTGGAGGGGCACGGCCGCGGCGGCCACGGCGGATCCGCCCCCGACCTCGCGGGCACCGTCGGCTGGTTCACCACCGTCCACCCCGTCCGGCTCGACCTCGCCGGGCTCGACCCCGCCGCCGCGCTCACCGGCGGCCCGGCCGCCGGCCAGGTCCTCAAGCAGGTCAAGGAGCAGCTGCGGGCCGCCCCCGACAAGGGCCTCGGCTTCGGACTGCTGCGCCACCTCAACGCGCAGACCGCGCCGCTGCTGGCCGCCGCGCCCCGCTCGCAGCTGCTCTTCAACTACCGGGGCCGCACCGGCGGGACGGGCGGCACGCTCGGCGGCTGGCCGCTCGCCCCGCAGGCCGAGCGGGCCGCGGTCGCGGCCGGGGCCGCGCCCGACCCGTCGATGGCCGCCGGCTACCCGCTGGAGATCGACGCGGTGGTGCGCCCCGGCGCCGACGGACGGCCCGAACTGGCCGTCGAGTGGAGCTGGCCGCAGGCCCTGCTCACCGAGGCGGAGGTCACCCGGCTCGCCGACGCCTGGTTCGCCGCCCTGGACGCCCTCGCCCGGCACACGGCCGGCGGCGCGGCGGGCGGGATCACCCCCTCCGACCTCAGCCTCGTCTCGCTGAAGCAGGCCCAGATCGACCGGCTGGAGTCCCGACTGCGCGGCCGGCGCCGCCGGTGAACCCCGAGGCGCCGCCGCCCGTCCCGACCGACCACCACCTCCCCACCGACCCCAGGACCGAGAAGACCGTGATGAACGACTCCACCGCCCCGATCGACGACCCGCAGGCCGCGACCGCGGCGGACCTGGAGGACGTGTACCCGCTCTCCTCCCTCCAGGAGGGCCTGCTCTTCCACGCCCTCTACGACGACCGGGCCCGCGACGTCTACGTCGTCCAGTCGCACCTGGACCTGGCCGGCCCGATCGCCACCGCGCGCCTCGCCGCCGCCCTGGACGCCCTGCTCGCCCGGCACGCCAACCTGCGGGCCGGCTTCTGGTACGAGGACCCCGAGGCCGTCGTCCAGTTCGTCCAGCGCACCGTGGACACCCCGCTGCGCGAGGTCGACCTGACGGCGCTCACCGGCGGGGCCCAGGACGCCGCCGTCACCGCGGCCATGGACGAGGACTGGCACCGCCGCTTCGACCTCGACGCCCCGCCGCTGCTGCGGCTGGCCCTGCTCCGCCTCGGCGAGGGCCGTGCCCGCCTGGTCCTGACCTGCCACCACCTGCTGCTCGACGGCTGGTCGATGCCGATCGTCTTCCGCGAGCTGCTCGCCCTCTACGGCTCCTCCGGCGACGCCTCGGTGCTCCCGGCGGCCCGCCCGTACAAGGACCACCTCGCCCTGCTCGCCACCCGGGACACCACCGCCGCCGAGCAGGCGTGGACGCGGGCCCTGGAGGGCTTCGAGGAGGCCCGTCCGGTGGCCCCCGGCGCCACCGCCGCCACGGCCGCGGAGTCCGGACTGGTCACCCGGTACGCCGCCCCCGAGCTGTCCGAGCGCATCGCCGCGGCCGCGCGCGGCCGCGGTCTGACGCTCGGCAACGTCGCCCACACCCTCTGGGGCGTCCTGGTCGGCTCGCTCACCGGCACCGCCGACGTGGTCTTCGGCACCACCGTCTCCGGCCGCCCCGACGACCTCCCCGGCGCCGAGTCCATGGTCGGCCTGTTCATCAACACCGTCCCGGTCCGGGTCCGGCTCGCCCCCGGCGCCACCCTGGCCGCCACCGCCGCCGCGGTCCAGCACGAGCAGGCCGGGCTGATGGCCCACCAGCACCTCGGCCTCGGCGCGATCCAGCGCCGCAGCGCCGTCCAGGGCGACCTCTTCGACACCCTCCTCGTGGTGGAGAACTACCAGGGCGGCGGCGACGCCCTGCGCGAGACCCTCGGCACCGCCGACGGCCTCGCCGTCACCGGGCTCGGCGCCCGCGACGCCACCCACTACCCGCTCGGCCTCACCGTGCTGCCCGGCACCGAACTGCGCGTCGAACTCGAGTACCGGCCCGACCTCTTCACCGCGGCCGAGGCCGAGGGCCTGGCCGACCGCTTCGTGGCGCTGCTGGCCGCCTTCGCCGCCGACCCGGACACCCCGCTGGCCCGGCTGGACCTGCTGGACCCGGCCGAGCGCGCCGCCCTGCCCGCGACCCTGTCCGGCCCGGTGCACGAGGTGCCGGCCGGCACCGTCGCCGACCTGTTCGCCGCCCAGGCCGGCCGCACGCCCGCCGCCCTCGCTCTGGTCGGCCCGACCCTCACCGGCGCCCCGGCGACCGAGACCTTCGGCGGGCTGGACGCCGCCGCCGACCGGCTGACCCGCCTCCTGCTGTGCCGGGGCCTCGGCGCCGACCGCGTCGCGGCGATCGCCCTGCCCCGCTCCACCGAGACCGTCACCGCGATCCTCGCGGTGCTCCGCTCCGGCGGCGCCTACCTGCCGCTCGACCTCGACCACCCGGACGAGCGGCTCGCCCTGCTGCTCGACGACGCCCGCCCGGCCGTGCTGCTGACCACCACGGCCGTCGCCCGCCGGCTGCCCGAACTGCCCGGCACGACCGTCCTGCTGCTCGACGCCCCGGAGACCGCGGCCGCACTCGCCGCCCTGCCGGACGGCCCGGTCGGCGACACCGAGCGTGGCGGCCCCGTCCACCCGGACCAGGCCGCCTACATCATCCACACCTCCGGGTCCACCGGGCGCCCCAAGGGCGTCGTCGTCACCCACCGGGGCCTCGCCAACCTGACCCATGACCACCTGCACGGCCCCTTCGCCGCCGCCCTGGCCGCCGCCGGGCTGTTCCGGCTGCGGGCCCTGCACACCGCCTCGTTCTCCTTCGACTCCTCGTGGGAGCAGCTGATCTGGCTGGTCGGCGGCCATGAGCTGCACATCCTCGGCGAGGAGGACCGGCGCGACGCCGAGGCGGTCGTCGCCTACACCCGCGCGCAGCGCGTCCACGCCCTGGACGTCACCCCCAGCTACGCCCAGCAGCTGCTCGACTCGGGCCTGCTGGCCGGTGAGCACCGCCCGCCGGTCCTGCTGCTCGGCGGCGAGGCGCTGCCCGAGCCGCTCTGGACCAGGCTGCGGGCCGAGTCCGGGGTGACCGTCCTCAACTACTACGGCCCGACCGAGTTCACCGTCGACGCCCTGCTCGCCGACCTCGCCGACAGCGACACCCCGAGCGTGGGGCGCCCGCTGGCCGGCGGCCGTGCCTACGTCCTGGACGCCCTGCTGCGGCACGTGCCCGCAGGCGCCCCCGGCGAGCTGTACCTGGCCGGTGTGCAGCTGGCCCGCGGCTACCTGGACCGGCCCGGCCTGACCGCCGAGCGGTTCGTCGCGGACCCGTTCGGCGAGCCGGGCGAGCGGATGTACCGCACCGGCGACCTGGTCCGGCGCCGCGCCGACGGCACCATCGACTACCTCGGCCGGGTGGACGACCAGGTCAAGGTCCGCGGCTACCGGATCGAGCTCGGCGAGATCGAGGCCCTGCTCGGCGAGCAGCCCGGCGTGGCGCACAGCGCCGTGCTGGTGCGCCGCGGCGCCGTCGACCGGGTGGTCGCCTACCTGGTGCCCGCCCCGGGCGCGAGCCTGGACACCGAGGCCCTGCACCGGGCCGTGGCCGACCGCCTGCCCGAGTACATGGTCCCCTCGGCGTTCGCCGTGCTGGACGCGCTGCCGCTGACCGTCAACGGCAAGCTCGACCGCAAGGCCCTGCCCGACGACGCCCTCGACTACACCGGGGTGTCGGCCGGCCGCGAGGCCGAGACGGAGACCGAGCGGCTGCTGTGCGAGCTGTACGCCGAGGTCCTGGGCCTGCCCGCGACCGGTGCCGAGGACGACTTCTTCCGCCTCGGCGGCGACAGCATCTCCTCCATCCGCCTGATCGGCGCCGCCCGGGCCGAGGGCCTGTCGCTCAGCCCGCGCGACGTCTTCGAACGGCGCACCCCCGCCGCCCTGGCCGCCCTCGCCGACGGCCGCGAGGCCGCCGCCGAGGCCCCCGAGCTGCCCGAACTGCCGACCGCCTCCGAGGCCGAGGCCGCCGCCGTTCGGGCGGTGGCGCCCGGGCTGGACATCGAGGAGATCTGGCCGGTCTCCCCGCTCCAGGAGGGCCTGCTGTTCGAGGCGGGGTACGACGACCAGGCCCTGGACGTCTACACCTCCCGCGACGTGGTGACGCTGACCCGCCGGATACCGCTGGACGCCCTGCGCGCCGCCGTCACCGCGGTGCTGGAGCGCCACCCGAACCTGCGGGCCGGATTCCTCCAGGACGGCCCCGGCCGCCCCTTGCAGTTCGTGCCGCGCGCCGTCGACGTGCCGCTCACCGAGACCGACCTCTCGGCGCTCACCGCCGAGGAGTTCGAGGCCGAGCTGGCCCGGCTGACCGAGCGCGAGGCCGGCACCCGCTTCGACCTGGCCGCCCCGCCGCTGCTGCGCCTGGTGTCCGTGCTGGCCCCGGACGGCGGCCAGCGCATCGTGATCACCAACCACGCGCTGCTGTGGGACGGTTGGTCGTCCGGGCTGTTCCTCCAGGAGCTGCTGGCGCACTGCGCCGGGCAGCCGGCCCCCGAACTCGGCCTGCCCTACCGCGACTTCCTGCGCTGGCTGGTCGCCCAGGACACCGAGCAGGGCAAGGCGGCCTGGCAGTCGGCCCTGGCCGGTCTGGCGGAGCCCACCCTGCTCGCGCCGCAGGCCCGGGAGCGGGCCGCGCTGCTGCCGCAGGAGGTCACCGCGGAGATCTCCGCCGAGCTGACCGCCCGGATCGCGGCCTTCGCCCGGGAGCGCGGCCTGACCCTCAACACCGTGCTCTCCGGTGCCTGGGGCCTGCTGCTGTCCGGGCTGACCGCCCGGGCGGACGTGGTCTTCGGCGCGACCGTCTCCGGCCGCCCGGCCGAACTGGCCGGCATCGACGCCACCATCGGCATGTTCCTCAACACCGTGCCGGTGCGCACCCGGCTGGACGGCTCCGAGAGTGCCGCCGCCTTCCTCACCCGGCTCCAGGAGGAGCAGACCGCGCTGCTGGCGCACCACCAGACCGGCCTCGGGGAGATCCAGCGCGGCACCGGCTTCGGCCGGCTCTTCGACACCCTCCAGGTGCTCCGCAACACGCCCGCGGACCAGGACGTGCGTGACCGCATCCGGGAGGGCCTCGGCGTCCAGGACGTGGTGGACGTCGACGCCACGCACTTCCCGCTGATCTTCATCACCAACCCCGGCGAGGCGCTCTCCTTCGAGTGGAAGTTCCGCCCGGACGTGTTCGAGCGGGCCGTCGTGGAGCAGCACGCCGAGCGCCTGGTCTCCCTGCTCGGCCAGATCGTCGACCACCCCGACCGGCCGGTGCGCGCCCTCGACGTGTTGACGTCGGGTGAGCGTGGGTTGTTGGGGGAGTGGGCGGCGACGGGTCGTGAGCTGCCGGAGGCGTCGGTGGCGGATCTGTTGGCGGAGCGTGCGGTGCTGGTGCCGGATGATGTGGCGCTGGTGCAGGGCGACGTGTCGTGGACGTACGCGGAGTTGGACGCGCGGGTGAACCGGTTGGCGCGGTTGTTCGTGGCGCGGGGTGCCGGTCCGGAGACGGTGGTGGCGCTGGGTCTGCCGCGTTCGCTGGACATGGTGGCGTCGTTGTTCGCGGTGCTGCGCACGGGTGCGGCGTACCTGCCGCTGGAGCTGGACTACCCGGTGGACCGCCTGGCGTTCATGGTCGAGGACACCGCCCCGGTCTGCCTGGTCACCGACACGACGGCCGCGGCCCACGTGCCGGATCACGGCAACACCGTCCTGCTCGACGCCGACACCGTCCGCGAGGAACTGGCCGGCCTGTCCGCCGAGCCCTACGCGACCTCCTACGACCCGGACGCGGCGGCGTACGTGATCTTCACTTCGGGGTCGACGGGTCGCCCGAAGGGTGTGGTGACGCCGTACCGGGGTCTGACGAACATGCAGTTGAACCACCGGCAGGAGATCTTCGATCCGGTGGTGGCCTCGGCCGGTGGCCGTCGGCTGCGGATCGCGCACACGGTGTCGTTCTCCTTCGACATGTCGTGGGAGGAGTTGCTGTGGCTGGTCGAGGGGCACGAGGTGCACGTCCTCGACGAGACCCTGCGCCGTGACGCCCAGCAGCTGGCCGACTACTGCGCCGAGCACGTGGTGGACGTCATCAACGTGACGCCCTCCTACGCCCAAGCGCTGGTGGAGTGCGGTCTGCTGGACGAGGGTCGGCATCGTCCGGTGCTGGTGCTGCTGGGTGGTGAGGCGGTGGCGGAGACCTTGTGGTCGAAGTTGCGGGACACCCCCGGGGTG